>PEXN01000143.1:7977-10255 GCA_002774685.1 Elusimicrobia bacterium CG08_land_8_20_14_0_20_51_18 | reverse complement strand
ACCTCGATGCGGGAAGGGAGAGGACCGGACTTTCGCTTTATGGCGCATATCGTATCCTGAAACGGTTCTTCAGCAAATTTTCCCCGAAAGGCGTCAGCCACAGGCGTTCACCCCCGGTCCGGGCCCAATGGTCGGAAACGGCTTTTATTTCCTTCGTCCCGAGCTGGCTGGCGTATATTTTCAAAACACCGGCCTTATGTTTCAATGAGCCGGTTAAGATAGCCGGCTTTAACCCGGCGCCTTCTCCGGAATTCGCATAAGCGGCTATTTCTTTTAAAGAATAATGCGCGGCGTAAGGCAGGTCCTCATAGAACCCTATGATCTCCGCTCCCGAGTCCGCGGCCGCTTTTAAAGCCGCCAGCTTCACTATCCTGTGGTCTATATGCCCGCCAAGAGCCAGAGGAACAAGCCAGGCGCGGTTCTTTCCGGACATGAGTTTTTTTATGGCGGAAACTACCCCGTTCCAGCTGGCATCCCGCCGGGGCTCGCGCGACAGGTCCCGCAGGTCTGACAGCGAAGCGAAACCTTTTCTGACGAACGGCTCCCCGAACCCGAGGAAGGAAACCTTATAGCCGCAGAGTCGGGCGGCGGCCTTTTCCTCGGCGACGCGCTTCCGCGTGACCTTCAAAACCGGTCCGGCGCAGGGGGTTTTTAGTGTGTATTTCGAACGGGAAAAAACATTGAAAACTTCAGGAGCCGTCTTCACGCCGGCAAACAGGGCGCTGAGCGACAAAGGCGCGTCATCGCAATGCGGGGACAGTATACTTATCCCCGGCTTAGTTTTTCTTATCCAGGTTTCGGCAAGGTGTTTTCTGAATACGGGCGAGGAGAGCCTTTTCGGAACGTTCTTATACCTGATGTCGCTCCAGCTCTTACGGGAAATTTCGTCCGCCAGCCCCGCCAGCGAGGCTTCAGGTTCACCGGCGCGGCGGCAAAATTCCGCGGCCTTCAGGAAAAATTTTCCCGCCGAGGCCGTGTCTCCGGCGCTCAGGCAGCGCCGGCAGGCGTTCATCAGGAGTTTCGTGAAACCCGCCTTAAAAGCCCGTTTGGCCCTTACCGCTCCGCCTGACAGAGACAGGATGTTGTAAAGAGTTTTCAGACCGTTTTTGTACATATGGACGGGGTCGGCGGAAAGGGAACTTCCCCGTCTCCGGTAAACGACCGTGTTTTCGCGGTGAAAATAAAATTTTGCGCCGGACCAGGCGAGCCTCGCGACGAGGTCCCAGTCCTCGCAGGCTGAAAGCGCGGTGGAAAAGCCCCCGGCCTTAATGAGCTCGGAGCGGCGGAAACAGAAGGCGTGCACGGGCGCGATATTGCCCTCAAAAATCCGCCAGCGCAGTTCCCGGCCGGAGCTGTAATAACCGTCGCAGGGGCTCGACGACCCGTCCTCGTAAAGGTATTTCCAGCGGGAACAAACCGCGGCCAGGCTTTTATCCCGGCTCAAGATGCCGGCCTGAAGAGAGAGCTTCCCGGGAAGCAGAAGGTCGTCGGCGTCCAGAAAAACCGTGAATTCTCCCCGGCTGAACCTCAAGCCGGTGTTGCGCGCGGCGGACAGTCCGAGCGGTTTCGGATGTCTTACGTATATAAGGCGGACGGGAGCTTTCCCCGGCTTAAGCCGGGGCAAAATATTTTCTTTCGAACCGTCATCCACCACTATTATTTCGACGGCGGTGTTTTTTTGTTCATAGACGGAGGCCAACGCCGGTTTGAGAAAACGGCCGGGGGCCCTGGCCGGAACGATAACGGAAACGAGCGGGAAGCCCTTGCTGACGTTATCCGTTATTATCTTCATTTTTAAAGCCATCAGTTCCCGCCATTATGAAATTTTCTCAGGCAATCCACGGTTTTTTTCAGGCCGTTAAAAAAAGACCCGTTCTTTACGGTTCTTTTCTTTTTCTCTTTTATTTTCACTTCTATGGCAGCGGCCAGCCGCGCGCCGGTAAGCTCTCCGGGCCTTATCACCGCGGAGCCCAGCAAATCCTTCATCAGGCGCGCCCTGGCGAGTTGGTCGGAATGCTCCCTGCCTGGACTTCCCCCGTAAGGGATGAAAACGGCCTTTCCGGAAAAAAACAGTATTTCATAAGCCGCGGCTCCGGCCGTCCCGACAGTCACGGAAGCTTTCGCCAGAAGTCCGGGAAGATTTTTCACGTGTCTTACCAGTTTCAGATTTTTAAGCTTGGCGGCGGCTATTCTTTTTCTCCATTTCAAAAAATCTTTTTCCGGCGTCGATATTCCGGCTATTATCAGCATTTTCAAACCGGCGGGAAGTGTTTTTTTC
>PEXN01000143.1:7795-7864 GCA_002774685.1 Elusimicrobia bacterium CG08_land_8_20_14_0_20_51_18 | reverse complement strand
GGTAAAACTTATCCTGCTCTTTAAAGACCCGAAAACCCGCAAAAAACCGGCCCGGCTTATTCTCTTTTC
>PEXN01000143.1:0-7738 GCA_002774685.1 Elusimicrobia bacterium CG08_land_8_20_14_0_20_51_18 | reverse complement strand
TTTGTCGTAGAGGGCGGCGGACGAAAGGAGCTCCCCGGTTTTGGCGGCCGGATGGACGAAATAAGGCAGGGGGTTAAGAGAAAGTATTTTCGCGCCCCTCTCTTTCAGGGCCGAGACGACCGGCAGTATCTCGCTCCAGGCTTCCTCCCGGCCCATGGGGAAAAATTCGGTCACAAAAAGTCTTATATCTTTATTTCTCAGGAAAGAAAGGACACGGGAGGGATTATCCGCTTTTTTCGAAGGATCGAGACGCAGGACGCCGGCATACCTGCGCAATTCCGGGAGGAGGCTCTCGTATGGAGAGGAATAAATCAAAAATATCTCGCTTTTTTTATACGAAGACGAAAGCCCCCTTAAAACCCTTAACGACAGCTCCGCATGTCCTATGTCGGGATTCCTGTTCCAATAGTAAAAGCACAGGGACATCTAAAGCTCAATACGAGCCATGCGAACTGTGCGAGCCGTGCGAGCTGTGAGACCCGTGCGAACCGTGCGAGCTGTGCGAGCTGTGCGAGCCGTGAGAGCCGTGCGAACTGTGAGACCCGTGCGAGCCGTGCGAGCCGTGCGAGCTGTGAGAGCCGTGCGAAGCGTGAGAGCCGTGCGAAGAGTGAGAGCCGTGGCTCTGATGGCTCGAATGCCCTGACTCGGTTATTGCATTACTATGCACCAATTGGGCGTTCAAATCATCAACCATTCCCACGCCCAGAATACCGAGAGTTATCCCGGCTTTGACAATGTCGCTGTCGAGCATTTTTCCTTCTTCGCTGTTCAAAAACATCTTGAGATTCTTTTTCATCTTGTTTTTTTTTGCCATATTACCACCTCTCCTTTACCCCGTAAATAGGGGCTTAAGTCTTGCCCCGTTTAGAAATTTAATCTTCAGAACCAAAGCTTATAGTCCTGAAACAATATCCTTTATCCCCAGAAGATTTCTACCGCCCCCCGCTGGAAAACCCCTAACAGTCCTCCCCCGTCTCCCCCAGCTGATTCGGCCGCGACGTGAGTTGTTTTTTACTTCTGCCCGCCGTGAATCTTCTTGTTTTCAACCGGTCTCTTATTTATTTCGGCAAGCGCCCCGGCCTCCCTCTTTTTATTCTCTTCCTCCCTTAGCTCGGCTATCCTCTTACTTATATCGCAAAAAGTGAGAAGCAGCCTGCTTTTCATTGCGGAACACGGCGCCTCGTCCTTATTAAGAAAAGCCTCGCAGAATTCTCTGTATTCCTCGGGGCAGCGCGCCGGGTCGCCTGATTTAAAAGCGCCGTATAAGACCAACATTTCCAGGCACCGGGGATTAGATTTGTCGCAATCCGATTCGCTCTTGGGAAAATGCCCGCGGCAGGAATTCTTAAGGGGATTCGCGAAAAGATTTTCGCAAAGCTCCGGAAGGCCCTTGGGCGCCGCCGCGCATATCTCTCCCGCCGAAAGCTTAAGACCCTTTCTTCTATCCGCTGTAAGATATTCCAGGCAGGGAGTTTTATTTTCCGTTTTCCCCGCCATGTAACCCAGATAGCTTAAAAAATTGTACTTTTCTTTACAGACATACCTAGGCGTAAAAACAGTACTTCCATTGTTCGAGAGACCTTCACAGTATTTAATGTCCCTGGAAGCCAGAGCCTTACAGGAATAGTATTCCGACATAAGGGTTGATGCGGCCTTGATATCTTCTTTGGAGAAACTTTTCTTTTTACCCATCTTTCCGTTTACCTCGTCACACATATCTTCATAATCAACCGTCACGTCTTTTACGCTTTTGACGCAGTCGCCGAACTGTAAAGGAGTCTCGTACGAAACACCAGAAGAAAGTCTTACATAATCCCGATCCGGCAGCGGAATCCCCATAGGCGCTCCCTCCGGCCCCTCCGCGGAAGTAACGGCCGGAGCTTGCAAAGCCATCTCCGTTCTAACCCTGTCCAGATACCTGAAGACCAGGATCCCCACCATCAGAATCACGACTATTCCGGCCAAAATTTTTTTCATCGCCCTTTCCTATTTGCCTAGAGCCGATAGCATGGCCCGGGTGATTATTATTTTCGCGGATTTGCCGTTTTCCTCCGTCAAATCCATGCGGCACTGCTGATTCAGGGCTTCGTTCATGAACTCTTTTAAAATTCTTTCCCCTTCGGGGCTCTTTACGCTTATTCCCGCAAGGTTCTTCTTAAAAGACAGTTTTATGCCCCGGTCCACAAAAACGAAAGCTGCCAGCTTAAGCGCTTCGGCGGAATAAACCCCCGTCCCCGCGCGAACCTCGAACATTCCGGCATCTTTCCCCATATCAGTCTTTTTTTTCGGCATCGGCCCACTCCCTGAGTATTTTCTCGTTTTTCGGAGTCTTTATCGAATCGAAAAGGAGGTCAAAAATACCCATAAAAATCTTGCACCTGTCGTTGGCCGGCATATTGCCCCAAAGACTGCCCTGCGACTCGTAGTTCACCACCGGGCATACCCCGCAATAGGGTTTATAGGCGCAACGGAAACACCCGGGCTGAATCTCCAGATTCGAGGAAATGGCGCAGCCGCGGGTCTGGGCCTTGTTCATCATGCCCTTGTAGGAGGTTTCCCCGACTTATCCTACCTTAAAAAAATCGTCTCCCTCCCAGCCCACCATCCTCCCTTCGTCGCAGGTATAAACCGCGCCGTCGTAATTATAGGCCAGCTGTCCCACGGAGGCGCCGCAGGGGCAGCGGAGGTCGAGAAACCCCGGGTCTTCGAAATTGAATATTTTCTGGCAGAGCATCTGGGCTGTTTTTTCTCTCAGCTTCACGCCTTTTTTATTCAGTTCAAGAATATACTTCAGCGACCTGGAGTAGAAAGCGAGGAATTCTTCGGCTGAATACCCCACTTCGCTCCATAATCTCCTGGCATAACCTATGGGGGAAAGCGGCCTTAGGAAAATATTTTCAAGCCCCAGCTTTACGTATTCGTCCGCTATTTCCTTGTGACGCTCCAGCGAGTACCGCGAAACGGTAAGCAGAGCGCTCGTTTTATAAACCGGGATTTTCCCGTCCTGATTGTCGTGCCGGTCCGAAAAATATTTAAGCCACTTGAGCGTAAGCGCGTGAGAATTCCCGCCGGAAAAGATCCTGTTCTTATTGTGCAGGGAAGCCGGGCCGTCGAGGGAGGTGCAGATGGAAACCCTGTTCTGGAGCAGGAAAGACGCCCTCGCCTCGTCCATAAGGGAAAAATTGGAAACCAGGGCCAGCTTCAGCGTCTTCCCGGTCTCTTTTTCCCTCTTCCTCGAGTATTCGACCGTTTTTTTCAGCACCTCCCAATTGCAGAGAGGTTCTCCGCCCTGGAATTCTATGGTTATCGAACTCCGCGGGCTCTGAAAGGCCGTATCCACGGATTTTTTAGCCACGGACCAGCTCATATCGGTTTTACCGCTCTTTTCGCCGACCGCGCCGCTCTGGCAGTAAAGGCATTTATGGTTGCATTTGAGCGTGACGACGAAAATGTGAAGCCCGGTGCCGGAAAAAAGAAAAGAATTCCTTTTCCTCCATTTGGAGGCCAAATCCTCGAAATCCAGTCTGTCCCCGACAAAGCCCCCGCGGGCGAGTTTTTCATAAAGGGGCGAACTTTCGGACAAACGGCCGGAAAGCCAGTTTTTGAATTCGCTCTCTTTCATGCGCAGATGATAGCCGAAATCATTCGTGACGAGTACTTCCCCGCCCCTTTTTCTCCATTGCATGGAGGCCACCTTGAGTTCTTTATTTTTCGCTTTCATCGCCATATTTTTCTTCCCATGTCTGCTTTATTTTCAGAGGATCCCCGCCCCCCCCGGCTCCCGACGACTCTTTCTTTATTTCCTCTTCCACTTCGGCTATAAGCTTTTCCAGCTCTTTTTCCTGTTCCGGGGTGAGCCCCTCCGCCTTCTCCGGCTCCGGAGCCCTCTCCTGGGCCGTTATGGCCTTAAGGATGAGGAATTCTCTTAATTTTTTATTGGCTTCCCAGATAAAATCCCTGAGCGTTTCGTCTTCCAGATTTTTTTTGAAATCCGCGGAAACCATCTTCGCGTCCATTTTTCCTTTCTTGGGGGAGAATGAAATTTCGGCTTTCGAGGCGGAAATTTTTCTTATAAAGACGAAAAGGTTCCCGGAAAGCGCGTAGGAGGCGTATCTCACGATTCCAAGCGGATACTTTTTAAGGTCCGCGGAAATTTTTAAAATATTCGTCATCAAGCCGCCCTTACCGATCGATTCGGCCCTGCGGGGAAGCTAACCCGCGGGGTAATACAATATTATAATGACAAAAAATTATCTTTTCACCCTATGAACGCCGGTTTGATACGGGGCGGTCATATTTATATAATTGAATTAACCGAAATGCCGACCATTTATTCCCGATACTGGCTGGACCTCGGCGCTTTTCTGCTTCTGGCGGGCGCCTTGGTCCCGCTTTTTCTCGCCAGAAAGGAACTCCTGACCTTTCTTTCCGGTATACCACGAAAGAAACTGGCCATCCTGTTTTTCGGCATAGTTCTGCCGACGCTCGCGGCAATGCTCGTCTTCGGCCTCCCTTTCATGGGAATTTCCGACGAGTGGGAAGAGCTTTTCATGGGCCGCCTCCTTTCCGAAAACAAAACCGGGGAATTCACGCTTCTTCACAGGCACGGTTTTTTCTATCCCTGGCTGACCGGGCTTTTTTTCAGGTTCGGAACCTTTTCCCCCGAAACGGCGTCTTACCTGACCTATGCCGCGGCCGTTTGCCTGATAATCTCGGTCTTTCTGGCCGCGTATTTCGTTTTTGAAGACGGGGAAGCCGCTTTGTATTCCTCGGCCTTTTACGCGCTTTCGTATTTCCTTTACAAAAATTCGGTGCTCTACAAGGGTACGCCGCTTTTTTCCGCCTTTTGCGCCATGTTCACCGCCCTTTTATGCATAAGCGCACTCCGGCTCAAAGATTCGCGGCTTTTCGCCGCGGCCTTGGCGGCGGCCCTTCTTTCCGCCAATGTCCGCTGGGAAATGGCGCTTTACGTCCCCCTGGTGCTTTTCGCCTGTTTTTACGGACTACGCGGGTCGAAGGGAAAAATCACCCTCAAGGCAAGCCTGCCGGCCGTCCTGATTCTGCTGCCGGCCGTCCTGATTTTTATTCTGACTTTCGGGCGGGGAACCGATCTCCTGATGTGGCTGAAACCCTCTTTCGCCGGAGAATTTTCGCTGTGGACCTTTCTGAAAGATTCGGCCGCGAGAAGCGCCGACCTGGCTGGATTCTGGTTCAACCCCGGTCAGGGACATATCCTCTTTCTTTTTCTGCTGCCCGCCGCCCTGCTGAAAACAAAAGAATGGCCCGGCCGCAGGGAAGCGTTTTTTCTGCTGACCTGCTTCGCCGCCCACAACCTCGTTTATATCCTCTTCAGATCCAATATCTCCGGACTGGAAGACAGGTACGCGGCCATGGCCGCGCCGCTTCTTTTCCCTTTTTTGGGCAAAGGGTTCGCGGCGATTCCCCGTGAAAAAAGGGCTTTCCTCTTTTTTCTTGCCGCCGCGTTTTTCGCCGCTCTCCGGGCCGGAGATTATTCCTCCTACCTCGCCTCCCCCGCCAGGAACCGGATAAACTCCTGGCAGGATTACCGTTCCGTTCCGGAAACACTCCGCCTGATAAGGCGCAGGGCGGCGGCGGAGCCGCTCCCGGACCCGCAGATAGCGGTAGCGTCCAAAGATGCCGCCTACCAGTGGGAATTCCTCACCGGGCTGGAGATTTTTTCCCTTCAGGAACTCGGCCGGGGCGGCGAAAAGATCGCCGCTCCCCTCGGAAAAAATAGATTTTTCTACGTCAGAACCCCCGAACTCGACTATTACTCGCCCGGGGACGACCTGGTGGAAAATTACGGGAAGAGAGAGAGGACGTTACTCGCCGCCGGCCGGGCCAGGCTTGCGGGCAAAATCGCCGAGCGGGAAATTTATCTGCTGGAGGTCCCGCCGGACGCGGCGCTTTATTCCTGTTCCGGCCTGCCTTCCGACGAAACTTATCTGCTTTATATGGAGAAAAAAGAGTATTTAAGCGCCGCGGGACGCGCGCGGGAACTGCTTGAAGGTCAGCCGGGAAATCCTAAACTCTTCCTGGACGCCGGCGTGGCCCTTTTGCTCGCCGGAGACCCCGCCGGGGCCGAAAAAGAACTGCTTTCGGCCGCGAAAACCGACGAAAACTGCGCGGAAGCGCATTTGAGCCTGGGAGCGCTTTATCTTAAAGAGGAAAAAAAGAAACGGGCGGCTGAATCTTTCATTAAAGCAATCGAGACTATCAGGAAAAATCCGGACGATTACAGGAGGACCGGAGCCGCTTTGCTCGGCGGTGCGGAAAAAGGCCTCGAAAGCTCGGCGCGCGGAAAATGAGCCCTACAGGCTAAAACCCTTGGTTCCGTACAATTTAAGATAATCCCGGAGTATCCCGTCGCACCTTGCCGCATAGAGGCATTCCGCGCAGAGCGGGATCCTGGTTTTATTGGAATTTTTTTCAAGGCAGGGGAAAAAATAATCCCGGGCCGCTCTGGGGAGGGCGCACGGAGGGAATTCGACCAGAAGAAGATTCAGTTCCGGCCTCTTAAGATAGGGTCTCACGGTCCTGAACACGTATTTGCCCAGTTCCGGCAAAGACATCGCGACCTTCCTGGTCCTGGACCGTTTGCTCAGCGGAGAAATGTAAAGAACGTCTATTTCCTTCACCCCGAGCCGGACGGGAAGCTCTATCATTTTTTTTAATTCCCGGTAATTACCGCGATTCACGTTCAGGTTGACGAGAAGGCTGACGCCTTTTTTCTTCAGCTTTAAAACGTTATATATCCCTTTTACGGTCTGCTCGAAACTGCCGGGAACCCTGGTCTGCCGGTCATGGGTGGAAGCCGAAGCCCCGCTTAAGGATATGCCTATCTGTTTCACGCCGGTCGCCAGAAGTTCCGCCGCAAAATCCGGATAAGCCAGCATACGGCCGTTGGTAGTGACCCCGACCTGCCTGAAACCGCATTTTTCGGCGAATTTCAGGATATCGAAAAGATCTTTCCTTAGCGTGGGCTCACGGCCCATGAAATTCACGAAATCGAATTCTTTTCTGACGCGCAGGATCTCTTTTTTTATCTCCGCAAAACTCTTGTTCTCAAGCCGTTCCAGGTATTCGTCGGCTTCGCTGCAGAAAACGCAGTTGTTGTTGCAGTAATAACCCGCGTAAATGTAAGGGCTGACGCTCATCCAGACACCTCTTCGGACGTGAAGAGTAAAGGGTAAAGAGTAAAGTGCGAACGACAACTGCCAACCATCAAACCATCTAACCCTCGAACCCTGATCACGCTAAACATCCAGTCCTCCTTCGACTTATCCGGATCATTGTTTCTCCGTTCCGGCTCAGCTCAGGCCGGATAGATGACCTTTTTCTCGTATACGGCTATCAATAGTACCTTTTTTCTTCTAACCAGGCTCACGAGCTCGCTGAAAAGCAGGCCGTCGAAATCCTCCAGGACCAGAAGATTAAGCTTTTCGGCTGAAAGCCCGGACACGGCCTTTGCCAGCTGGGTCCGTGTTTTGAGAACGAATCTGACCTTATTCGACGGGAAATTCCGCGTTCCGGCCGGCTTGAGACCGTCAAAAGCGAATAATTCCGAATACTTTTTCCAGAAACCCTGGCAATATCCGTCCATTACGCAGGTCCGGCAGGCGGGAGCTTTGCTCTTATAATGCCTGACCCAGTCGTCCGAGGCCATTTCAAATTCATGGAAAACTTTCTTCCCCACCACTCCGGCTATGTCCTCCTC
>PEXN01000064.1 GCA_002774685.1 Elusimicrobia bacterium CG08_land_8_20_14_0_20_51_18 | reverse complement strand
TCCTTCCCTATCCGTTTATTCTTCTTTGGCGGCAAATAATTATTCCCATTCGCCGCCTTCTGTCCCGTTTTTTCTTCCAGGTCCAACCGTCATTAACACCTAATCAAAAGATAGTTGATTCATTTTTCATTATTACTTATGCCCGCTCCGTTAATCTCTCTTCAAGGGACCGTGATATGGCTCAAATTCCTCTATTTTTTGAGCAAGTCCTCATGGTTATTGAGATAATACGCCGTTACAAATTTGATAGGCATCTGCGGATTTTCACTTCTTGCCACTGCAAAGAGATAGTTATTCACACTGCCGGAGTGTGTTGGAACTGCAAATCCTTTAACATAGGCGTAAATTATCCAGTCCCTATCCCTTTTTTTGTATATTTCTTTGGTAGCAGAAAGAGTGTTCCGAATCCATGGCAGACGTTTTCCCCGGTTGGCCTGAAAATACCCGGTTTCCCTTGTGTGATTGCCGGCAGGATCCTTGTATAAATGCCGCAAGGCATCTTCAGTTATCAATATTTTTCTACCGTAAATGTCGCAGACTGCCCCTTCCACCTGTTTTTCAAAATACTCAATGGCCATATCTTCTGTTAAATCCACGCCCAACAGGTCGCTTAATGGAGCGTCAGCGGCGTTTATAATGGAAGTTTGGTCGTAGTGGAAAACAATAAGTTCCAGAGCAGAACGGATCTCCCTCATTTTTAATTGCTGCTTGCGTAAAGTGTTCTGTCTTGAACATATTACCTTGGCGGCCTCCACAAAACACCGTAGCACCATAATCCTGTCCGGTTCGCTGAAATTATCAATAACCTGTAAAAGGACGGCTATGCGCTCCAAAGAACTGGCCCGCCCCTCTTTCCTGAGTTTATTGGTCAGAAAAATTATAGTTTTGCAGACATCATTTTCCATAAATAAAAAAACCCACCGAATAGTGGGTTAAATTTTGCCGGCGCAAATTCTAGCGCACGAAAGTTTACCGGGCTGACCCCGCCGGCTGGATACCCGGGTAGTCCATGCACCATCTCTATGTATTGATATTATCGCAGATTTTTCCATATTCGTCAAGTGGCCGTGCCGCCCTGCTGAAATTCAACAATATGCCGTTCCATTTCCCAGCAGGCACGCACCTGCACAACATCCACGGCGCGTAATGCCTGCGGTAGTCGGGAGAGTCTAGACCAGTCTTAAGCCCTCCCTAAGGTGTACTGCATCAATCTCTCCCTTCCGTCGTCGCCATTCCAAAACATCCCTGTCTTATACGTCTCCCACGGAGTCTTATCGCCCAAAGACTGGGGCCGCCGCTCCGTGTTGTAAAACCTGAAATCTCAACTAAGGTACTATCAATACGAAAATACGATTTTATGGCTCTTAACCGGCTTCTTCCTTAATATAGTATAGCAGAGTACCCCGACAACAGTATGTCGCGAAGAAAAAACCGTTTTAGGGTGATTCTTAGGCTCGTTAAGGAATAACTAACCGGGATTGCTATCCCGCCAAATAAAGGCGAATAGCGATTCGCCCGCTACAAAACGGCAAAATGACTTTTTACAAATAAATCAATCTTCTATACCTCCAGTCCTCTTTCACTTATTCAACATCGCGCACATGGCGAAGCGGCCCTCGTCGCCTCTTCTGTGGGAATAAAGCAATTCCCGCTCTTCGTAGGTGCAAAGGTTTGAAAATTCATATTCTTTTATCCCGAGATTTTTAAGCTGGTATTTCAGGACCGCTTCCAGGCTGAAAAGGCATTCCCCTCCCCGGCGGCGAAAGAAACGGCCGGCGGTCTTTCCGTAAAGACAGAAAAACTTGTCCGCAAGGTCTTTTTTCACCGGATAATTCTCGGCGGAAATGCAGGGCCCCGCTCCCACAAAAAGATCTTCTTTGCGCGTTCCGAAAGACAGATGCATCCTGCGGAAAAGATTTTCGTAAATATTCAGCAGGGCGCCTTTCCACCCCGCGTGGCAGACGGCCAGGGCCCGGTTCCTGCGGTCGTAAAACAGGGAAAGAGAGCAATCGGCCGAAAAGCCGAGAAGAGCCGATTTTTTCAGGGAGGTGGCAGCGGCATCCCCCTCCGCGCAGACGGCGGAGCCGGCTTCAAAAACGTTTATATTGGACGTATGCGCCTGCCTCATGTAGAAATATCTTTCCGCGCCGGCCGCTTCGAGAAATTTCCGGAAAAGAGGCGTTTTTTTGGAAATATTTTCCCTTCTCATATCGAAAACCGGCTTATCACGGTAAACTTTGGTGGTCAGGCAGCAGAAAACGTTTTCGTCCCTGAGTTTCTCGAAGAGCAGAACCTTAAATCCGCCCAGTTCCTTTTCAATCATATTTATCCTTCGTCTTTATTCTTTACCCTTCCGCCTTAAGCCTTCAGTCTTAAGCCTTTCCGTGTCCGCTTTTCCAAATTTGCTATCATAGAGATAGTATGTTGCGCCTGAAACTCATCAAGAGAGCCGATGACCGGACTCTAAGCCAGATTATATCAATTTATAAGGAACAGGGCTGGTGGACCGCCTCCGACAATAAAAAAAGGCTCGGGAAATTTATCTCCGGCAGCCGTTTTTTTCTGACCGCTTTGGACGGCGGTAAAGTGATAGGCATGGGCCGGGCCATCTCGGATTCGGCGAACGACGCCTACATTCAGGACCTCGCCGTGCTCAAAGCCTTCAGGAAGAAAAAAATCGGCGGGAAGATGGTGGACTTTCTGGTCAAAAAACTCAAAAAAGAAGGGTTCCGCTGGATAGGGCTTATAGCGCAGGACGGCACTTACCCCTTCTATGAAAAGCGCGGTTTTAAGGTAATGAAAAATTCTCACCCTATGGTATATGGAAAACTTTAAGGAAATTAAGCCGGAAAACTATTCCGAATTCAAAAAAATCTTCGAAAACCTGAAATACGAACTGTCCTATTATTCGCTTTCTTCGGTCTTCATGTGGGACGGCTGCCTCCAAAAAGTCAGCTACGCCTTCAGGGACGGAACCCTGCTTTTGGCGGAAATAGACCTGGAAAACCCGGAGAAAAAAAGGCTGCTTATGCCGGTTTCGGAAAAAGAGTTTCCCCCTTCCCGCCTACAAGAATTTCTCTCCGCCTGCGGTTACAGATATTACTATTACGCGCCGGAAGATTACGTGGAAAAACACCGGAAAGAACTCGAAACCCTTTTTAACGTCTACGAACAGGCCGGCTGCATGGATTATGTCTATAACACGGAAGACCTGGCTTTGCTGAAAGGCGGCAAATATTCCAAAAAAAGGAATCTCATTTCCCAGTTCGAAAAGAACTACGTCGACAACAATCTGGTCGAAACGCTGGTCCTGAATAAAAGCAATACCGGCGACATAACCGATTTCCTCGCCTACTGGGAAAAGGAAAATCCCGAGGACCTCCGCCTGGACATGAAAGACTGCGAAAAAAAAGCCATTAAGAACGCCCTCATGTACTGGGAAGAATATGAACTTTTCGGCCTTTCCGTTTACCTCGAGGGAAAAATGGCGGGGTTCGCCATAGCCTCCCGCCTGACCGCGGACACCGTAACTCTCAATTTCGAGAAAGGCAACAAGAAGATAAAAGGCCTCTACCAGTTCCTGGACAGGGAATTCGCCAAAACACTGCCCTCAACCTGCAAATTCGTTAACAAGGAAGCCGACATGGGCAAGCCGGGCCTGGTAAAGGCTAAAGAATCCTATTATCCGGTCAAAAAAATAAAATCCTACGCCCTGGAACTTAAATCAGCGTGAAAGCGATACAAGCAAGAGAGCAATTCAGTTTAGAGTAATTTAGTTTAGAGAACTTAGTTTAAAGAAATTTAATAACGGGATTTTCAGGAAGGGATTTCGGACTTTTTCGTCCGCTTGTAGGAAAAAAGAAAATAAAAAGAGGCGCAGACGGCGCCCAGGCCGTCGGCCAGCATATCTTTCTGGGCGTCCCAGATATCTCCCTGGCTGCCCAGGAAGGCTATACCCGAGGCCGGGTCGGCCATAACGGCGTAGATCCATTCTATTATTTCATAAACCGCCGCGACGGTAAAGATCGCGGTTATCCCGGTAAAGGCGAGCAGACCCCTGGATTCGGAATATTTCTTCCTGTAGATGAATTCCGCTATCGGGTAGGCGTAAAAACCCACGGAGAAATGGGCTATCCTGTCGAAATGGTTCCTGGAAAAACCGAAAAGCTCGGTCACGAAGCCGAAAGGCACCCTTTCGAAAGTGTAATGCCCGCCGGTAGTATGCAGGAAAATAAAGACGCTCATAAGGACATAGGCGGCCGGGGAAAAAGGGAAACGCCTGTAAGTGAAGGCGAGAAAGGCGACCAGAAGGACTACAGGGATGTTTTCGGCTATCCAGACGCTTCTGCTGTAGGGATTCACCGCCATGACGGAAAAATAAACCAGATAAACTACGAACAGAACGCGCGGCAGTTTCGATTTCATGTTATGCCTTTAGCCTTCCGCCTATCGCCTTCTGCCTATTGCTTATACGGATCTGCCGTCATGGAAAGCAGGTAAACGGCGGCTTTTATGTTCTTTTCAACGGTGTTTTTGATTATGCCGGCCCCGGGGTAGAAGCTGGACCCTTCGAGTTCCGTGGTAAAGGCGAAGATTTTCGCCTGGGCATAAGCCCAGTCGCAGGTGTCGCCGGAGGCGGCATAAAGGTCGCTGGATTGTATGGCTTCATAGCCGGTGAGCTCGCCCATCTTCCCGGCCATTTTTATGAAGGCCGCCCTGTCCTTTTCATCGGGGACAGGGTCATAAAGACCTCCCCAAGGGTACATTATAAGCGAAGCGTAGGAATGGTAGCTCTGCAGTGTCTTGAGATTTTTCCTGGCTTCCACGAATTTCTTCATGGCCTGGCTTTCAGGTTCCGAAAAAGGGCCGGTGCCGCAATAGGTGTCGGAATAGGAGCTGTGCGAAGAACCGGACTCGCACCAGGTCGCGTCATAATTCCTGTTCAGGTCCACTCCTATGGACTTGTCCGCGTTGACCCGCATATTTTTCCTCTGCCAGCGGTATTTCCCGGTAGCGACGTCGTACTCGGCGCCGTCAGGGTTGAAAAGCGGGATTATATATATGTCCAGGGTTTCTATGTACTTTTTTATCTCGGCGTCCTTCCGGTGGTCCATGAGGTAAGCGGCGAAAAGAAGCGGAACCTCGTTAGAGAGATGCTCCCTGGCATGATGGGTCCCCACGAAAACGGCGCCCGGCTTGGAGCTCTTCCGGGCGACCTTGGAACTGCTGTTTATCCTCAAACACCATATATCCCGCCCCTCAATGGTCTTGCCGATGGAAAAGAAAGAAGCTATGTCGGAATTAGCCGCGGCCAGGGCTTTAAGGGTTTCCTGGGTCTCGGCGTAATTGTGATAAGCCGCGTCCGCGGCGGGGAAATCCTTAAGAGCGCTCATGACCCAGTCGTAGAAGGTCTTTTTCTCGAGTATGAGGAAATCCTTTTCCGAAATCTTCTGAACGTCCTTGTAATGCGCGAAACCGAGCACAGCGTCCTTTCTGACCTCGACTATGTCCATTCCCAGTTCTAAAAGCTTTGTCCTCTCCTTCTTATCCCTGGCCGAAACCCGGAGATAATTCCTCGGATCGCTCTTCAGGTGGTCGTCCTGGGCCTCCTTGGAGAGCTCCGGTTCGGGCAGAGAGGGGTTATCCAGCCTTGACTGTATGTCCTGTATGAGCTTTTCGAAAGTGGAATTTTTGTATTTTTCAGCTTCTTTAAGGTCCAGGGCGGTAAGATTTAAGGCGAGAAACGAGAGTGCTAAGAACAAAGATGCGGCTTTTTTCATCAAATCCCTCCGGATAAAGAGCTACCGATAAATTATAATTAGAAAATTTGACCCCGCTCAAGTACTTTGGGCCCATGAACGCATAGGACTAAAGGCCTATACCGTAACCGCCCTGTTGCACTTTTTACACCAGCCGGCGGATTTATTGTTGGTCGATCTCCTGTTAAGCTGCACCTGCTCCTTACAGCCGGGGCAGCGAACGGTCAGCCCGGAAAGGTCTATTTTGGAATAATCCTTATCGAAAATATCCTTGGAGCCGTATCTCGGTTCCAGCCATTTTCCGTCTTTCATTTCCCCTCCTTCTGGAAGAATGGAAGATGCAAGTCTCAAGTCGCAGGTTACAAGTCACAGGTTACAGGTTACAGGTTACAGGTTTCAGGTTTCAGGTTGCAGGTCACAAGTTTAAATAAAGAGTTACCTTCATAACTTGTGCCTTTCTTTTAACTTTCCTGCTCGCCTTGCTGTCTTGCTTGCACTCCTTTCCTCTACCCTCTACACTATCCCCCGCTTTACGCCGCGCTTACGCTTTTTCCTTTTGCTTTTTCCATATCGCGGGGTTTTTGTAAAAATCCTTTATTATCTTTACCGCGTCCTCGGCTTTGTCCGCGAACTTGAAAAGATCCAGGTCCTCGTATGAGATATATCCCCATTTGGCTATATTTTCGAAATTTATTACGTCTTTCCAGTAGTCGCTGCCGAAGAGAATGATGGGCAGATGTCTCTTTTTGGAAGTCTGTACCAGCGTCAGCACTTCGAACAGTTCGTCATAAGTCCCGAAGCCGCCCGGGAAAACGACCAGCGCTCTCGCGCGCATTACGAAATGCATTTTCCTTATGGCGAAATAATGGAACCTGAAGGCGAATTCCGGCGAGATGTACGGATTGGGATATTGCTCCATGGGCAGGGTTATGTTAAGGCCTATAGTCTTTTCCCCCGCCTCGTAAGCCCCCCTGTTGGCGGCTTCCATTATTCCGGGGCCGCCGCCGGTCACGACTATCAGCTTATGGCCGTTTATCTTTTCCCTGGAGATTATCCTTCCGAATTTTCTCGCTTCTTCGTAAAACTTCGAGGATTTAAGCAAATCTTTGGCGCTTTCCAGTTTTTCCTTAAGAGAGGCGTCTTTGGGATTTTTTCTTATTATCAACTCTATCTCCCTGACCCTTTTCTGCGCCCCTTCGGGGCTGAAGATCCTGGCGCTGCCGAAAACCACGACCGTGCCGTTTACATTGTGTTTTCTCAGAAGTATCTCCGGCTTCAGCAGTTCCAGTTCTACTCTTATATGCCTGAGCTCGTCGCTCCTTAAAAAATCGAGATCTTCGTAGGCCTTTATATAAGCCCTGGACCTTTTTATCATTTTCGCCCTGTCGAGAAGTTTCTTTTCCATTTATCCTCCGTAGCGTCTACTACTTACTGTCCGCCGTTTCCCGCTTTTTTATCCAGGCGGAAACGCTGTCATAAATACCCTTTTCATCCAGGCCGAGGTCCGCGTAAAGCTCGTCTGGCTTACCCTGTTCCACGAATTTATCGCCTATGCCCAGGCGCAAAACTCCCGGCTTCAGTTGAAGTTCGTTAAGGACTTCCAGCACGGAGCTTCCGAAACCCGAAATAAGGGCGTTGTCTTCCACGGTAACTATTTTACCCGTCAGGGCCGCCTGTTTTATGAGTTCGGTGTCGGCGGGTTTTATAAAACGGGCGTAATAAACGCCGGCCGAAACGCCGTCCCGGGACAGTCTTTCCGCGGCTTTAAGGGCCGGGTGCAGCCTGTTGCCCGCGGCTATGATGCTCAGGTCCGAGCCTTCCTTCAGGCGCAGGCCCCTGCCGAGCTCGTATTTTTTGAATTCGGAGTCCATTTTTACGCCAAAACCCTTGCCGCGCGGATAACGGAGCACCACGGGCCTGTTCATATTCAGCGCCGTATAGAGACAGTTCCTCAGTTCGTTCTCGTCCGAGGGAGCCATGACGACCAGTTCCGGCAGCATTCTGAAAAGCCCCAGGTCGAAAACCCCGTGATGGGTGGGGCCGTCTTCCCCCACTATCCCGGCCCTGTCCATGCATATCACCACCGGCAGTTTCTGAAGGCAGATATCGTGCATTACCTGGTCGAAAGAACGCTGCATGAAGGAGGAATAAATCGCTACCACCGGCTTGAGCCCCTCGGAAGCCAGGCCGGCGGCGAAGGTAACGGCATGCTCCTCCGCTATTCCGACGTCGAAATATCTCTGCGGAAATTTGTCCCGGAAAGCATCCAGCCCAGTGCCTTCGGGCATGGCCGCTGTAATCGCGACTATCTTTTTATCCGAGGAAGCCATTTTGACCAGCGCTTCGGAAAAAACGCCCGTAAAGGTCGGCGGCTGGCCGGGCCCTGAAAATTTCGAGGCTTCGCCGGTTTCCATATCGAACATTCCCGTGCCGTGAAAGCCGATGGGCTTCGTCTCGGCAGGCTCGTAGCCCTTGCCTTTTTTGGTGACCACATGCAGGAGAACCGGGCCTTTGAGATCTTTTATATAGCCCAGCACTTCGACCAGTTCGGCTATATTGTGCCCGTCTATTGGACCGAAATAGGTGAACCCCATCTCTTCGAAGATCATGCCGGGAAAGAAAAGCACCTTGGCCCTTTTGGCGAGTTTCAGGACATTCTTCCCCCAGAACTGGAACCTGTTGAGGAACATTTCGACTTTCCTGCCCGCATCCCTCACCATGCCGAGCGTCAGCATCTTGGTGAGTATCTTGCCGAGCTGGCCGACCCTGTGGGAAATGAACATCTGATTGTCGTTAAGGACCACCAGAATGTCGGTGCCGAGATGGCCGATATTCTGCATCGCCTCCCAGCTCATCCCGCCGGTCATAGCCCCGTCGGCCACGAAGCCGACCACTTTAAAATCGTCTTTCATCATGTCCCGCGCCGCCGCTATCCCGCAGGCCGCGGAAAGGGCCGTGGAGGCGTGTCCGGCGCCAAAGGCGTCGTATTCGCTTTCATGTCTTTTCAGGAAACCGGAAATACCGCCTTTCTGCCTTATGGTGTGGAATTTATCGGCCCTGCCGGTTATTATTTTATGGGCGTAAGCCTGATGCCCCGTATCGAAAACTATCTTATCCTGGGGAGTGTTATAAACGTAGTGCAGGGCTACTATGAGGTCGGTGGCGCCGAGACTGGAAGCCAGGTGTCCGCCGGTTTTGCTTATGGAATTCACTATAAGCCTTCTTATCTCTTTGGCGGCCTCAGGCAATTCGCTTACCGCAAGTTTCTTAAGGTCCTTGGAACCGTTTATCCTGCTTAGATATTTCACCTGTCTCTCCTGAGCGAAAAAACGGCCAGTTCCCTCAGCGCGCGTTTTTTTACGGGGTCCCCGCATTTCACTGAATCCAGTATTTCCAGCGCTTCCGCCGCGTATTTATCGGCCATCTTCTTCGCTTTTTCAAGGCCGTAAAGCGAGACGAAAGTCAGCTTTTTATTCTTCGAGTCGCTGCCGGATTTTCCAAGCTTTTTTTTGTCCGCGGTCACGTCGAGGATATCGTCCACCGCCTGAAAACAAAGCCCTACTTTTTCGGCGAAAGAGGAGATCTTCGGGAGGCATTTAAACCTGCCGGAAAGCGCGCAGCCCATTTCCATGGAGGCCATTATCATATCGGCGGTTTTATGGCGATGTATATAATTCAGGAGGCCGGGCAGTTTTTTTCGGGAGATTTTCATGGCCTGGAAATTTTCGGCTTCCAGGTCGGCCGCCTGGCCGGAAACCATGCCGGCGGCGCCAGCCCTGAAGGACAGTATTTCGGCCGCTTTAAGCCTGTTTTCGGGCCTTATTTTTTTATTCCCGGAAAGCAGCAGGGAAAAAGCGTCGGTTAAAAGCCCGTCACCCGCGAGGATGGCCAGCGCCTCGCCGAAAACCTTGTGATTGGTCGGCTTGCCCCGGCGCAGGTCGTCGTCGTCCATAGCCGGCAGGTCGTCGTGAACAAGCGAATAAGTGTGTATCATTTCCACGGCGCAGGCCGCGTCGAGGATGTCCGCGGCGCGGCCGCCGAACATCTCATAGGAGGCGAACATAAGCGCCGGCCTGAGCCTTTTCCCTCCCGCGCCGACGGAATAAAGCATGGCCTTCCTGAGTTCCGGATGAACGAAAGGCTTAGAGGCCAGCCAGGAGGCGAGCCTTTTATTGACCCTGTCGGCGGAAAATTCGAGATATTTTATCGCATTCATTACTAAGATTATACAAATTATTCGAAAGCATATGAATCGGAGGATTTTTCCGGTTTCGGTACTCGGTTTTTATCTTTCTTTTCACGATTCACGAATTACGAGTTACGGTTTTTCACGCTTTCCCGCTTTTTTACCAGATGAGCTGCATGCCGAACCTGTGCGTGAGGCCCAGGTCGCCGTAATCGACCATCGCGTAATCCAGGCGCATCCCCTTGAAAAAACTTTCCTGGGAAGTGAACCTGTCGAAATTCATTCCGAAACCGCCGGAAAGCTTGGAGCCCTCGTCTTTGTGGTTTTTGAAACCGAACCTGAGCTGAAAAACCCTTATTATATCCGTTTCCATGCCGAAATTAAAGGCCG
>PEXN01000037.1 GCA_002774685.1 Elusimicrobia bacterium CG08_land_8_20_14_0_20_51_18 | reverse complement strand
CTGGTAACCCAGGGGATAGTGGACCCGGAAACTGCCATGGCCAAGGCTCATGACAGGGAAACCTTTAAAAAACTCTGCAATATGATGTAGACTGGAGAAATTAAGAAAATAGAGATTAAGAGATTCAGCATGAAATAACGAGTTTTTAAACTTAATATCTCAATCTCTCAATAACTTAATCTCTTGATTACGGAGGCCCAATGAAAGAAATCTCTCTGATAAAGCTTTTCTCGGAAAAACCCGAGGTTTTTAAAAAATATTTCTCGCTCAAAAAATACGAGACTAACGCGGTGATATTCAGGGAAAATTCCGCGGGGGACACCCTCTTTTTGATAGGGAACGGACTGGTCTCCATAGAAAAATCCCTCAACAAGGAACAGACCGAATTCAAGGAACTGGCTCTCCTGTCCGACGGGGATTTTTTCGGCGAGATATCGGTCATAGAGGAAAAAACGCGCACGGCTCAGGCCAGGGCCGTGGCGGAGACCGAGCTTTACGAAGTCAAGAGGACGGACTTCTTCGCCTTTACGAAAGCCTTCCCGGAAGAAGGCATGACGGTGATGTCCAACATCATGAAGATCTCCCTGAACAGGCTGCAGCACACCTCCAAAGAACTTACCCTCCTTTTCCACATAACGAAGTTTCTGACCAGGACCTATTCCGACGAGAAGGACTTTCTCAAGGAGATAGTGGATGAAACCGCCTTTTTCTTCGAAGGCGACTGGAATATAGAGTCTTATTTCTACAATTATTTCAACGAGGAGTTCGACAAGGCCGGTTCCAACTGCGAATTCGGCTCGGACGAGGCCGTAAAGCTTTCCGACATCTTGGAGAACCGGTGGCTGACCGAAAACATGTACACCCTGGTCACCAGGGAGAACGACGCCGTCGTTTCCTATATCCTTTTCAACTGCCGGGAAAAGCTGAGCCAGAACGAGAGAAACAACTGGGCCACCATATTTAATACAATATCCTTTATAGTCAGCTCCGGGCTCAAGAACATAAAGCAGTACAAGGAGCTGGCGCTCATGGACAAGCTCAAAAACAGGAAAAACATGATATGATAAAAAACCAGAATTTCTACAAAAAACTCGCGGTAGAAGCGGCTAAAGTAGCGGACTCAAAAAAGGCCGAAAACATAACCATCTACGACGCCGGCACCAAAAGCACGCTCTTTTACTACGCGCTGATCGTCACGGCCGCGTCCGCCCCGCAGATAAGCGCCATAGAGCAGGAGATACTCGTTCAGCTTAAAAAAGACGGCGCCTTTTCCCTTCACAAAGACGGCATGCAGTCCAAGAACTGGAAGGTCGTGGACTACGGCGGCCTGGTCGTACACATTTTCGAAACCCAGACCAGGGAGTTCTACTCACTGGACAAGATCTACGCGGACTGCAAAAGGATAGACTGGAAACCCAAAGAAGCCAAAAAGCCCGCCGTAAAAAACCCGGCGGCGAAAACAAAAAAAACTCCGCCTAAAAAGAAAGCCGCGGGAACCGAGAAGAAAACCCCGAAAAAGGACCGCCGCCGGAAAACGAAGTAATTAGCAATTGGTAATCGGTAAATAGCAAAAGACAATTAACTTTATTTTCTGCCGCCTGCTGTCTGTTGTCTACCGTCTCTCATCTGTTGTCTGCCACTTACTGTTCTCTGTTCGCTAATTACCGATTATTGTTTACTAATTACTAATTGCTATTTACTAATTACCAGCCATATGGAAATCAAAAAACTCGAAAAAAAAATAAAAGCCATCCTCTCCAAACATTTCCCCCCGGAAAATCTGGAAAGTTTTTTTCTCAGCCAGCCGCCGGCGCACATAAGCGCGGACGCCTCCACAAATTTCGCCCTCTCCATAGCCAAAAAGGAAAGAAAGAATCCCGTGGAACTGGCCAAAAAGCTCTGCGAAATTCTCGCCGCGGAAAAGATAGGCGCCGAAGTGATGGGCGCCGGCTTCGTCAACATAAGGCTGGAAGACTCCTTCTTCTTCGAATTCGCGGAAAAATTCTCGGGCGCGGGATATTTCAAAAATCCCGAAAACGCCCGGAAAAATATTCTCCTGGAATTCGTTTCCGCCAATCCTACCGGCCCCCTGCACCTGGCCTCCGGAAGCGCCGCCACTATGGGCGACAGCCTGGCGAGGATAATGAACGAATGCGGCTGCTCCGCGCGGCGCGAATATTACGTGAACGACGTGGGCAACCAGGTAAAAATGCTCGGGCTTTCTCTCAAGGCCAGGTTCCTTAAAAAAGAACTGCCGGAAAACGGCTACCAGGGAGAATACCTCGTCGGCATAGCCGGGAAACTGCCGCCGGAAGCCGAAAACTGGCCCGATGAAAAATTTTCGGCTTTCGCCATAGGCGAGATACTAAAACTCCACAAGAAGGATATGGAAGATTTCAGGGTGACTTTCGACAGGTGGTTCGAAGAAAGCGAGATACACAAGAAAAATCTTCCGGCCCAAACCTTCGAAAAGCTTAAAGCCGGCGGCATGGCCTACCAGAAAGACGGCGCCTGGTGGTTCGGCAGTTCCGCGCAAACCGCAGAGAACGGCGAAAACGGGGACGATAAGGACCGGGTGCTGGTCAAATCCGACGGGAACAACACCTATTTTTTAAACGACCTCAGCTACCACATGCACAAATACGAAAGGGGCTTCAACAGGGTCATAGACATTTTGGGCGCCGACCATCACGGCTATGTGCCGAGAATGAAGGCCGGCATAAAAGCCATGGGCGGGGACCCGGACAGCTTTACGGTGATAATACACCAGATGGTCTATATCAAAAGAGGCGAGGAAATACTCAAGATGTCCAAAAGGGCCGGAGATTTCATCCCTTTAAGGGAACTGCTGGACGAAGTGGGAACCGACGCCTGCCGGTTCTTCTTTTCCATGAGGTCCCCCAACACCCATCTCATCTTCGACATAGACCTGGCCAAAAAGAAGAGCAACGACAATCCGGTTTTTTACGTGCAGTACGTGCACGCGAGGATAAACTCCATCTTCGAAAACGCGAAGGAAAAGGGCTTTGACGCCGATGAAAAAGCCGATTTCTCGGCTTATAAGCTTAACCCCGAAGAAAGAGGCCTTCTGCTTAAGGCGCTTTGGCTGGAAAGGGTGCTGGACCATTGCCTTAAAGACCTTTCCCCCCATCACCTGAACGGCTACCTGATGGAACTGGCCGGCCTTTTCCACTCCTTTTACGACAAGCACAAGGTAGTGAACCCGGAAAACGAGGAACAAACTCTTGCCCGCCTTTTAATGATGAAAACCGTCAAGCACGCCATAAAGACCGGCCTCGGCCTCCTGGGCGTCTCCGCTCCGGATAAAATGTAAAAAGTAAATGGCAATTAGTAATCAGCGATCAAGAAAACGCTTTATTACCAGAGTCAACCCGTACCAGTCAAAAGGTACCTTTTGTATAGGAGATTAATATGTCTGAAAATAAAACCGGAAAGCTTTGGAGAATATACGATTTCTTTGAGCGGGTCGTAACAGGCGGAGTTTTGGGCTGGATGCTTACCATTCCGCTCCTGATGCTCGGCGGCCTTCTCCATCCCGAACTCGGGTTGAACGGCTCGGCCGGGGATTACGCCTGGTTCGGGACCATCCCCCTAAGCGCCGCCGGCTGGGCGTTCCTGAGGCGCGGCCGGCCCGGAGGGTGGATCTCCAGACTGCTTTTCGGCGCCGCGCTCGGTCTGCCTCTGGGCCTTTTTTCCATGATCATTCTCGGTTCGAGTGGAGAGGCTATCTTCGGGGTATACGCCGCAACCATTTTCGCCGGCATAATCTTATGGCCGATCCTGCTCCATTTCATCCATCCCAGACCGGCCGCGGCCGGAGATGCTTCCAAAAATGAATAAACTTTATGCGGCACGCTTTGCAGGTTTTAACGGCCGCAAGTTTCCGGCTGACTAAAAATCCGAAAAAGTTTCCCCCTTATTCCCATAGAATACAAAAAGCGGAAGTGTTTTCGCAAATTTTTGTAAAGTTTCGCCGCCCCCGAACCTGGTTCGGGGGATTATGTTCCGGCTACGGAAGTATCTCGACCTCGGTCCCGTCGGGCGCCAATTCCCAAAGCTCTTCTATTTCTCCGTTGGTCAGCGCGACGCAGCCCAGAGTCCAATCGAACAGCCTGTGAAGCGGGCCCAGCCAGCCGAAACCGTTTTTGACACCGTGTATCATTATATCGCCGCCGGGGTCCGCGCCGGAAGCCGCGGCGCGGGCTTCGTCCTCTTTATTCGGGTAAGACACGCGCAGAGCCTTGTGATACTTGCTTTGGGGATTGCGGCCGCTTATACGGTATTTCCCCTCCGGGGTAAGAGCGTCGCCCTTGCGGAGTTTCCTGCCGGTTCCGCCCCTGCCTATGGCGATTTTATACTCCTTCAGTTTTACCACTCCGGAATACACGATAAGCAGGCGGGCTCGTTTTTCTATGACTATCCTGACGGCCTCGGTTTTCTCCGCGGCGAAAAGCGGCGCCGCGCATACGGCCGCGACGGCTAAAAAACAAAGAATCTTTTTATAAATGGAGGCTGAGCGCATTTCTCAGCGGCGTCTTCTGCGGCCGCCGAAGCTGGGCGTACGCTGATTCCAGCCCCGGCCCGAGGAGGGCCGGTCATAACCCCAGAGTTTTTCGGCGGGCACTTCGGGATGCGTTACCTGCGTCATCGGAATGCCGGTGAGGGTTTCTATGCTTCGCACGTCTCCGCCCTGATCCGGCAGAGCGAAAGTGATGGAGCGGCCGGGCTGGCCGGCCCTTCCGGTGCGGCCTATCCGGTGCACATAGCCGGAATCCTCGGACGGAAGCTGATAGTTGACCACCAGCTCTATGCCGGTCACGTCTATCCCGCGAGCCGCTATGTCGGTCGCGACCATTATGCGGTACTTGCCGGTCCTGAAACCTTCCATGGCCTCTTTACGCTGGCCCATGGTCCGGTCGGAGTGCAGTTCGGCCACCTGATGGCCGGCGTAACTGAGGAAGCTCGCCACTTTAAAAGCCTCGTAGCGGGTCTCAACGAAAATCAGGACCGTGCCGGCGTATTTTTTAAGCAGTTTCATCAGCAGGTTCGGCCTGGAGGCGGAGCTCACGACATAAAGCTCCTGTATGACGTTCTCGGCCGCGGTGCCGGACCTGGCCACCTCTACGCGCAAGGGAAGTTTCATATGCTGGCTGGCCAGGCGCATTACTTCGTCCGGAATGGTGGCCGAGAAGAGCATGGTCTGGCGCTCTTTCGGCAGACAGCGTATTATGCGGGTTATTTGCGGTTCAAAACCCATGTCGAACATCCGGTCGGCCTCGTCGAGGACCAGAATGCGCACGTCGTGCACCTTGGCGGCGCCGAATTCTATATGGTCATAGACCCGCCCGGGAGTGCCTATCAGGATCCGGGCCTTTTTGTGCAAATCCCTGAGCTGGCTTTCCTTTCCTTCGCCGCCTATCAGGCAGGCTACGCCCATATTGAAGGCGGGGGCGAACTCGCGGCAGACCTCGGCCACCTGGAGGGCGAGCTCGCGCGTCGGCAGAAGGACCAGGGCCTTGCCGGAGATCTGGGCCAGGCGCTGTATTATGGGTATAGCGAAAGCTATGGTCTTGCCGGTGCCGGTCTGGGCTATGCCGACCAGGTCTTTAGTCTCTATGGCTATAGGGATGGATTTCTGCTGTATGGGGGTCGGGGTAACGAAA
Organism: Elusimicrobia bacterium CG08_land_8_20_14_0_20_51_18; assembly: GCA_002774685.1. Lineage (GTDB taxonomy): Bacteria > Elusimicrobiota > Elusimicrobia > Elusimicrobiales > UBA9959 > 0-14-0-20-51-18. The sequence goes on along the minus strand of PEXN01000037.1, from coordinate 4,719 downwards.
CCTTTTTTGTCGAGGATGTCCATCAGTTTCGGGGCTATGCCCAGACCGTAAAAGCCGGATTTTTTTTTCAGGCCCAGAACGCGAAGCGCTTTGGCGCCTACTCTCCTAATTAGTTTTTTCATATGTTTTCTTATATTATAGTTTTTTATGAGGACGAACGCTTCCGCGACTCCGTTTTTCGTCTTCCCGGTTTATCGTTTTTAGGGGGAGTGAATTTTATCGCTTCTGTCGGACGGTCCGCCGCGAGGGACGTCAATCGGCGAAAACCGACACGTAATTGTTCTCGTCTATGGCGGCGTTCGGAGCTCCTATTACGCCTTTTTTGCGCAGGAGGGTCGTCGCCGTATCGGGCACGCTGGCGCGCAGGCGATACACGAATTCCGGCAGCCAGCCGTCCCGGATCTTCTGGTCTCCGGTCAAAACCCCGTTCACCAGCGAGACGACGGCGTTCGTACAGCTGTTATAGAACAAAGAATACATTTCGCCGGTCTTGTCATCGGTGGCCTGCCCGATGGCTTTTTCGAGCAAAGCCAGCTGCTGCCCCCGGGAAATGGTCAACGGATAGGCAAGAAGCGGGTTATAATCCCAGAACATATTGTATTCCACGTACCCCTCTATGGTGGAGACGCTGTAATAGACCATATGTTTGCCCTTCAGCATGGCGTCCGCCTGCGAGTAAGACATATCGGGATTTTTAAAATGTATGTTAAGCGAAACCGCCAGACCGCGGGCCGCGTTGCCTTTGGCGTCGACGACCCCGCCGGGTTTGAATTTAAACATCAAAAGACCGTGGGTTCCCTGCCGCGGGAATCCGGAGGAAATCTTTTTGACGACGTAAGCGGCCTCAAATAATTCCGGATTGACGACGACGCCGGAACGCCATACCGGCACCAGATTGCCGTATTTATCCTTTACCCTCGTTCCGTCGGAAGCGTGCGCCACCGCCCATCTGACGTTCCCGACAACGTATTTCCCGGCTTCTTTCGAGATTATGTACGGGTGTTTCTGCATACCGGCGGCCTCTTGCGAAGCCTTTATGGAGTCCTCGACCCCCGAAGGAGGCAGCATCTTCGTTATGACCAGTTCGCTGGTATCGTCCTGCTGTTTGGCGTAACCTTCGACGGCGATATCGGCGTCGCCGAGCTTTTTAAGCCATGCCGGATATTTTCTTACGACGAACACCTTGCCGGTATCGGTGGTGAACGTGGGCGGGTTCGTTTTGAACGTGACGACCCCCCTGGAGACGTAGCGGGTATTGAAATCCGAAAATAAGCCCTTCGACTCTTCGCTGGAAAGCTCCTCCCCGGCGGCGAGCGACTCTTCCCACTGGGCCGGGGTCAGGGAATTAACGAGACCGCTTTCATACTCCAGCATTTCGGCCGGGGGCTGTAAAGTCCGGCCTTCATTCCCTCCGGCGGACGCGAACTCCGGCGCGGAAGGCGCAGGCACCGCGCTGCCGGAAATGGCGTCGTAAACGGCTCCGCCGCGGTTAAAATCGAACTCCGTATTTTCGCCCGCTTCGGCCCCGATAAAAGCGAATAACAAAAAGGCCGCCGCCGGCGTCGTAAACTTTAAAGTTTTTCCCATGTTCAGCTCCTCATTTTGCCGCTTCATTTATAGTTTATCAGAAGCCGCCGGGAAAGCAAGATACAAAGGGCCCAAGCGGGAGAGATAATAGTGACTGGATGGATATAGGCCCTTTCGTCCGCCGCCGTTCGGGGCGGAAAGCGGGAAATAAGTCCGATAACAGGGCCGGCCGCCGTTTCTCTTGCCGGAAAACGACGGTAAAAAGAACCGGCCCGGGAGAAAAAGTCCCGGGCCGGAAAATCTTTTACGCTTCTCTCGTTATTGCGGAAACTCGAAAGCGGCTACTTCCTGCGCCACCGCGTTGCAGCGCTGGCCGGAGGGATCCGTCATTTTGCTGCGCATGTAGCCGTCCTCGCCCCACGACTTGCCCCAGCTGTTCCGCAGTATCCAGACGCCCTTGCCGGGAGGCAGATTGCCGTTCTCGTCGAAGGATGCGCCCTCGTTGTCCCAGCCGACGATGTTTATCATGTGGTCCATTTCGGCCATTTTGCAGCCGTTGTATATACCGCCGCTGTAGCTCTGCCACTTGCCGGCTCCCGCCGCGACGCCTATGGACACCGGCTTGCCGTATATCGTCATGTAAACCTGTATGTCCTTGACGGTGGGCCCGGTCTCCTTGTCGCCTATCATGTACCAGTTGGTTATGTGGGCGGCGAAAGGCATGATAGCGGGGCATTTGCCGTTACCGCCCTTATAGGGGCAGTCGCTCCAGAGGGGCTGGCCTTTCGGAGGCATGAAATCGAAGGCGGAATCGAAATAGCCGCCGTCGCAGCCGGCCGCGTAGGTCGAATTGTCCACGAGCCATTCCTGCGAGAGCCTGCCCGGGTCCTTCCCGCCGAGGACGTGCCCGTCGCGGTGCGTGGCGGTGAGACTGAACGCCCAACAGCTTCCGCACCACCCCTGGTTCTCCACCTGGGTAAGCCCGGGGCGCAGGTCTATTTTGTCCGGAACGGTTATCTTTTCGTTCTTGAAGGATTTCCAGTAGGAAGCGGGGAGATCTTTTTTCACGAACCCTTTCGCATAGACGTTATTCCCGGGCGATTCCGTGAAAGTCTGAGCGTCCGGCGCGGCCGGAACTACGGGGAGCGCCGCTTCAGGCCCGGCTTTCAACTTTTCCTCCATCTTCTTCACCCCGGTGCCCCTGTCGAAATCGATTTCCTGGGCGAAAGCGGACGTCGCCGTAAAAAACGCAGCGGAAAGAGCGGCCATAAAGTATCTTTTGAACATTTAACCTCCAAATACCTCTCTGAAAAAATTACGCGACAAACTCCCTGGGGCTTTAAAATATTTCTCCGTCGTTTTACAGCATTCCCGCCGACGGGTCGGTCAGCGGACCGAAAAAAGCGTTCAGGGCGAGCCACAAACCGTACATTTTGTAAACCACGTAAGCGGTCAGCAGAGCGATGGCCGCCGTATTTATCCATTTCGCCCGGCGGGACAATAATGGCGATTTCCAGACGAAGATAATACTGAAGGGACCCAGCGCCAGAACGGTCAACAGTATTATTCCCCACTGTTTATAATACCAGTGGATCTTTTTTCCCTGCCCCTTTCCGCAAAACCGGCAATAAAAATCTTCGGCGGATATCATGCCGCCGCAGGCCCAGCAAACCGTCGTCGCGACCGACTCTTGGGGCGTCAGAGACGCTGTTCCGGACTCTTCCATATATCGTTCCTCTACAAAAAATTATAGCAGATAACCGCGCGCAGTTTTTATTTCAGGAGGGCGGTTATGAGACCCATGACGGAAGGGCTGTAGGCTATAGTTACGTGGTTTTCGTTCACGATAACGGTTCTTACCGGTTCCTCTCTCGAGGGATGCGTAAGGTCGGCGGTATGGGACGCGCTTTCCACGAAAACGAGACCGTCCGAAGGCCCGTCTTTTTCCGAGGCGGTAAGAGGAATGTTCTCTATTTTATTGTTATTACCCGCTATTACCGTAACTTTGACGTCCGCGGGCACGGGATAAGACCTGAAATCGTTTATAAAATTACCGCCTTTCATAACGGCGTTGTCCAGGCCGAGGGAGTGGCTCACGAGCCCCTGCCCCCCTTGCGAGGTGGTGTGGATATCCGGCGAAGCGGAGTTCAGCGGGTAACGGCCCGACCAGTCATAAAGGGTCTGCTGCTGCATAGGGAAATTGTCGCTGTAAATGCTGAACTCGAAAGTGTCCTTCCATTGTCCATAATAGAGCGTCTTGTCCCAGCTCATAGGGGCGTTGGCCGCCATCTCGTCCTTGATGAAAAAATAATTCATTTCCGGGTGCCGGAAGGCGAAATCCTGGCCCCTGTGCGGCGTAGCGAGCGTTATGAGGTTTTCCACGTCGTTCCGGTAAGGCGTCCAGTCCCCGCCGAGACGGTAATCGGAGACATAAACGCGGGCGGCCAGGCCGCCGGCGCTGTGTCCGACAAGCGAAACCTTCTCCTCTCCGGTGATCCGCCGCGCCGCCTCTATCGCGTCGGCGAGATGCTGGGCTTCGTAAAAAAGATTGCCGTGCTTGTGCGGGAAAGTCACCGCGAAAACCCTGTAACCGGCGTCTTCGAGCGCTTTCAGGAGACCGCCGGTGCCGGCGTTCCCCTGCAGGCTTTCCGGGGCGGCCCAGGCCCTGGTCGCGTTGTCCGAGGCGCCGTGGACCAGTACAACGACCTTACCCGTATTGACGTTCCATTTCGGCCCGTAATGAAGCAGGAAATCGGTCGTGGCCGGGAACTTGCTCCCGAAGGCGAGCACCACTTCGGAATTCTCGTGGCGGGATTTTTCCAGGTATTTTTCCTGAACGAAAGGGCGGGCGGAGTCGCGGTAGCATTCTATGCGCTCCCAGTTGCCGGACTGCACCGTTCTTACCGGGGAAAAGCCGTCGAAAACCCTTTCCGGAGATTTAACCTCCGGGAGTTCCACGGCGGCGCCGGGCGCCGCGGATTTAAGCTGCGAAACCGCGTCGTTCTCGGCGGCTTCGCTCTTAAGAGCCATAAACCCCGCGCAAAGTATCGTAAAGAAGGCCTTCTTCAAACTTTCCCTCCGGTGTAAAACAATATTCTATCAATTTTCAGTCCCTGCCCAAAGGCGGCTAACCTGAATCCTGCAGTTTAGGCCTGTTTTCATTGGAAAACAGGCGGATAAAAATATGCGGGA
>PEXN01000119.1 GCA_002774685.1 Elusimicrobia bacterium CG08_land_8_20_14_0_20_51_18 | reverse complement strand
ACGCCGGGCTCAATAATGCCGGACTTGTGGGGATTGACCGCCTTATATTGGGCTGGGCGACCGGCGAAGACTATAAAGACGCGGTTAAATGCCTTAGGTGTTTTAAAGGAATAGACACGCTTGCTGCGATAACAATATTGGCGGAAGCACAGGATTTAACGCGCTTTGGGAGCGCCAGGGCATTTATGAGTTATACCGGGCTGGTGGGTTCGGAATATAGTTCCGGGGAGCGAACAATAAGGGGAAGCATAACAAAGACCGGGAACGCGCACATAAGACGAGTGTTGGTGGAAAGCGCGTGGGCGTACAGACACAGGAACGTGACCGGCCCCGACTTATTGGCGCGTCGCAAGGGGTGCCCCGCGGAAGCGATTAAAATAGCCCGGAAGGCGCAGGACCGGCTGACGGCTAAATTCCGGCGGATGATAAGCAAAGGGAAGAAGCAACCGGTGATAGCGGTTGCGATAGCGCGGGAGCCGGCTGGTTTTATCTGGAACATGTCGCGGCATTTTCCGGTAAAAGCGGTTTAAGATTTTAAGGATTTGGATGACTGCGGCCTGGAAACGCGGCAACGGCACGGAGAACCCTCGCGGCTACTTTGTGCGGCGGAAATAACGCTATGCACGTAAAAAGATTGAGGAAGCTCCCGACGAATAGTGATCGTGCGTCCCTGTCTGTCTTCGGACGGATAACACGCGGATATCAGTTTGATTCACCGTCGAAAAACGCTTCGCTTCCAGGTCCGCAGTCCGCCAATAACGGACCCTAAAACAGGAAAAATGGATGAATAAGAAATAATCGGGGGCTTGACAGGCTCATTCATATCAGTAGCCTGACACCCGTTACACAACCGGGAAAAAGAGAGAGAATTCGCTGCCGCCCGACGGCAAACGCCCGCCCTCTATCCAGCCCCCGTGATACCTGGCTATCCCGTAGGCCATAGACAATCCCATACCGGCGCCCAGGCTTTTTTCTTTCGTGGTGAAGCAAGGCTCGAAAGCCTTCTCGAGGGTTTCGGGGGAAATGCCCTTCCCTTCGTCGGCTATGGAAATTTTGAGGAACTCCGCGGCTTTGCCTCCGCCGGGAGCTTCCGCGTTCACTTTCCCCGCGCGGAGACTCACAGTACCGCCGGCCGGCATGGCCTCGCGGGCGTTTTCCAGCAGATTAAGAACCGCTTTCTCCAGCAGTTCCCGGTCCGCTTTTATAACCGGCGTCCCCGGGCTTATGTCCACCTCTATTTTTATTTTCTCCAATGCCGGGACCGGATTTTTTTTGACCAGACCCGGGAGGACCATCTCCATTTCGCAGGGTTCGGGACGCAGCGCCATACGGCCGGAGAAAACAAGCAGTCGGCCGGTGAGGGAAGCCGCTTTGGCCACGGCCCGGCGTATTTCCTCCATATCCTCTTTTACCTGTTCTTCCGCTCCCGGGGACTTGGCGGTAAGCGTAGCGTACCCTTCTATGACCCCGAGTATATTGTTCAGATCGTGGGCTATTTTTCCGGAAAATCTGGAAAGCGCTTCCATTTTCTCCGCGTCCGGCCGCCGCGCCGCCTCTTTAGTTTCATCCATACCGCCTCCTATTCGAATTTATAGCCGTACCCCGTCATGCTTACGAACCTCGCCCCGAGCTTCGCGCCGAGTTTCTTCCTGAGCGAAGAAATATGCGTTTCCACGGTATGGGGATTGTCGTAAGTCGTCATATCGTAACCCCAGACGGTCTCGAGTATATAAGGCACTCCCAGCACCCTGCCTTTCTTTTCAAGCAACAGCGTCAGCAGGTCGAATTCTTTCCTGGTCAGGACCACGGGTTTGCCGGCCACCTTCACCGTGCGTCCGGAAGGGTCCAGCACCAGCCCCTGTTCCTTTATTTTTTTAGCCGCCGGGCCCGAAACCGCCCCGAAACGCCGCAGCACCGCGTTTATCTTGGCCGCCAGCACGGAGAAGGCGAAAGGCTTGGTAAGATAATCGTCGGCCCCCTTGCCGTAGCCCTCCACTATATCCGCTTCGCCGGTTTTCCCGCCCGAAATTATTATTACCGGCATCGAAGCGCTCTCGGAAGAACTTTTTATCGCCTTGCACATGGCGAAACCGTCGAGACCCGGCAATCCCACGTCGGCCACGACCAGGTCGGGCTTCGAATCGCGCACGAACATAAGCGCTTCCGAGCCGTTGTCGGTAAAAAGCACGGAAAACCCGCAATTTTCAAGGTAGCGCCGCATGACGTCCAGCATCTTCCTGTCGTCTTCCACCAGCAATATTTTCTTTTTCATTCTTACGCCTCCCTTCCGCCGGTTTCCCCGACGCTCAGGCGGCAAGTTGCGGGATTCATCACTTCACCGGGAAGATGCAATTTTCCGTTCATTAAGCCAAAAAAAATCGGCAAAACCGCGGGAACGCGGAACCTGAACAGCTTCTCCATAACTTGGTAATTATACAAAAAAATATAAACGCCGGGCCGGACAGATTTGACGCGAATGATTGGAATCACACGATAAAAAATCCGCCCGGCCAAGGCGGATGGATAGCGATTCGAGACTTAATCGAACTTTACGGCGCGCGTTATTTACCCCGTTAGAGAATGCCCCCGGCTCCGGCCGGGGGTAAAATCCGGAGTTCCAGCCGGTGGTCAAAAGCCTCCGGCTGTTACCGCGAAGCTCCCGTTTTCTCTAACGGGGTTTACTGAGAATTATCGTAAATACGCTGCCCTCTCCGGGAACGCTTTTTACGGATATTTTCCCCCCGTGCGCCTCGACGATGCGGCGGACAATGGCGAGCCCGACTCCCAAACCGCCGACCTTGCGGGTCAGGTAATCGGCGACCTGGTAAAGACCGCCGAAAATCAAATTTTGCTCCAGCGGCGCAATGCCTTCCCCCGTATCGCTGAAAACGAAGAGTGTTTGTTCCGGTTCGTACCGGGCCAGGACGCCGAGGGAACCGCCCTTGCGGTTGAAGCGGATGGCGTTAAGCAGGAGTTGCGAGAAAACCGCTTTCATAAGTTCCGCGTCGGCAAGCAGGGACCGCTTTTCGCCCTCCAGTTTAATTTCGACCTTAAGTCCGCGTTCCTCGCAAAGCGGCCGATAGCCGGCAAGAAGCCCTTCCAGAACGGGCCAGAGATCCGCGGAAGACTTAACGATTTTAAAACCGGCGTCCTGAGTCCGGGAGAAAAGCAGGAGGTCCTCCACGGTAACCTGCATCCGTTTCAATGCGCCCTCCAGTTTAAGGTAGACAGGGAGCCCTGAAGGCGAAATTTTATCTTTAACTGCTTCCGCCGCCATGAAGGCGACGGTAACCGGGGTCAGAAGTTCATGGCTTACGCGCCCGATGAGGCCGGATTTCAGGCGTTCTACTTTTTGAAGAACCTCGTAGTCGTCGGCCAGCTTCCGGTAAAGGACCTTTTCCCGCTCCAGTTCGCGCCTGAGGCGGCGCATTCTCAGCAGACGCTTTACCACGGTCCGAAGCTGAGACACGGAAAACGGCTTGACGAGATAGTCGGCCGCGCCGGTTTTAAGCGTGGAGATAGCCGTTTCCAAAGTGGGCTGTCCGGTAATAATCAGAATGTCCGTTTCCGGCCAGCGGCTGCGCGCCTCCTCGGTCAGGCTCACGCCCGCGCGGGAATCCCCCATCTGCATATCGGTAATCAGTATGTCGAAAGCGGCGAGGCGCAGGAGGGCCAGCGCCTCTTCCGGGCCGGACGCGGTTTCTACGACTACGCCTTCGCCGGCGAGCGCCCGCCGGCACAGCCCGCGCATCTGGTCCTCGTCATCCACGACGAGTACCCGGGCGGATTTCGTAATTCCGGCGACGGGTTTTATTCCTTCGGCCGCGGAAAGCCCGTTCAGTGAGGCGGGGGCATCGCTCATTGAGGCCCCCCCTCCAGAACCTCCCTGATTTTCCCGAGGAGAGCGTCCACTTTCAGCGGTTTTTCCAGGAACACCAGGCCGGGGTTCATAATGTTTTGCCGGGAGAGGGCATTGTCGGTGTAGCCGGACATGAAGATCACTTTCATCAGGGGCGCCAGGGGGATTACGGTCTTCGCCAATTCATAGCCGTTCATCTGCGGCATGACGATATCCGTGAGCAAAAGGCGGATATCCCGGCGGAGTTTGCAAAGCTCTATAGCCTCCCCGGGCGCGGCGGCCGCCAGGACGGTGTAGCCGTTCTGCGACAGGAGCCGGGATATCAACTTGCGGACAGGTTCTTCGTCCTCAACGAGCAAAATAGTTTCCGTGCCGCGGGAGGAAGAAAAGGACGGCTTTTCCGCCGGTTCTTTCCCGATCTTTTCAGCGGTTACGGGGAGATATACCTTAATAGTAGTGCCTTTGCCGGGCTCGCTGTAAACGGTGATGTTCCCGCCGCTTTGTTTGACGATGCCGTAAACGGTGGAAAGGCCCAGGCCGGTTCCCTTGCTTTTTTCCTTGGTAGTGAAGAAAGGCTCGAAGATATGCCGTACTATCTCCGGGCTCATCCCGCTGCCGGTGTCGCTGACCGCCAGCATAATATAGCGGCCGGGCAAAATCCCGGGATGGATAAGGACGGAACTTTCATCCAACTCGGCCGGGGCCGTCTCAAAAGTCAGAGTCCCCCCTTTCGGCATGGCGTCCCTGGCGTTGACCGCCAGGTTCAGTATCACCTGTTCCAGTTGCCCCTGGTTAGCCAGCACTTTTTCCGGCGAAGACTTAAAGAAGGTCCTGAACTCTATATTTTCCGGGACCATTCTGCGCAGCATTTTCAGCGTTTCCGGAACTATCAGGTCCAGGTTTAAATCCTTAAACTGAACCACCTGCTTCCGGCTGAAAGCCAGCAGTTGACGCGTCAGGGCGGCGGCCCGCTCTCCGGCCTTTACTATTTCGTCCAAGTCGGCGCGCCTGGGGTCGCCTGCGGGTATCGCCGCGGCGAGTAAAGAGGAGTAGCCCAGAACCGCGGTAAGGATATTATTCAGATCGTGGGCGATGCCGCCGGCCAGCTGGCCCACCGCCTCCATCTTCTGGGATTGGGCGAGCTGTTCTTCTACGCGCGCCCTGAGGATGTCCGAGGCGATAATACTCGTGACCCCATGGATAAAATCCTTCTGTTTAACGGTTAAGACGGTATTCTCTTTTAAGTAGAGGGTCAAAACTCCCAGGACCATTCCTGCGGCGGCAATAGGCGCGCAATAATGGCCGTGCGCGCACATTCCCTCATAAGCTATCTCATGCTCCGGGCCTACTCCGGTTGAGGCCACGGCCTTACCGCTCTCGGCGGCCCTGCCGCACGGGCATTTCCCGAACGGGACTTTCGCGCAGGAAATCAGCAGGTCGGGAGCCAATCCCTGCTGAACTTCCAATATCAGATTTTTCCCGCTTACGAGGAAGACGGCGCCTTTGGGTTCCACAGAGAGCCAGGGAATGGAAAACAGGGCGACAAGCTGGTTGGCCAGTTTCTTCCGCAGAGGGAGGGACGTTAAGGAATGCCGGCGCAGGGCATCTAGCATTTGATCTATTTCCCAGGTCTCGCGCGTGGCGGTCTCTAACTTTTTACGCTCGGTGATGTCGCGCTCGATTAAAACCGCCATTCGCGCGCCGCCTATCGCAATTTCCCTTACGGACGTTTCAACCGTAAAGACAGACCCGTCCCTGCGCTTATGATTAAGCTCGAAAATCATTTTTTCGCCCGGACGCATTCCGCCGATTTTCCGCCGCGCCGACCGCGCGGCGTCGGAACTTTCATATATCATCGAGACCGGCTTACCACGGATTTCGCCGCGCGAATAATCCAACGCCTTCTGGGCCACGAGGTTGACGTCCCAGATAATCGGTTCCCCGGCAGGCGGGATTTCAAGCACCAGGACCAGGTCGCTGGCCTGTTCAAAGAACGCCCGGGACCTGGCTTCGCTTTCGCGCAGGGCCGTTTCCGCCTTTTTACGCGCGGAGATGTCGCGGATATTGCATTGGATGACCTTCTTTCCGCCGGAACGGTAAATATTGCTGACAAATTCCACCGCCGCCCTCTGCCCGTTCTTTTTCTCGAGCGGCAGGTCTTCGTAGCGGATATAGCCCCTGGCTTTCAATCGCAGGAAATCGTCTTTCGACAAAGCGATATCCTTGAAAGAGCCCACCTCCCAAAGGCATTTCCCCACAAAAAACTCTTTGGGATAACCCAGGAGCCTGGTCATGAACGGGTTGACCCCTTCTATCTTTCCCGTTTCGAAATCGAGCAGAAGTATCCCGTCTTTCGCCGATTCGAACAGCCTTCGGTAGCGTTCCTCGCTTTCGATCAGCGCGAACCTTTCGTCCGTTTTGTTTTTTTCCCCCGCCGGCATATTTTCCTCCGCCGGCGACAAAATTTTTATCACCGGCCCTCTTAATGTACTTTTTCCGGGCCTTCGGCGCCATGAGTAATACTACGGGCGGTCATAAGTAACCCTACCACCCGCGCGGGAATTCATAAAAAAATCCGCCGCTCCGCGCTGAAATATGTAAAAAAACCGTCCGCCGCGGGCTCCGGTCCGGAAAAGCTACAGAAGGAACCAGCTGGCCAGCGACAAGAGAAGTCCCATACTGGCCACGTCGGTGGCGGTGGTGAGGAAAATGCTGGAGGCGGTGGCCGGGTCCGCTCCCAGTCGCCGCAAAGCTATGGGAACGACGGCGCCGAAAAGACCGCTTACGACGCAACTGCCGGTCATCGCCGCGAGGACTATCAGGGCCAGCGGCAGAGCCAGAGGATTGTCCTGCGACCGGGCGAGGAAATACATCCCGACGCCGGCCACCAGACCGACCAGAGCGCCGTTAAACAGGCCCAGCAGGCTTTCCTTTAAAAGAAGTTTTTTTACTGAACCTTTCCTTATCTCCCGCAAGGTGATGCCGCGTATGGTGACGGCCAGGGCCTGGCAGCCGGTGTTCCCGGACTGTCCGGCCAGAACCGGGAGGAAAGCCGCCAGGATTACGAGCTGGTCTATGGTGCCCTGAAAAAAGCTGACCACTCCCCCGGCCACGAAAGCCGTCAGAAGGTTAAGCTACAGCCACGGATGGCGGTATTTAAAACTGCGCGTCCAGCGGGTGGACAATTTTTCCTCTTTCTCCACGCCGACCATACTGCCGGCCTGCGCGCTTATTTCTATGGCCTGGGCCTCGAAAAGCCTTCCCCCGCGAACGGCGCCTATCAATTCGCCGGAACCAGAGGTGACGGGATAAACTGGAAAATGCCTGTTCAGCACCATGCGCATGGCTTCCATCAGCGGCTCGCCGGCCTTGAGGCTGAACGGGTCCTTCAGCATTATTTCGGAAAGCGGTCTGGACGGGTCGGCAAAAAGCAGATCGCGCATTACCACCACTCCGGCCAGTTTCTTATCCGCGCCGGCCACCCAGGCGTAGGTGATAAATTCCCGCTTTACTATTCCGCGCAAAGACTCCACGGCCGAACGGACCTCCGTTTCGGGACTAAAAACGGCCCAGGCGGGGTCCATCAGCCTGCCTACGCTTCCCTTGGGGAAAGTCAGATTAAGCCGCCACTGCGCGCTGACCTCGGACGGAAGAAGAGCGTTTACGGCGTTCCTCGCGGCTTCAGACAGCAAAGACATTATTTCCGACGCGGATTTGGGCCCCATCAGCCGGAGCGCGGCAGCCGAAAGAGAGGGTTCCACGTTTTCAATAAGCTGAGCCGAAGCCGCGGGCTCCAGACGTTCCAGAGCCTGGGCAAAAGCTTCGGGAGAGGACGGGATTTCGGTTTGTTCCATATTTTCACTCCTTCAGGCGGCCGGCCGGCCGCGCTGCGGCCGTTCACTTGAACAGTTTTTTAAGCATTTTTTCCGCGGCCGGGGTGAGCTTCTCCACCGCCTTTTTGACGGCGGGCTGTTTTACTATGGATTTGATGTCCGCCTTTACCTTCGGGTCGTCCATAGTGCCTGTGACCAGCATCCCGAGCGGCTCGGTCATGCGGACTCCGCTGTCCTGCCTCAGCTTTATGTTCATCTTCATGTCCAGCTTCCCGGAAGGCAGGTTGACCGTGCCGGAAGAATCCGCGTCGGCCGTGGAAGAGACCAGGGCCGACTTGTTAAGTCGCATAAGCCCCTTGTCGAAGGAATAATCGCCCTCTATCTTTTCGAAAGAGATATTATTGAAATCCGGCAATTTCAGCGCCGGCGCGGCCTTCGAGACTTTTCTCAGAACCAGGAGAGGCGTAAGGGCGACTTTGGCGGCCGGATAACGGCCGGCGAAAACGAACAGCTCCGAGAATTTCCCTGCGCCGGCGGAAAAAGACGCCGAACCGTCCAGGGCCTTCATATCCCCGGAAATATTAAGCAGTTTCATGGACATGGAAACGGGAGCGCAGTTGAAATTGGGATGTTCTATCGCGCCTATCTCGACCCGCCCGGAGACGTCGGAATAGAAAGGCTTCCCTTCCTCCGGCTTCTTTTCGGTACCGGCTTTTTTTTCACTTTGGCCGGCGGGAAGGTCTTTAAGGACGAGCTTCGCCAGTCTGGCTTCGAACTCGGCTTTCGGATGAACGGAGAGATTTTTCGCGCTGAAAGATGCGGTAAAATCCTGGCCGTCGAGTTTGCCCGCGAGTTTTCCCGAAGAGGCGGAATCCATCGTGAAGTTCACGTCCCCGGCCAGGCCGGAAAGGACATGGTCCGCGAAAGAGGCGCCAAGCCCCTTGAGGGAAGCCTTTCCTTTCGCCGACATTTTCCCGGCGTAGGAATAATCCAGGGCGGCCGAAGCTGAACCTGAGGGCTTGTACGGTCCCGTCATAGCCGGGGCCGCAGCCGCTATTTCAGCAATGTCCTTCAGATCGGCTTTAAGCGAACCGGAAGCCCTGAGTTCTTTCCCCCCGAAATCCGCCCGGCTCGCGCCGGAAAGCGAGAAAGACCGGTTGGAAAGGGAAAAGCCGGAGATATCCGCGCGGCCGTTCTTAAGCGAAGCTTTCGCCGTAAATTTCGCCGGGGGCAGTTTGAGCCCCGGAGGGACCTTAAATCCCTTCAGGAGGGCCGCCAGGGCCGCGCTGTCCGTTTCCGGCAGGTCGGCGGAAACTTCCAGCGAAAGGTCGTAAGTCATTTCCGGTTCCCAGGCCTTGGAGCCTTTAAGCGAGCCCCTGACGAAACCCGAAGAGAAAGAAAGGGAGCGGATATCGATGCCGGTGAACCTCAGCTTGAAATCGGCGGACGCTTCCGCGGCGGGCAGGGCAAGCGCGGGCGGCTCTTTTATGAACCCTTTCAGCGAGGCGAGGGAAAAAGGCTTCACGGATATCGAAAGTTTCGCGTCCGGCTCCATGAGATTGGAAAGGGAGCCCTTGAAGGAAACTTCTACGCCGGAAAAGGAGATTTCGCCTTTCTCTATCTCGGCGCGCCCCTTTTCCACGTCGAAACCGCCGAGCGCCACCCGGCCCTTGAGTTTCGCCGGCAGGGAACCCTTGAAGGCCGGAGAATTCACGTCCATGACCAGTTCCGCTTCGACCGGGAAAAGCCCGTCGGGCGAGATATCCGAAGCCGACAAATCTATCTTTTTCATGTCGACGGCCAGATCGCCGGCCGCGTTGCGGTAGGAAAAAGCCGAATCGCGCACCTTCAGGCTCGAGACGGACAGCGGGGCCGACCCTCCTTTTTCCCCCTCTTTCTTTACGTCCGCCGTGGCGCCGGGGTCGGCGGGTTCAAGCAAGTCCGAAAAATTATAAACGTCCTTTTTCAGCTCGACTACCCGGAGCTTGAGCCCGGAAGCGGAAACGGATTCTATAACCACGCGGCGCCGGAAGAGTTCGCGGAGCGAAGGACGCAGGGAGACCTCTCCGGCCGAGGCGAACTCGCCTTTCGAAAAATCGGGCCGCTCCGAAACGCGCAGTTCCCTCAGGGAGAAACCGGAAAGGCCCACGGAAACAGAGCCGAAAGAAACTTCCCGCGAAAGATATCGGGCGGAGTATTCCGAAACCAGGGATTTCAGCCTTTCCTGGGTAAAATACAGCTTAAGCGCGACGGCGGAAACCGCGGCCGCGGCGACGAACGCGATACCGGTCCACAAAAAAATCTTCAGAACTTTCTTCATATTTCCCCCAACTCATTTTAAAACTCCGGCGCGGAAACAAAAGCCGATTTTTTCATTATAACACAATAGGACGCCCCGAGTCTAACACGACACGTGGGTAGAAGGCGAACGGGGGCGCAACCGGGTCTTGACAATATATCGCATATGATATATACTATTTTATATGGAAATAGGGCATGATTATGTGATTGAACTTTATGCAACCGAAGCGGGTGACTGCCCAGTAAAAGAAATGCTGGAAGTTATGCCGGTGAAACATAAGACAAAGGTACTAAAGTTTTTTGAACTGCTTGAAGAGAAAGGCCCGAATCTGCCCCGACCATACGCTGACACCTTACGCGGGAAAATCCGGGAGCTGGTTGTGGATATACAACACCATGGTTATCGTTTTTTATACTTCTTTACCGGGAAAACAATTATTGCAACACATGGTTTTTTAAAGAAAACACAGAAGACACCACCGCCGGAAATTGAGAAAGCTGAAAGATATGCAACTGATTGGCTTAAGAGGAATAGAATATGAAAGAAAAAAGAACTAATAAAAAAGTGTTTTTTCGGGAATACCTTGAAAAACAGCTTAAAAACCCGGAGTTCCGCAAGGAGTATGACGCCGTAGACACGGAGGTTCGCCTTGCTGTTGAGATTGCAGAGGCACGGGAAACTGCG
>PEXN01000084.1 GCA_002774685.1 Elusimicrobia bacterium CG08_land_8_20_14_0_20_51_18 | reverse complement strand
TACCTGTTGGTGGAAAGAAGAGTTTCCGGCTTGCCGCAGTCGAACCAACCCTCTATTTTCACCGGTTTTATCTTGTGGCCGGCCTCCATCATGAGGGACATGGCGTCCGTAAGCTGCATTTCGCCCTTGGTGGTCTTCCCGGTTTTAGCCAGCCGGTCCAGATTATTGTAAAGGATATCGGAATTTTTGAAGGAGTAAATCCCGACTATGGCCAGGTTCGAAACCGGCTTTTCCGGTTTCTCCACCATGGACTCGATGAACCCGTTCTTCACCTTCACCACGCCGAACCTTTTCGGGTCTTCCACTTCTTTGACCGCTATCCTGTCGAAATCCCCCTTGAGAAATTCCGGCAGATCGGCCTCTATGAGTGTGTCGCCTAGAATTATGAAAGCCGGGCCGGAAACGAAGGCCTTGGTGAGCCAGATGGCGTGGCCGAGGCCGCGCTGTTCTTCCTGCACGACATAAGCCACTTCCAGGTCCCCGTAATTTTTAGAAACATATTCGCGAACCTTCTCCCCCAGATAGCCTATTATGAGGCAGACCTTTTTGAACTTCGCTTCCCGCAGCCTGTCCAGTATATGCCCCAGTATAGGCTTGTCCCCCACCGTCAGGAGCACCTTGGGATAGGTATAGGTGTGGGGCCGGAGCCTGGTGCCCGTTCCCGCCACCGGTATTATAGCGGTATAATTATGCATAAACCCTCCGAAAAAAGTTTCAAGTCACATGACACAAGTCACAAGTCACAAGTAACTGCTGAAAGCGAACCCCTTACTTCCGCGCAGTTCCCCCTAAAAACCTCATACCCTCTACCCCTTATTATATTAAAACCGCAACGACCATCAAAGCCAGGACCATGAAAGAGGCCATGGCGAAATTATACTCCCTCATTTTAAAAAACCCGCACAGGAGCATGACCACCCTGAAAACCGGCGTAGCCAGGAGCAGAGCTATCCCCGTGTTCATAAGATAAAAATCCCTGTTCCAGACGATATCGGAAAGGAAGCCCGCCCCCAGCAGGACAAGCGAAGCGAGGACCCCGTAAAAAAGGGTCTGCTGTATAAGTTTCAAAAATTTTTTTTCGTCCAACATAAAAGTCTCAAGTCACACGACACAAGTCACAAGTCTTGCAAAAAGCTCCTTTCCTGTTTTCGATTCTTTCCCCGCGCATATACTTATCAGCTTACCGGCTTGTCAACTTATAAACTTTCTTCATTTCTATCCGAAACTCCTGAGCAGCATCCTCACTCCGACTATCATTATCAAAACGGAAAAGGCTACCTGTATCTTTTCCGATTTGGCCCGATAAAGCGCGTGTATCCCTACAAAAGAGCCGGCCAGCACGCCCATGACTATTATCACCGCCAGCTCCGGGATTATATAGCCTTTTTTCAGAAAGATTATCGCGCTGGCGGCCGCCGAAACTCCTATCATGAAATTGCTGGTGGCGGCGGCGGCTTTCATCGGTATCCCGCAGATGAGGTTCATCACCGGCACCTGCACGATCCCCCCGCCCAGGCCCAAAAGCCCGGAAAGCCCTCCCGCGAAAAAAGAAAAGAACATGGCGAGGGGCATTTTTTTGACGGCGTAAGAAGTCTCGGAATTCCTGGCCGGGTCGAAAAAAGACCCGCCGAAAAGATTTTTTCCCGCTATGGCGGGAACCGCCTCCTCTTTCACGCCCTTCCTGGACTTGAGATACATGGACAGCGCCACCGGGAAAAGAAAAATGGAAAAGAAAAACTGTAACAACGCGGAAGGCAGCATGCTCAGGATGAGCGCGCCTATCACGGAGCCGAGGGCCATGGTGGTTTCCATGTAGATCCCGAGCCTTACGTTAGCCAGGCCCTTTTCCACGTTGACGCTCGCCACGGCGCTCGAAGTGGCCGCTATCGCCACCAGGGAAATGGCTATGGCGTTATGCATGGGCAGATTGAAGACCAAAACCAGAAGCGGCACTATAAAAACCCCGCCGCCCACGCCCATCACGGAACCGAGTATACCTATAAAAAAGCCGAAAAAGACCAGAAAGATCATGCTTGTCGGATTCAGATGTATCATTTGAATTTCTTTATAAATCTAAGGGCGGCGTCCTCGCCTTCCTCGAAGGTTTTCAGGCATTTTTCGCTTTCAAAATCTATTATACCCATAGGCGGGGCCTTTTCGGGTTTCAGCAGGTGGACTTCGGGAGAGGACTTGACGAAATCCCTGGATTCGTAAATCTTTTTGACGTGCAGGGCCAGCATCCTGCGGACCTTCCCCTCGAAATATCCCATGAACCCCTCGCGCTGATAATGTAAGTCCTCGTCGGCCGAATTGCTTATCATTATTATGGTCTTGCAGCCTTCGAAAATACTCAGATTTATCGTGGCTATGCCTATGGCCCCGCCGTCCACCAGATGCAGCTTCTCGTCTCCTTCTACTATCTTCACCGGCGGGAAGACCAGCGGAATGGCGCAGCTGGCCACCAGGGCGTGTATGAATTTTACCGGATTGGAGGCCGTCTTGCCGTCATAGGTTATTATGTAAGGCAGTTTCCTTTCCACGCAATGGGTTATGATGTGGAATTTGACGTTCTTATGGAAAATGAGGTCGCTTTTTCCCAGCCAGTTGTAAAGTATCTCGTACAGGGGCGTGTTGGAAAACAGCGTCATCCTGGACAGCCTGTTCTCGAAGGTGAATTTCAGCCTGGAAAAGATGGAATCCGTATCGTAATGCTGGTAAATCTCTATCGGCATGTGGTGATAGGAGGGGCTCAGCCTGAACATCTTCCCGTTATCCACTTTCGACCAGATATCCTTGAGTTCGGCCGTTTTGTCGAAACAATAGGCCGCCCCGTTGAGGGCTCCTATGCTGAAACCGGCTACGACGTCGGCGTCGACGCCGTTTTCCACCAGCTTTTTCAGAACGCCGGACTGCCAGCTGCCGAAAGCTCCGCCCCCGCAAAGAAAAATTCCTATAGGTTTTTTAAGTTTCATGCCTTTTAAGCTATTTTTAAAAATAATATAATAGTTATTGTAGCAAATTATAATTTAACGGAGTTTAGCGATGGAATACTTCCCCGTTCTCGGCCTGGTCGCCGTGCTTCTGATGACTCTCGCCCTCCCTTTTTCGGTGAAAATAATAGAAGAGGAAATAGAAATTTTTCTTTTCACTATGGGCATCTTGTCCGTAAGCATCTCCCGAATGTGGTCCTGGCACCTTATTCTGGAAGCGCTCAAAGAGCCGATCCCCATAACCCTTACCGTGCTGGCCATGGGCCTGCTTTTCAAATTCACCAGAAAGAAACTCGCGGCCGCCTTCAGGAAACTGCAAAAAAGAATAAGGCCGGATTTCCTGGTATTCTCCCTGGTCCTGCTGCTCGGCTTTTTATCGAGCGTAATAACCGCCATAATAGCCGCGATACTCCTTTCCGAAATAGTCACCGTAATGAAATTCAAGAGGACTTATGAAATAAGACTGGTGGTGCTGGCCTGCTTCGCGATAGGGATAGGCGCGGCCCTCACACCCCTGGGAGAACCTCTTTCGACCATAATCGTGGCCAAGCTTAAAGGAGAACCCCATAACGCCGATTTTTTTTATCTCCTGAAAAATCTCGGCGAATGGATAGTTCCCGGCGTCGTCCTTTTCGCCCTCATAGCCGCCGCCGGCGCCAGGGGGAATATGTCCGGCGACGCGGGCCTCTCCGAAGATTTCGAGGAAAGCAATAAAACCATATTTTTCAGGGCGGCGAAAGTTTTTCTTTTCGTAATGGCGCTCATCTTCCTGGGCAAGGGCATCTCGCCGTTATCAGACAAATTCGCGGCTAAAATGCCGGTGGAGGGGCTTTTCTGGGTCAATTCCATATCGGCCGTTCTCGACAACGCCACCCTCGCCGCCGCGGAAATAGTTCCTTCCCTTAGCGACAGGCAGGTGACCTTCATAGTAATGGGACTTATCATTTCAGGCGGAATGCTGATACCGGGCAATATCCCGAATATAATCTCCTCTTCCAAGCTGAACATAAAATCCAGGGAATGGGCCAGGGTGGGCCTTCCTTACGGCGCCGCTTTCATGATAATTTATTTTCTGGTTCTTTATTTTTTGGCGTAAAAAACGCGGATTGAGGTCTAGGGAAACAGGAATTAAGAGATTGGGAAATTAAGAAATTAAGTTTAAACTTCAGAATAGGTCGCTCTAAACTGGATTACTCTAAACTAAATCGCTATTTTCTTAATCTTAACCTGCCGTAATCGGAGGAACTTATATGAAAAACACAAACTGGCCGTGGAAAACCATAATAGAGCCGTTCAAGATAAAAATGGTGGAACCGCTGGGCATCACTTCCAGGGAAGAGAGGCTCAAGCTCCTGGAGCAGGCGCATTACAATCTCTTCAACATAAAGGCGGAAAAGGTCCTCATCGACATGCTCACCGACAGCGGCACCGGCGCCATGAGCGCGGAGCAATGGGCGGGCATAATGAGAGGAGACGAATCCTACGCCGGAGCCAGAAGCTACTACAATTTTGAAAGGGCCATAAAAGACCTCACGGGTCTCGAGGAAATAATCCCGGTCCACCAGGGAAGGGCGGCCGAAAAGATACTTTTTACCGCTCTTAACGGTAAAGGGAAATACGTCATTTCCAATTCCCATTTCGACACCACCAGGGCGAACGTGGAATCCTCCGGCGCCATAGCCATGGATTTCCCCGCGAAAGGGGCTCTCGATTTCGACAAACCTGCCGACTTCAAGGGCGACGCCGACGTCAGGGCGATGGAAGCTTTCGTAAAAGAAAAAGGCAGGAAAAACGTCATCATGTGCGTGATGACGGTGACGAATAATTCCCTCGGCGGCCAGCCCGTTTCCATGGCCAATCTGAAAGCCGTGCAGAATCTGTGCAGGAAATACTCGATACCGCTGTTTTTGGACTGCGCCAGGTTCGCGGAAAACGCCTACTTCATAAAACTCAGGGAAAAAGGCTACAACAAAACCCCCGTGAAGGAGATAGCCGAAGAAATGTTCGAACTGGCCGACGGGGCCATGATGAGCTCCAAAAAAGACGCGCTGGTGAACATGGGAGGGTTTCTCGCGATGAACGACAAGGACCTCTCTCTCAAATGCAGACAGCTTCTCATCCTGACCGAAGGCTTCAGCACTTACGGCGGCCTGTCGGGAAGGGATTTGGAAGCTATAGCGATAGGATTGAAAGAAGTTCTCGACGAAGATTATCTCCAGTACAGGATACGCTCCTCCCAGTATCTCGGCGAAGGACTTTTGAAACACGGGATACCGATAGTAAACCCTCCCGGCGGTCACGGCGTTTACATAAACGCGAGGAAATTTTTACCGCACATAAAACCGGTCAATTTCCCAGGCCAGGCCCTGGTCTGCCGGCTTTATCTTGAAGGCGGGATAAGGGCGGTGGAGATAGGCACGCTGATGTTCGGCAAGAGGGACGCCAAAGGCGGCTTTCTGCCGGCGCCCATGGAACTGGTCAGGATGGCCATGCCCAGGAGAGTCTACACCCAGAGCCACATAGACTATGTCATAGAAGTGCTGGCTCATCTGGCGAAGAACAGAGAAAAAATAGGCGGGCTGGAGGCGGTGGAAGCCCCGCTGGTTCTCTCGCACTTCACCGCCAAACTTAAACCTATGGCCGAGGAAAAAACGGCGGTGCAGCCCGGAGGGCGGAAAATTTGGAAGCGATAGAAGCATTGGAAGCATTAGAAACTGTGGACTGGGCAGAAGACTTAAAGGGAATCGAGTTTTATCTCATCCCTCTACCTCGTCTATAACCTCTATCTCGTCTAATGCCTCTGCAATTTACCTTTATGTTCAAAAGAAAAGACCTCGAAGGAATAAGGGAAAAACTGGCCGAGATAGTGGGCGAAGAAAACGTCCTGACCGGAGAGCTCGAAACGGCCCTTTATTCCTACGACGCTTCCATGGCGAGGGCGAAACCCTGCGGGGTCGCGCATTTCGACTCGCCGGAACAGATAGCCCCGGTGGTAAAACTGCTTTATGATAACAAAATCCATTTTTCCCCCCGCGCGGCGGGAACGAATCTTTCCGGAGGCGCCGTAAACCTGAAAGGCGGCTTTATCCTGAACCTGGCGAGGCTGGATAAGATCCATCAGATAGACACCCGCAACGGGATAGCCGTGGTGGAACCCGGGGTGGTAAACCTGGCCCTCCAGGAAGAGCTTGAAAAATTCGGTTTTTTCTACGCCCCGGACCCGGCCAGCCAGAAAGTCTCCACCATAGGCGGGAATATCGCGGAAAACGCGGGAGGTCCTCAATGTCTTAAATACGGGGTCACCAGCGACAATCTTCTTAAACTGGAAGTGGTCCTTCCCGACGGCTCCGAAAGGACCTTTTCCCTGGACGACCCGGGCTTCGAACTGATGAGCCTTTTCCCGCAAAGCGAAGGAACTCTCGGGATAGTGAAAAAAGCCTGGCTGAAAATACTCCCCATCCCCAAATACATTAAAACCGTAGCGGCTCATTTCCCCTCCATCGAGGATTCCATCCTCGCGGTAACCGGCATCATAGCCGAGGGGATAATCCCCAGGTCCCTGGAAGCGATGGACAAATTCTCCATACAGGCCGCCCTGAAGGGACTGGAACGTAAAATACCGGAAGACACGGAGGCCCTGCTGCTTATAGAACTGGACTCCGACGACCTGGAAACTCTGGAAAAGGAGCTTGTCAGGACCGGGGAAACGCTGAAAAAAAACCGGGCCCTCAGGATAGAAACCGCCAAAGACGAAAAAGAAAGGGAATTCCTCTGGAAAATAAGGAAAGAGTCCTATCCCGCCCTGGCCAGGATGTCCCCCAACGTAATGGTGGAAGACGGCGCCGTGCCGAGACCCCTGCTTCCGCGGGCGCTCAAGGAAATCAAGGAGATACTGAATTCCTACAAGCTTAAAGCCGGGCTGGTTTTCCACGCCGGAGACGGCAACCTGCATCCGAACGTCATTTTCGACGAAAGGGACCTTGAAGAAACGAGACGCGTAAGAAAAGCCGGGCATGAAATACTGAAAACCTGCATAAAGCTGGGCGGCACCATTTCCGGCGAGCACGGCGTGGGAGTCGAGAAAAGAGCGGCGATGAACTGGCTTTACAGCCAGGAAACGCTGGAAATTTTCAGGAAGATAAAAGCCGCGTTCGACCCGGACAATCTCCTCAACCCGGACAAAAAGATCCCGGTCTCCAAAAACCAGATACCGAAACTGGAAAGGGAGGAACCGGGGCTTTCCGACAAGGCGAAAGATCTGCTGAACGAGATGAAATTCCGGGACAAAACGGGCGAGAGAACGGCGATTTCCGGCTCGGGCAGCAAACTGAATCCCCGGGAGATACCCGGGAACTGCAAAATCCTGAAAACCGCCGGTCTGGACAAAGTGATCGACCTGGACAGGGAAAATTTCACCGTTACCGCCGAAGCGGGGCTGAAAATAAGCGAACTGAGGGATTTACTCAGGCGGGAAAAATTATCGGTGGACATACCGGAAGACCTGAACGGCACGCTGGGCGGGATGATAGCTTCCAGGGAGTTCCGGGAACTCAGAAGCCTCCTGCTCGGAGCCGACCTGGCCCTGGCCGGCGGCGACCTGATACGTCTGGGCGGAAAAACCATGAAGGACGTAAGCGGTTACGACGTTCTTAGAATGATGATCGGCTCGCGGGGAACTCTGGCCCTCATATTAAGCGTTACTTTAAAGATAAGGGCGGCGGGCTCACAAAAACGCGATTTTAAGAGGCCCGGAGAAGCGGCGCAATTCGGGGACCTGCACCTGAAGATAAAGCAGGTTTTCGACCCCCGGAACCTGTTGAATCCCTGGATAATGCAGGACAAGAGGATTGGATGATTGGAAGACTGGAGGATCGGAGAATTAAGGGATTAGCGTGAAGCGGGAAACAGTAATAAGTGGCAAAGGAACATAGGCACAAAGGCACAAAGGGAAATATGATATTCCTTAATAACACTTTGCCGCTTTGTCCCTTTGACACTTTCTCTCTTTACTCTTTACTCTTTACGATTTACGATAAATTATCCTCTAATCTTCTATTCCTCTGATCCTCTGTTTAGACGAGGCACAAAGGCACAGAAAAAAACCGACAAAGAAAAGGCAACATGGGCAAATACGAAATCAACGAACTTTACGCCTCTCACGCCCTGCACCTTAGATTTCTCATAACCCCCAACGGGACGAAGGAAATCTACGACGCCGTAAGCCAGTGCTCGAGATGCGGCTATTGCGAGACGGTCTGTCCCACCTACGTGATTTCCCGGAGAGAGACCCTCTCCCCTCGCGGCAGGAACCAGATCGTGAGACAGCTTATAGAGGGCAAATTCAGGCCCGGCCCTGACGCCTCCTATGAAAGCCTGAAAACCTGCCTTTTATGCGGGGCCTGCACCAACGTCTGTTACGGGAAAGTCGCGACCGGGGACATCGTACTCGAGGCCAGGAGAGAGACCACCGGCTACGGGAAAAGCCCGGTTTATAAACTCGTGATAAAACTCAAACGAAACAAGGCCCTTTTTGCCGCCGCCGTCAAATTTCTCTACCTCCTTAAAAAAGCGGGACTGGCGGCCTTAAGCGAAAAGCTGGGGATTTTTTACTTCCTGGGCATGCCCGCCCTGGGCGAAGCCCAGAAGAAACTGTTCAGGGCTCCCTTGACCTTCCTGCGCGAAAAGCTGGAAAAGCGCGCGCCCCCCCCCGAAACCGCCACCCTTAAATGGGTATACTTCGCCAGCTGCGGCATAGATTATATCTTCACCGAAGTCGGCCTCGCCACGGTAAAGCTTCTCGAGGAGATCTACGGCCCGGGCGTTTTCATGAAAAACGAATGCTGCGGCCTGATTTCCTACAACTACGGTTCGCTCGCGGACGCCCGCGCTTCCGCCCTTAAGAACATCAAACTTTTCGAGGGATTGAGGACCAGACATAAGAAATTCAGGATAGTGGGCGATTGTTCCTCCTGCGTAGCTTTCCTGAAAAGCTATCCGCAGCTTTTTTCGGGCGAAGAGGAACTCCTGAAAAGAGCAGAGGAATTCGCAGGGAACGTTTCGGACATAACCGAACTGATAAAACCCGAGCACCTGGCCGGCAGGTTCGACCCGGAAAAAACCCAAAAAAACAGGGTCACCATTCACGATTCCTGCAGGGCCTGCCACGGACAGGGCATACGCGAGCAGCAGAGAGAGGTTTTACGTCCCGTTCTGGGGAAAAACCTGGTGGAAATGAAGGAAAGCGACATGTGTTGCGGCGGGGCCGGCGCTTACGCTTTTACCAATCCGCGCATTTCCGCCCGCATCCTGGCCCGCAAAACGGAAAACATCTCCAAAACGCGGGCCGACATAGTCATAGCCTCCTCGACTTCCTGCCTGATGCAGATAGAAAGCGGGCTCCGGGAAATGTACCCCTCGGCCAGAATAATGCATTACAGCGAATACCTCGTTTCCATAATGAAAAAAAAGGCCTGAAAAGCCCTGTTTTTCTTGAGTATTATTTGAGAAAAATTTTAGGAAATAATGCTAAAATATACCTTACTATGACGAGAGCCGAAGAACTGGAAAACAGGCTTAGCCTGCTGGTAAAGTTTGGCGGAGTAGTGACCAAGGAAACGAATCTGACCAGGCTGCTCGGCCTGATAGCCCACCAGGTCGAAGAGATCCTTTCGGCCGAGAGGTGCTCCATATTCCTTATAGACCATTCCACTAACGAGCTCTGGTCCAAGATAGCGCTCGGGATAAACCGCACGGAAATAAGGGTTCCGGTCGGCAGGGGCATAGTG
The DNA here is from genome assembly GCA_002774685.1 of Elusimicrobia bacterium CG08_land_8_20_14_0_20_51_18. Classification (GTDB taxonomy): domain Bacteria; phylum Elusimicrobiota; class Elusimicrobia; order Elusimicrobiales; family UBA9959; genus 0-14-0-20-51-18. Next base: position 4,808 of record PEXN01000084.1, on the reverse strand, counting down.
GGTCATGTGGCCGTCACCGGCCTTCCCCTCAACATTTCCGATGCGTATAAACACGACAAATTCAATCCCGAAATAGACCGTATAATCAGGTTCAAGACTAGAAATATTCTCGCCGTGCCGCTTAAGAACGTAAACGGCAACACCATGGGCGTCTTCGAGGTCATAAACAAGACCACGGGCCCCTTTAACGACGAAGACCAGGGAATACTTCAGCTTTTAAGCTCCCTGGCCGCCTCGGCCATAGAAAACGCCCAGCTCTATGAAACCCTTTCGCAGGCCCAGTTGGAAACCATCTACAGGCTGGCCATAACGGCGGAGTACAGGGACCAGCACGACACGGCCATACATCTCAAGCACATAAGCGAATATTCGGGACTGGTTTCCTGGTCGCTCGGCCTGCCTGAAAAAGAAATGGAGAATATAAAATACGCGAGCCCCCTTCACGACATAGGAAAGGTGGCCATAGCGGACGCCATACTCTTAAAACCGGCCAGGCTTACGCCGGAAGAATTCGAAGAAATGAAAAAGCACACCCTTTACGGGGCGAAGATACTCTGCAACGCTCAAAGCCATCTGCTCCAGGTAGCCTGCAAAATAGCCGCCTCGCATCATGAAAAATTCGACGGCACCGGCTACCCGAACAAGATAAAAGGCGCCCATATTCCGCTGGAGGCCAGGATAGTCTCCGTGGTGGACGTTTTTGACGCTCTTTGCATGCCAAGGGTCTACAAGCCAAGCTGGGAACCGGAAAAGGCCAGGGAATATATCCTTAACGAGAGCGGCAAGTCTTTCGACCCGGAAATCGTCAACGCTTTCATCAAGGTTTACAAAAACATTTTGGAAATACAGAAAATGCCGGATTCCAAGACCACCCTCATACCGGGCATAACGAAAGAACTGCATAAGAACCACTTCTAAAAAAGAAACTTTCCCCCCGCTTCATGCATCCAATAATTGTAAAGGGTAAGCAGTAAAGAGTAAATGGTGAAGAGTAGAGGCGTTTAAACCGGTTCCATAAGAACTTTTTACGCTTTACCCTTCACTCTTAACGATTTTCAAGGAGGAACTATGGCTCAAATGGAAATCAGCTTTCCCGGAAACCAGAAGGTCAACGCCAGTCTTAACGGTTTCGAGATAAGAACGGATCAGCCGGCCGAAGGCGGAGGCGAGGGGTCCGCCCCGGCGCCTTTCGACCTTTTCCTGGCATCTCTGGGGACCTGCGCCGGGATATACGCCATATCTTTTTTTCAGAACAGGCGGCTTAACGCCGAGGGATTCAAAATGACGCTGGATTTCTCATGGAACGAGGAAAAGCATCTCCTGGACAAAATATCCTTCACGCTTACCCTTCCGAAAGATTTTCCGGAAAAATACATCCCCGCCCTTAAAAAATCCGTGGAATTATGCACTGTGAAAAGAACTCTGGCGGAACCGCCGGAATTCGAAACACGGACGACGAAACAAAGCCCGGCGTAATTTTATGGAAATAAACGAAAACACCAGCGTGGAGGAGATCCTGCGCCTGTGTCCCGAAACCCTGCGGGTTTTCGAGAAATTCAAATTGCAGGTTTTTATCTGCGGCGAACCAGTCTGGGACACGCTGGGTCAGCTTTGCGAAACGAAAGATGTCAGGACGGAAGAACTCGTCGAAGAACTTAAAAAAATCTGCCTATAGCTTTATTTTGGAAATAATGAGGCTCAACACCAAAAATTCCCCGCCTACGATGAAATAAACCAACAGCCCCCATTGCAAAGGAAGCCGGGTGGAAAGAAAGGCGGAAAAAGCGAGGATTACCGCCGCCGCGAAACTCAGAAAAACTATGCTCCTGCGGGAAAAGCCTATCCTTTCGAGCCTCAGGGCGTAATGGTCTTTCGTGCCCTGGAACGGGGAGATGCCCTTCCTGACCCTCATGAAGGAAACGAAAAAAGTGTCGTAGATCGGTATGGCAAGGATGAAAAGAGGGGCGTAAACGCCCAGCGGGTTGAATTTGGAGTATTCCGCGCCCAACGAAAGCACGGCCAGCACGAAACCGCAGGAAAGGCTGCCGCTGTCGCCCAGAAAGACCTTAAGCCTGGAAGAGAGATTGTAGGGAATGAAACCCAGCGAAGCCCCGGCCATCGACGCCGCCAGAAAATTCACGTAGATGGACTCCGAGGGCAGGGCTATGAAAAGAAAAGCCATGCAGGCCACGAAGATCTGCGAGGAAGAGAGCCCGTCCATCACGTCTATGATGTTCAGGGCGTTGGAAACCCCGACTATCCAGAAAACGCTCAACCCGAAAGCCAGATATTCCGGGTAAATGAATTTTATCTTGAAACCCATGGAAACCATGAAGGCCGCCGCCGCGAACTGAAAAAAGAATTTTACCCCCACCGAAAGGCCCGAGGGTTTTTTAAGATCGTCTATAAAGCCGAGGGCCAGCATCACCATGGCCCCCAGGAGGATGTACCTGAGATCCCTTAAAGTCCCGGTAGGAAAAGAGGTGAAAAGCCTGAAAACCACCAGGGTAACGGAAAAAGCGGCGAAAATCGCTATCCCCCCGGAAAGCGGAACCCGGCCTTTGTGCGTTTTTATCTCGTTGGGAGAGTCATAATGCCCCAGCGCCATGGAAAGTTTGCGGAACAGCGGCACCAGCAGGACAGAAAGAAACAGCGCGGAAAAAAAGCTGAGCACGTAAAGTTTGACGTTCGAGATCATTCAGACACCTCTCCGGCGGCTGAAAGCCGCCCTGCGATGTTAAAATCAAATTTATTTCGACGCCCGCTTCGGGCGGAATGCCCGCTTTCAGCGGTCAAGCGCGTGTCGGGAGGGAGGGGTGTCCGGATCATATCGGTTTAAAAAAAGACCTCCATCTCAGACCGGCTATTTTAAGGACTCCTTTCACCGCGTCGCCGAAGTTTATTTTCTTCCCTTCCCCCCTGTTCCTGCACCGGTAAGCCACCGGGATCTCGAAGTAGGAATATTTTCTGAAAGCGACTTTACAGGAGATCTCCGCCTCCACCTCGAAACCGTCGGACTCGAGGTTCAGGCTCCTGGCTATTCCGGTTTTGAAGGATTTATAGCAGGTATAGGAATCGCTTATCCCGGAGCCGAAAAAGAGGTTCGTAAGGAACGTAAGGAACTTATTTCCCCAGAGATAAAAAATATTACAGGTCTCGGACTCGCCGGAAAGGAACCTGGAGCCGAAAACGACGTCGTAGCCGGAGGCGTGCAGCTTGGCGTAAAGCTCCGGGATATGGTCCGGATCGTATTCCAGGTCGGCGTCCTGTATAGCCAGATATTTTCCGGCGGCGTAATTTATCCCCGTAACGAGGGCGGCGCCCTTGCCGGAATTATGATCATGCCTCAAAGGAATGAGTTTGAATCTAAAATTCTTTCTGGCCGAGTTAAGAAAATCAAAAGTCCCGTCGAAAGAGCCGTCGTCCACCACGATCACTTCCATTCCCGCGGAAAGCGACAGTTCATCCAGCTTTCCCAACACCCGAGGAAGGGTCTTCAACTCGTTATAAGAAGGGATTATTACCGAGATTTCCGGCGTCATTTTTTCGCCTTATACACGTAAATATTGGGGTTCATGAAACTGGTAAGCAAAGCCTGCCTGGAGCTTTTGTTTATAAAAAAAGGATTGTCCTCCCTTACAAACTCCTTTTCCAGGAAAAAGCCGGAGGATACGCCTTCCGTAAGGCCGCTCAATTCGGGCTTCAACTTTATGCGCTGCAGTTCCATCTCGGTCAACAGGACATAATCGCAGTTCCCGAGATTTTCCTTCAGCCCGGCAAAACCTTTCTCAAAAGTTTCGGAGGGTTCGGAGAAAGTTTTCAGATTCCATTCGGTCTCGTATTTCCTGAGCGCGGGAGGGGTCCATACCTCCACCCTGGAAAGGCAGACCCGGCTTTTTTTATCCACGTTCCCCTCTATCCAGGCGCTGGAGCTCAGCAGCGTATTGAAATCGTTCCAGCGGCTTTTCTGGTAAAAACTGTAAGAAAAGGAATAAAGCAGCACCGCCGCGGGAAGGATTTTATAGAGCGCGCCGCGGGAGAAGGTGTTCTGGACGAAATAACCGCAGATAAGCGACAGGAACGGCACCGCTATCAGGCAATAAGTAAAGAGCTGGTCGTGAGGATAGCCCAGCCTCAGGAAATAGGCCAGCGCGAAAACCGCGCTTATGACTATTTCTTTCTTTCTGTTCACAAAAGCGTAGACGAGAGCCGCTATCGAAAAAAGCCAGAAAGCCCAGCCGACGGCGAATGGAAGGATCTGTGTTAAAAACTCGGCGTACCCGGCGAGCATTCCGCCGGGCCCGATAAGGCCGGCTTTCGCGGAAACCCCGGACATTTCGGCCCAGACCTCGGAATTCCTGAGTATAAAATAGGGGTTTACCGTTATGAAAACGAGAAAACAGACGAGCAGGTAAAGCCCGGATAGGAAAAGGGATTTAAGGTACTCGCGTTTTTTTATGACCTCGAGAGTTATGAAAACCGCGAAAAAGAAACCGAAAAGAAAACCCGTATATTTGGTGGAAAAAGAAAGCCCGTTGAAAAGGGCCGCCAGGGCCACCCCCCGGGCCGAGGCTCCTTTTTCAAGAAGGTTAAGTACGGCGTAGAAACAGCAAAGTCCCCAGAAGATCATTATGACGTCGGGCTTCACCACGGAAGACATAAAAATATCCGCGTAAGCGAGGCTCAGAAAAAGAGGAGGGGCAAGCGCGAACCAGCCGTAAAGGAGTCTTCTGGAAATGAGAAAAAGCAAAACCAGGGACAGGGAACTGAAAAACATCGTCACCAGGCGGCCGGAAACGTACATCCTG
>PEXN01000038.1 GCA_002774685.1 Elusimicrobia bacterium CG08_land_8_20_14_0_20_51_18 | reverse complement strand
TAACAGTCTCAAAGAATTGAGCACCACCGAAACCGAGCTCAGTCCCATGGCCAAAGCCGCCATATAGGGCTGGAAGATAAAACCTGTGGCCCGGTAAAAGACGCCGGCCGCCACGGGTATCAGAATTATATTGTATAAAAAAGCCCAGACGAGATTCTGTTTTATGGTCTTTTTAATGTGCACAGAAAGGTCGAGCAGCTTGAAAAGAAGGGAAACGTCGTCCCTCATAAGGACTATGTCGCTGGCGCTGAGGGTTATGTCCGAGGAGGATTTCATCGAAACCCCTATATCGGCCTCGTTCACGGCCGCGGAATCGTTTATCCCGTCGCCTATCATCATAACTTTCTTGCCCAGGGCCTTGTATTTAAGCACCACGCTGTGCTTTTCCTGCGGCAGAACTTCATAATAAAAATCTTCCACTCCCAGTTCACCGGCCACGGCTTCCACCGAAGCCCGCCTGTCGCCGGAAGCTATGACCGGCTGTATGCCGCGGGCGCGGAATTCCGCTATCACCTCTTTTATCCCCCCGCGCAAGGAATCCCCGAAAACGGCGTAGCCCCTGAATTTTCCGGCGGAAGCGAGCAAAACGACCTGCCTGGCTTCCTTGGCCAGCTCCCCCGCGACTGAAACAGGTATTTTAACGCCTTTCCCGGCCATAAATCCGGCCGTCCCGGCCAGTATTTCCCCTTCCCCGGTTTTAGCCCTGAAACCTTTGCCCGGAACGGCCTCCGACTCCAGTATCTCGCAGGGTTCGATGTTCTTCGAAAAACAGTGTTTTCTTACGGCTTCCGCGAAAGGATGCTCGGAATTCAGCTCGGCGGTGAGCAGAAGTTTCAGGAATTCCCCGTCTTTGATCCCTGCCGGCTTTATTTCCAGCAGGGAGAGTTCGCCTTTGGTAAGGGTTCCCGTCTTGTCGAAAATGACGGTGTCTATCTTCTCGAAATTTTCCAGGACATTGGGGTTGTTTATCAGAAAACCTATCCTTGAAGCCCTGGTAAAACCGAGCATTACAGCCATGGGAACGCTAAGCCCCATGGCGCAGGGACAGGCCGCGGCGAGCACGGTGGCGAAAACGTTGACCGACATAGCCAGGCCCGATTCCCGGAACCAGACAGCGGCCGCGGTCACGGCTACGAGGAAAACGGCCGGCACGAAATAGGCGGAAATCTTGTCCACCTTATGCTGTATGTTTATCTTCACGGCCTGGCTTTCCCGGACCAGCCGGGCTATTTTCATCAAAAGCATGTCCTCGCCCACGTTTTCCGCCGTAACGGTCAGAACGCCGGTCCTGTTTATGGAGCCGGCGTAAACAGTATCCCCGGCGTTCTTGGAAACCGGCGCGCTTTCGCCGGTAAGCATGGATTCGTCGAAAAACGAAGTTCCCTCCAGCACCCTGCCGTCCACGGGCGCCTGCTGGCCGGGCCTGACCAGGAGTTTGTCGCCCTTTTTTATCTCCTCCGCCTTTACGGTCTCGCGGGTTCCGTTCTCCCTTATAAGCGTGGCGAACTTGGGCGCCACCCTGAGCAAAGCGTTGACGGCTTCTCCGGCTTTCGCCTTGCTCCTGGCTTCCAGGTATTTGCCGAGATTTATGAAGGCTATGAGCATGGCCGTCTCATGCCATTGCGGATGTATTTCGTGGCTGTAAAACACTCCCGGCAGAAAGACCGCCGCGGAGCTGTAAAAAAAAGCGGCGGAGGTGGAAAGACTGACCAGAACGTTCATATCGGCCGAACGGTTGCGCAGGGCCCTGGCGAAGCCGGCGTGAAAATGCCAGCCGCAGTAAAGCCAGACGAAGCCGGTCAGCAGGAAAAGCGTGTAGTCGGAAAGAGGGAAAAAATAATCGTAGGACAGGACGCCGGAAAAAAAGGCCGCCAGAAGGAATTTACGCAAAAACAGCGACTTCTCCCTCTGCGCCGAAAGGCCGGAAATCTCCTCGCTCTGCAGGTAGCTTTCAAGCGCCGCCAGGGGCTCGTAGCCCAGCTCTTTTATTTTCGCGGTTATCTTTTCCGCGCTTACCGCGTCGGCGTCGTATTTGACTATGGCGGTCTTGCCCGCCAAATGCACTGAAACCGAATCCACACCTCCCGTTTTCATAAGGGCGCTCTCTATTTTGCTCACGCAGGCGGAACAATAGATCCCCTCTATGGGGATTATCGCCTTTTTAAGCCTGTGTTTTATGCCGTTTTCGGGTTTCATCTATAGACTTTTCCATATTACGTTTTGCAACGCGGGACAGGCAATTCGCTCTCTTCCGGGTTTTAAGCTGTTAAATTGATAAGGCCTTCAGACTTTCGGCGCTTTCACCAACTCCCGCGCTGACCAGAGGCATCGCGGATCAGACAGGTTCGGCGCCCCGGAGGGATTCCCTCAAGTCTTCGGCCTAAAACCCGATGTTCGCTCATCCGCCCGCCCCGTGTTGTCCGCATTCTACTTAACAGGAAAACATCAGTGAAGATCCGCGGGACTCAGAGGGAGGAAAGCCATTTCTCTTCCAGCTCCTTGTAACCGTTCCAGGAGCCGGGATAGGCGTCCCTGAAAGCCGCGTCTATATCTTTCCCGCTTTTGAGATTCTTGAGAAAAATATAAAACTTGAAGCCGCCCTCTTTCTTCAGCATGTACTCCGCCACGCTCGAACATTGGGCGTACCATTTTTCCACTTCGGCCGGAACCCCCAGGGGTTTATAGGACATCATCTGGAGAAAGGAGATGGGGGCTTTCCTGACCTGGGAATCCACCAGGCCCCGGTAATAGAAATCGGATTCCGTGCAGGCCTTGCGCTCCTCGTAAACGGCCACGCCCTCGTTTATGAAAAAGTAATTGTTCCTGCCGTAGTCCTCCATGAACTCGTTGAAGATCAGGTGGGTTATCTCATGGGCCAGAATGGCCGGGTAGCGGTCGTGCTCGTAAAGAAGTATGGCGTTCCCGTAGGTTATCCCCCCGCTCCACTCCGGGGAGGAGGTCTTCCTCACGAATTCCGCCTTATCCCTGTAAACGATTATTTCGTAGGGATTCCCGGGCACGAAGGAATAGAGCCCGGTGTCGGACATGACGGTCGAATAAAGCTGTTCGGCCAGGTCGGAGTATTTCCGGGCGGTCTCCGAGGAATAGGCCCTGAGCCTGAAATGCGCGCTTTCCTGCTCCACGGCGCCCGGCTCAAGCCCCTTATAGGGAATTACCACGTTTTCCGTGGCCGGGCCCTCCTGCAAAGGGATATCCACGCAGGACGAAAAAAGAAACAGCAAAGGGAAAAGACATTTCCTCATCCAGACCCCCGGAATCACTTTGAACCCTCGTCGGGATCTTCACCGGGGGCGTTCAACCCCGGGTTCGGCCTTAAAACCGCTTTCATCCCGGCTTTAAGACGAGAAGAATTCCGCGCGCCTCCCCGGGAAACCCCGTTCGAACCTTTACCTGGGAAATCCATCTCCTCGTCAAAATTGTCGGGATTCCGCGTTCCGCCGGGGTAAACTTCCAGTACGGACTTCCTGAACCTCAGTTGTTTGACTTCCACGGGGATCGTCATCTCCGATTCCTTCACCCTGAAGTTCATGAAATTATAAAGCCACTTCGGCGGGGACCAGCCCCTGTATTCGAGTTTTTTTACGGAAAAGAAGATCTCGCCGCCCCCGGTTTTGATCTCCACCCTCGTCTCGAAATCCTTGTCCCTGAGGAGGCCGGAGACAGAAAGCCCCCTGTCCAGCTCCACCTCCACGTTTTTCAGGGATTTGAATTTCTTTTCTATGAACCGGGACAGGGAATAATCCGTAAGCATCATGGCGTTGACCGTCACTTTCGAGAAACCGCAGACCGCCGGGGAGTTCTCGAAGTTTATAAGGCACAGGTCCTCGAAAACCAGCTCTATCCCGCTGGCGTCTATCTCGCCGAGCCCCGCGTAGGAAACCGAAACGTCGGCGCGCTTGTAGACCCCGCGCTTTTCGTCGAAATCGCGCGCGTTTATGACGGCGTTGGAGAAACTCACGCCGGCTATGCTGCCGGCTTTCAGCGAAAACGAGGCGGCCGGACCCGGGAGATAACTGCCCGGGATCTCCCTCTTGAAAACCGAAATATCCTTTTCGTTGAAGCTGACCTTCTCCTTGAAAAAACCGTGGAAGAACGGGGAGAGCCGGCCGAGATTATCCGCCCCCTTCACTATTACCACGTCCGCGAAAAGTATAAATTCCTCCGGGTACTTAACGAATCTCACTCCGGAAAGCCCGTAGTCGCCGGCGAGCAGGCCGAGAGTGTCCGTGTTGATGTACCGGCTCTCGCCGAAAACGCTGATCACCTGTCTCTCTCCGGAGACGTTCTCCTTGAGAAGCGTCATTATCTCGTCCAGTTTTTCCGCTTTCAGGGGAAGCTTTTCCAGTCCTATGACCGAGATATCCCTGTTCTTTATCTTTACCGACTTTTCAGGCAGGAACCCGGCCTGGTTCAGCAGGGAAAGAAGGAGAACGCCGCCTAGCATGTACCTTCTTATCAGGTGCGGGGTCATTATGGCCATGGCGACCGCGAAAGGCACGAGCGCCGGATAGATGTATTCCGGGCTTTTGAAAGGGATAAGCCAGAAGACCAGATAGGGAGTGAGGAACCATTTCGTCACTATTTTCCGCTTGTCATAAGGCATAAAAAGCGAATAGTACATCCAGAGCATGGCGCCGGCGCCGAGGGCGAAAAAGATAAGCTGAACCGCGTCCGCCGCCGGACCCAGGTACCAGAAAAGATTGAAACCCTGCGTCTTGAAAAATTCCGGGCCGTTAAGGAAATAAAGGAAGGTCGCCTTCATGACTATCCTGAGATAGAACGGAACGCAGAGGATAAGCCCGGGCAGAAGGCCTTTCACGATGTTAGCCCTGTAAATGCCGGCGAAGGCGTAATTAAGCCAGGGCAAAATGGGCAGGATATAAACGACGAAAAGCATGTCGTTCAAAAGGCCGAGGGAAATGGAAACGGCCATTGGGAAGATCCACTTCGGCTCTTCGAATTCTTCGCTCCTTATGAAACACAGGTAGGCGAGCGAAACGAAAGCCAGGGTGGCCAGCTGGGGAGAAAAATGCCTCGCCAGATCTATGACGAAAGGCAGGGACGCGGCGAAAGCGGTCCCCAGGAGGGCGGACTCGAAATTGCGTTTCCTGCTTATAAGCAGATAAACCGCCAGGAGAAAGGCCAGGAGGTAGAAGGAATTAACCAGGAAAAGCGCCCAGGAGTAATCCGTGGTCACGTATTTCAGGACCGGCAGGAAACTCACGTAGTAAAGCGGCATGTCGAAATTTATCGAGGAAACGCCGGTATTCTTAAGGAGATCCCAGAAACCGCCGCTGGTAAAGGAGGAAAAATAGGCGGCCGTGATCTTAAGCTTCTGCACGTCCTCCATGGACATGGCCGAGCCGTTCCTCAAGAAGTAAAGCCACAGCAAAACCAGCTCGAAGGCGAAGATGAGGGAAAAGAAAATTATCCCCTTGTAATTCTTTTCCTTTTTTTCGGTCAGCAGTTCCCTTTCGAAAAGGATGCTCTCGAAAGCCATCCTGGACGCCACCCATTTGCGCTTCCAGGCCGGGACCCTCTGCTGTTCTTCCCCCGCGCCGGCCGCCTGCTTATTTTCTTCCATATTTTTTCACCTTTTTAGTTCCCTTGCCCGGGAATTTTTCCAGCTGCCGCTTCTTATAGAGGTAATACTTCTCGTTCTTGTCCGCTTCGAAACCCAGGTCGTAATTTTCCGCGGCCTTCCGCGTGTCGCGCAGTATAAAATGCATGTCTCCCTTCAGATAAAAATACTCCGCCTTTTTGCCCTTGGAAAGGGCTATAGCGGCGTCCGCGTCGGAGAACGCGCCCTCGTAATATTTGTGTTTGAAAAGCGCCTTGGACCGGTGCAGGTAATAGAGCTCGCTCTTGTTCAGTTCTACGGCCCTGGAGAAATCCGCCACCGCGCCTATATCGTTCGCCAGGTACTTGACCTTTCCCCTCTCGAAAAGCAGGAGGTCGCCGGAGGGATTTTTTTCCAGAAGGCCGTCCAGGTCCGTTATCGCCGCCTCGTAAGCGCCCAATTTCGAGGAAGTCAGGGCCCTGTAATAGCGGGGCAGGTCCTTGGATGGCTCCAGTTCCAGCGCCCGGTTGAAATCGCCGAGCGCGCCGGGATAATCCCCGGTATAATAGCGGCAGAGGCCCCGGGAATACCAGGCGTAGTAGTAGCGGGGATTTATTTTCAGCGCCTCGTTAAGATAGTTAAGCGCGTCTTTATAACTTCCGCCTTCTATGTAAATGGAAGCCATATTGTTATAGGCGGGCAGGTAGGTCTTGTCCACCCTTATGGATTTTTCGTATTCGTAAATGGCCTTCGTCTTGTCCCCGAGCTTTTCGTAGGCCAGGCCGCGCGAGGTGATGGCCTCCGGGAACTTATTCCGGGACATTACGGCTTTCGTGTAGAACTCGATGGCCCTGTAGTAGTTCCCCTTCATAAAAAAAGAATTGCCTTTGCGGTAGTAGGACTCGGGGGTGTTGCCGCAGGAAGAGGCGAAAAAGACGAGGAAAAGAACGGATACGAGTTTTTTCATTTTGAATCTCCCTTAACCTGAAAATTGCAATTTTCAGGTGTCACCTGCCTGCCGGTGCGCAAGTTGCAACTCATCGTCAGGCAGGCAAGTCTCAAGTCTCAGGTCACAAGTAAAATCAGCGTGAAAACGACACAAGCAAGAAAGCAATACAAGTTCACAGGTTTAAAAGTTAAAACGTTCCAACCTTCTAACTTTCTCGCTTCCTGGCTTATCTTGCTTGTTTTGTTCTATTCTCTCAATCTCTATTTCCCATTATCCATTCTCTTAACTTTCTCGCTGGTCTTGCTTGTTTTGCTATTATCTCTTACGCTTTCTACTTTCTCCTTTACCATCGAAGCGCCTATCAAAACCGCGCCGGTCGTGATGGCCGCGTCCGCCACGTTAAAAACAGCCGGGAAAAAACTGAAGTCCACAAAATCCACCACGAACCTGTAAACGACCCTGTCGTAAATATTGCCCAGCGCCCCGCCTATCACGAAATGTATCCCGGCGGCGGAAAGCGGGTCCGGGAACTTTTTCCTTACCGCCAGTAGAAAGACCAGCAGGGCGGTGTTCGTCAGGAAGAAAAACAGGTTCATATCCTGGAACATGCCGAAAGCGATGCCGGTATTCTCCACGTAGCGGAGAGAAAAGAACGAGAAGACCTCCACCTTAGCGAGGTACAGCTTTTTGAGAACCACGGCTTTCGTCAGCCGGTCGGCGGCAAAAACGGAAAGCACTATGGCCAGGTGTAAAAAACGCGTTCTCATCGTCAGGAGTTAAGCTCGCCGAGGGCCTGCGCGCATCTGGAACAGACCCCGGGATAACGGCCGTCGGAGCCTATGTCCTTTCTCCATTGCCAGCAACGCGGGCACTTCTCGCCGTCGGAATGGAAGGCCCCGGCCTCTATCGTTTCAAGGCCCTTCTTCTCCTCGACCCGGCATTCGGAAACTATCAGGGCCTGGGCGAGGGCCGGGAGATTTTCCTTGAGGAAATCCAGGTTTCCGCCCGAAGCGTAAAAAACCACCCTGGATTCGACGGAAGACCCTATCTCCCCCTTCTTCCTGAGTTCCTCCATAAGCTTATGAGCCTTTTCCCTTAAAACCATTATTTTTTCCCATTTCTCCTCGAGCGCGGAAGAAGCCCATTCCGCCGGGGCCAGGGGCCAGTCGTTGAGGAAAACGCTTGCCGGAAGCCGCCCGTCTATTTCGCTCCTGAAAACCTGCCAGGCTTCCTCGCAGGTGAAAGAAAGCACGGGCGCGGTCATGACGAGCAAAGATTTAAGCGTCTCGTAAAGGACGGTCTGCGCCGAACGCCTTTCCGGGGAATTGAGGGACATGGTATAAAGCCTGTCCTTCAGGGCGTCCAGGTAAAAAGAGGACAACTCCAGTATGCAGAAGTCGTTTATGGCCTTTATGGCGTCCCGGTATTCGAAAGCCTCGTAGCCGGCGCGGACTTTTACGTTAAGCCTGTAAAGTTTCATCAGCATATACCTGTCCAGCTCAGTCATAGCGGCGTATTCCACCCTGTTCTTTACGGGGTCGTAGCCGCTGAGATTGCCGAGCAGATACCTTACGGTGTTCCTTATCTTCCTGTATGTGTCCACGGGCCCCGCCATGATCTTGTCGGAGATCCTGACGTCGTCGGAGTAATCCGTAAGAGCCACCCAGAGCCGGAGCGGGTCCGCTCCGTACTTGTTCACTATGTCCTGGGGCGGCACCACGTTGCCGACGGACTTGTGCATGGCCCGGCCGTGCTCGTCGAGCACGAAACCGTGGGTAAGAACGTTTTTATAGGGCGGGATGCCGTTAAGCGCCACCGAAGGGATAAGCGAGGTCTGGAACCAGCCCCTGTGCTGATCCGAGCCTTCCAGATAAATCTCCGCGGGATAGAGGTCCGCGCCGAGCCGGTTCTTCACTACGGCGTACCAGGAAACCCCGGAATCGAGCCAAACGTCCAGGATATCCTTGTCTTTGCGGAAAGAAGAGGAACCGCACTCGCATTTATACCCGGCGGGCAGAAGTTTTTCCAGGGGTTCGGCGAACCAGAAATCGCTGCCTTCCTTTTCCATCCTTTTCTGCCAGCCCTTCAGTATCTCCAGGCCGCCCTGGAGTTTATCGCATTTTTCGCAGTAAAAAGCGAGAATGGGCGTACCCCAGTGGCGCTGGCGCGAAAGGCACCAGTCCGGCCTCAGCCGGAGCATGGAGGTCATCCTTTCCTTGCCGGCCTTGGGTATCCAGTTCACTTTGTCCGCGCTTTCGAGAAGCCTTTTTCTCAGGTCATGCGCGTCCACCTTTAAAAACCATTGCCGGGTGGCGCGGAAAACCACGGGCTTTTTACAACGCCAGCAATGCGGGTAACTGTGGGAAAGCTCGCCGCTGGAAAGGAGCAGGCCGTCCGAAGCCAGCTTTTCCAGTATGGTCGCGTTCGCTTCGAAGATCTTCATCCCCTCGAATTCCCCCGCTTCCGGGGTAAATCTCCCCTCTTCGTTCACGGGGCAGACGATTTCCAGGCCCCATTTCTTGCCGGCGTGGAAGTCTTCCTCGCCATGGCCGGGCGCGATATGAACGACGCCGCTGCCGGCGCTCATATCCACGAAATCGGTGGAGATGACTTTCCTGGGAAATCTCATTTTTTCCGGCAGGCGTTTTGAAAGGCAGTGCTCGTATTCCATGCCCACCAGTTCTTTGCCGGAAAAGGTTTCCAGTTTTTCGGCCTGGAGCTTGTTCTGCCCGAGAAAAGAATCGGCCAGCTTATCGGCCACCAGCAAAAAGGAATCTCCGGCCTTGAGCACCCTGTAGGTTTCGCTTTCGCTTACGGCGGCGGCCATATTGGCGGGAAGGGTCCAGGGAGTGGTCGTCCAGACGACCACGTAAAGATTTCCGGCGTATTTTTCAAGGCCGGGGGCCGGTTTGGAGATCCTGAATTTAACGAAGATGGAATGGGAGGTCTTGTCCTTATATTCGACCTCGGCGTCGGCCAGCGCGGTCTCGCAGGTTACGCACCAGTAAATGGTTTTCTTGTCCCTTTGTATATACCCCTTCTCGAAAAGCTCTATAAAAGCCTTCGTCACGGCGGCCTCGTAATCGTCGGCCATGGTTATATAGGGCTTCTCCCATTCGCCAAGAACGCCCAGCCGTTTGAACTCGCTCCGCTGTATGTCTATGAACTTCGAAGCGAAAGCGCGGGCCTTTTCCCGGAAATCCACTATATCGTCTACATGCCTCTTGCTGATCTTCAGATCCTTGAGCAGCTGCTGCTCTATGGGCAGGCCGTGGCAGTCCCAGCCCGGGACGTATTCGGAACGGTAGCCCATCAGCGACCAGGATTTAACGAGCATATCCTTGAGTATTTTATTAAGAGCGTGGCCTATGTGGATATGGCCGTTGGCGTAAGGCGGGCCGTCATGAAGCAGCCAGGGTTCGGCGTTTTTCCGGAATTCGAGTATCTTATGGTAAAGGTCCAGGTCTTCCCACATCTTCTGTATCTGCGGCTCTTTCTGGACGAGGCCGGCCTTCATAGAAAAGGAGGTTTTAGGCAAAAAAACCGTTTTCGAGTAGTCCATTTTTTCAGTATCCATAATCGTTATCCTCTACCTGAAAAATTCAGTTCCCCGCGCTTTTACCGATTAAAGCCGGGAATATTTTTGTCCCTGATTTTTCACCCTTTCAGGGCGCAATATAGTAAAATTATACAAAATCCGGCTTTGCCGATTTTATATAATTTTTACTATCATGATAAAGATGAACGTAAAGACCGGCAGGAAGGAAGAACTGGTCGACATAACGGCCAGAATCTCCGCCGCGCTGGCGGAAACGGGCGTCGCGGACGGAGTCTGCCACATATACTGTCCGCATACCACCTGCGCTCTCACTATAAACGAAAACGCGGACCCGGACGTAAGGAAAGACCTGACGGCGGGTTACCGCGACATCGTTTCGGAAGAACTGCCCTACGCCCACGCGGAAGGGAATTCCACCGCCCATATCAAGAGCTCGCTGACCGGGGTTTCCCTCAGCGTATTCGTAGAGAATTCCGCCCTTTGCCTCGGAACCTGGCAAGGCGTATACCTTTGCGAATTCGACGGGCCCCGCAGCAGGGAAGTGTGGGTGAAAGCCGTCAAAGGGTAACCAGAGGGTTGGAGGATTAAGGGATTAGCGTGAAGCGGGAAACGTAAAACGGAAAGCGTTTGTAAGGGACTTCCATATTACTTTTTACGCTTTACTCTTTACGATTTACGATAAATTGTCCTCTATTTCTCTAGTCCTCTAACTTTAAAAAAATGTTAGAATATCTGAAAAGTTCTCTTCAAAAGGGCAAGTGGCGGAACTGGTAGACGCGCAGGTCTCAAAAACCTGTGTTCTCACGAGCATGAGGGTTCGAGTCCCTCCTTGCCCACGTTGCTTTCAACGTCACTTAAAGGAGGGCGAGAACCCTCATCGGTTCGAGTGGACTTCGCAATCCCGGTGCTGTACTACGGACACGAATGTCCCTCACGGATATCCTCCATAGGAGGATTCCGCGAGCCCGGCTCGGCTATTTTTAGTTTAAAAAACAGCCTCCGCCCTTGCGGACCGGACGCGAAGCGGTTTACGCTTCGCTCTCAAGCCGGTCCTCACCTTGCCCATTACGGCAGATTAAGCGACGGAACTGGGAATTTGAAACCAGGAAACCGGGATACAAAAGTAAGAACCGTGAAAAAACATTTGAATTTTAGCTTTTATTAGGTTAGAATCTACTTCTAAGGACTTTAAGAATGGATAAGAAAAAACTGGTTTTGGTGGTCGACGACAATCCGACCTTCCTGGAATTGGCGAAGATGTCGCTTGAAGCCGATTACGACATTATCACCGCCCTGGACGGGAAAGAAGGAATAGACGCCGCCAAGCTTCAGAAACCGGACATTATCCTGATGGACGTAATGATGCCGAATGTTTCCGGCATCGAGATGCTGAGAATACTCCTGGCCGACGAAGACACCAAAAATATCCCCGTTATAGTTTGCACCGCCAGCCACTTCGACCCCTCGACGGAAATGGTTTTCAAACTCGAAAACAACGTAAAGGGTTTCTTAAAAAAACCCTGCCCCATAGACGCCCTGAAACAACAAATAACCTCCGCCATAAAAAAATAATGAGTGGTCACTGACCTCTGATTACTGTCCTCTGTTCTTATGTATACGGTATGCTTATTCTGGTGGGTTCAGGTTTGGGCTTCCAGGCGAATTCCGTTTCCTGCAATTCCAGCGAAATAAGAAGCACTTCTTTTATGATGCAGGTCACGGGAATGGCGAAAACGATGCCCCAGAAACCGCCGAGTTCGGCCCCGGCCATAAGGGCGAAGATTATCAGGGCCGGGCTGAGCTTTACCGCCCTTTTCATTATATAAGGCTGGAGGAACCAGTCGTCGGAAAATCTTATGCCGGCGAACAGCACGAGAACCTTAAGGACTATCATCAGGTTCTGGTACTGGAAATAGGCCATTATAGAGGAAACGCCGGCCCCCACGAAGGCCCCCAGGTAAGGCACGAGGCTGGAAAAACCTATCAAAATGGCTATAAAGGAGAAGTAATCGATGTTGAGAAGGAAAAGCCCGAAAAAAGAAATAAGAAATATTATAAAAGCCTCGGTCAGGATTCCCCTCAGGTAATTGCCCAGGGATTCGTCTATCCTGGTGGTGATATGCAGGGACAGTTCCACGTATTTGCCGGGAATATGGTCCAGGAAATAATCGAACACGGAAGAGCCGCCCAGCAGAACGAAGAAGGTCACGAAAGGTATTATGAAAAGCAGGGCCAGCGAAGGCAGGAAAGAGACCACGTGATCCGGCACGCTTAGTATGTATCCCGAAACCTTTCCCTCTATATTTATCCCGGAAAGGAAAGGGATATATTTCGAAAGCTTCGAGCTCATTTCCCCTATCACTTTCTGGATCTTGAGATAATAATTCGGCCAGGCCACCTTGAAGGTTTCTATGTCGAAGGACATAAAATTGACCACCATCACGACCAAAGCCGCCAGCAGAAGGCCGGCCACGATGTAAAGCCCGGCCACCACGTAAACTCTCTTTATCCCCCTCACCTCGAAGTAATTCACGAGGGGGTTGAGGATATAGGCCAGCGCCACGCTCAGTATGAACGGGAAAATGGCGTTCCAGGCGAAGATAACGAACACCAGGCCGAGCGCGAGCAAAAAAACGGGAAAGATGTATTCGGTGAACCTGAAGTTTTTGAAGACCTTTTCCATCTCAGTTATCCTTTTCCAGATAACTCCTGAGCCTCGCCGAAAGGATCTTGGAAAGATGATAGACTATGCTCGAGCCTATTTTGGACTTCGAGAAGATGATGGATTCAAGCTTGGTCTTGAAAAGCATGAAAACGAGGGTATCCTCTTCGGCCACGGCCGTGGCGGTACGGGGCATTTCTTCCAGCAGAGCCATTTCGCCGAAGAATTCTCCGGGCTGGACTTCGGAAAGCAGGTCGTTCTTCTCCTGGTCCTTCTCGCGCCTGTAAAGACCTATCTTGCCCTTATAAACTATGAACAGGGCGCGGCCTATATCGTTCTGCGCGAAGATGGTCTCACCCTTAAGATATTTCCTTTCCTGGAGGTTTTCCAGCAGGTAAATGAGCTCTTTCTTCGTGATACCCTCGAAAAGCTTCACGGTGTGAAGGAAATTTATTCTGTCGAGAACTTCCTGGTCGTAGATCCTGGTAAAAAACATGGTTCTTAACTCCCCTTCTTGAAAAGCCCGGCCACCGTGGTTATCAGCTTGCCCCAGCCGGAAGTAACCGCGCTGGTGACGGAATTGACCGCCTGGAAGGCGGGCTGTATATCGGTCAGTCTGTCATTGGCGTTGGCGGCCAGTTTTTCCACGGCGCAGGCGGTGTTCTTGACCTGTTTCAGCGTGTCTATGAGCTGAAGCGCCAAAAAAACGAAAGTAACGGTAAGGACGATAACACAGGTCATAAATATTATATTCATACAGCCTCCTTAAATAACAGGCTGAAGACGGCGGGCGGAAGGCCCCCAGCTCTCAGTTGACTGAAGGATTTTTCCTTACGCCTGTCTCCCTGTTATACGTTAAAGTATATCAAATTTAGGCTTTTCTTATAAATCCCAGGCGAACCCGGCTGAAAGCCCCAGTTTATCCCACATTTCCCGGCTTTCCATGCAAAGATAAAGTTTTCTCACGTCCATTCCGGCGGACGCGAGCTGTTTTACCAGCGTGGAATAAATTTCCAGCCTGACGGCGAAAGGATATCTTAGTTTACCGTCGAAGTCCAGCAGCATCTCCTCGTCCAGTATCTTATTGTCCGGGAACCTGTTCTCTATGGCTTTTTTGGTTTCGGGCCGGAAACGGAAAGTACCGAGACTTACCCATTTTATCCGCTCCGGAGGGACGGCTTCGAATATCCTGCCCAGCATGTCCTTATACAGCTTCTCCCAACCGGAAGTAAAAATTACCGGGTCCAGGTGGAAAGCGGCGGAATAGCCGTATTTTTCCAGCCGGGAGAGAGCTTCCAGCCTGCTTTCGAAACCGGCCGAAAGGAACTCGTTTTCCGAGGCGAGCGCGGGAGGGGTCATGGAAAAAGAAACTACGATATTCGGGGAGGCTTTTATCCCCAGGAGGTTGGATATATTTCCGCTTTTGGTCTTAAATTCGAAATAAACGTTCTCTTTTTTCGAAAAAAACTCCGCTATTTCGGAGGAAAAACCGGTTAAAGGGTCGAGCGCCAGAGAATCGGTGAATTCCCCGCTGCCTATCCTTATTTTTTTCTTAAGCCCGGAGAACCTGCGGTCGAACTCCGCGAAAAAATCCTCTATATTGACGGGCAAAACCAGGCCGGGAACGTTCTGATAGCCCTGTAAAAAACAGTAGGAGCATTCGAAGGGACAGCCGAAACCCAGATTAAAAACGAAATATCCGCAGGAAACGCAGCCCCTGGTGCAGGGACAGGGCTTAAGGAAATCGAACTTTTCCCGGACCAGGAAAAGCGTCGAATTCCGAGCGTTATACCGGGAAAGGTCGAATTCTCCCTCGAAATCCTTCAATTTGCCGATTTCCGAAAAAAACGCCCCGGGAAAAAGTTTTTTAAGTCTCGAAAAGAGTTTCGACCCGCGCGCGCTTTTTTCGAAATATATTTTTTCCGGTTGCGGCCCGCCCTGCGCAGGGCGGAAAGCGTATTCTTTCTTAAGATCGAGCCGGGGCAGATAAAAATTTCCCAGGCCCGTTTTCCCCGAAGAAACGGGATATCTCCTTTTCAGAAGCCGTTTCTTGAAACTTTCGTAATTTTTGTATTCGCCCTCCAGAAAAGACAAATTCCCGAGGCGTTCCCTTTTGACTATCTCGAAAGCGAGGCGGACCCCCTCACGTCTCTTGTTAACTCCCAGCCGGGGATAATTTTCCTCGAAATATTTTTCTATTTGGGAAAGTTTTTCGTACAGGTCCATAAGTTAGTAGTAACTAGTAAATAGTAAATCACAGTTGTCCGGTTAAAGTTGGGCGGATAAAAAACATCTAACGATGTAATTTAAGGCCGCCGGCAAGTGACATGAGGTTTTCGGGCGAGTATTGAGGGTATCCCGCTCCGCGGGACAAGGTTTCATTGTCTGAAACCCCGAAAACATTGTTTTTTGGGGTTAAGTTGAAACCTGCCGAAAATACGAAGTCCGCATCAATCTAACATTTAAAACCGGCAGGAACGAGTCGGCGGCCTTAAATGAAAAACATGTCCCTAACCTTGAACACACAGCTAATCCGCTTCTTTAACCGGACAGGCATGATAGTAAATAGTAAATAATAAATAGTAGACAGTAAATAGCAAATGGTAAATAGTGAAGAGTGAACAATAAGCCGATTTCAAGTCTCGAGTTACGAGTCTCAAGTTTCGAGTTTCAAGTTACGGGTTACGAGTCTTGGGGTCCGGGTCGCGAGTCCCGGGTTTCGAGTCACGAGTTACGTCTCTTTTAAGGCCCAGCAGTTCGTCCAGCCTTACCGGCTTGAGGCCCCTTTTACCGGCTTCTATGAGCAGGGCCTCGGTTATTTTAAGGTTTTTAGCCTTATTGGTCCCGCCGGCGTCGTGCATCAGTATTATGGCGCCCGGCCTGAGAGCCTTGAGATAATTTTCGGTCATTTTTTCTTCGGATATCTTCTCCCAATCGGACCCGTAACTCCAGTTAACCGTCTTGCAACCCATCCCGGCGACCAGATCCAGCGCCCATTTTTTGCTGAAACCGTTAGGAAGCCTGATAAAAACGGGGGGCGGGAGGCCGGCCTTCCGGAATTCCGAGGCGGTTTTAAGCATTTCCTCCTCGAGGATCTTCTCCTTTCCGGGTTTTTTATCCAGCGCGTAGAAATTTTTATGCGAATAGGTGTGTCCGCCCAGCAGATGCCCTTCCACCGCTATCTTTTTCAGCTTCTCCGGATATTTCCCGGCGTTCTCGCCCAGTATAAAAAAATTGGCCGGAGCGCCGTATTTTTTAAGCAGGGCCAGCAGGTCTTCGGTTATGAGGCCCGGCCCGTCGTCGTAGGTCAGAGCGAACTCTTTTTTAGAAGAAGGCCCGGAGGCGTAAAATTTTTTTTCCGCCGCGTAACCCCCGAGGCAGCAGACTAAAAGAATTATCAAGGTTTTTTTCATCTTCTTTCCTTCAAATAAAGAACGGGGGATACGGGCTTTTTAAAACCAGGCCAATCTTCCAATCCTCTAATCCTCCAATCTTCTCTTATATCTCTTATATCTCGTATTTCTCCATATTTTTCAGCCCTATTTTCCACGGGACCAGGGCCGCGAAAAAACTGAGAGCCAGGAAAACCGCGACGCAGAAATAAAACCAGCGCCATTCGAAGGGATAGGCGGAATTGAACCTGCTCATGAAATGCATCTGCACGGGCCAGGCGAAGATCCCTATCGTGAGGGCGACGTAGCCCATGGCGGAGGCCATAAAAACGAAACCGCCGTAGGAAGACTCTATCTGGTGGATATTCTCCACCTTAAAATCCGGGAAAGCGCCCCCGAAACCCATGCCCATCGCCGACATGACGAAACTCATTACTATTATGGTAAAAATGGAAACGGAGGAAATGAAGAGGTCCGCGCTGAGCAGGTAATTGGAAAAGGAGATCAGCAGGAAGCCCATGGCGGTAAGAGGCGCGGAGTAAAAGACCAGCTTGGAATTGAAAACGCTTTCCATTGAAAGCGGCGAAGACTTAAGCAGCCAGAAAGTGTTGCCTTCGAGACTGAGCGAAGGGAAAATAAACCTGAGGCAGATGGCGGAGAGCACGAAGCCCACTATGCCTATATTGAGGAAAGAGACGAAGCTTTTCATCTCCGCCGTGTCGAGGGGCAGATTCTTTATGCTGAAAAGATAGACGAAAATCAGGGCTATGATGAGGATTATCTGGGACCAGTACCTGACGTCCCTGGAGAAATTTCTGCGTTCCTTGAGAAAAACGAGCAGAAAACCCCTGAGCCCCGGATAAGCCGGGAGCAGTCTGTTCTCGAAAGACTGCGTTCTCCCGCCGCTGAATTTCGGTGTGTTCTGGGCGCCGCTGAAGCCGGCGGGATAGAGCCGGCCCGAAAGAAAGTAAAGGAAAGAATAAAGCGCCAGGCAGGCCAGGAAAAGCCAGCCGGCGTATTGGAGGAAAACGACGTAATGGCCGCCGGAAAAAGCCATCATGGCCTTGGTCAGCCACCAGCTGGGCAGATATTCCACGGTGGGCGACTGGAGATAATTTATGTACTGGGCGACTATTTCCAGGGTGTCCGGGCGTATGAGTTTTTCCGGCTTGGAAAACCTGAAGGCCACGTAAACCAGCGCTATGGACAGACTGCCCATAAGCCAGGTTATGTCCCGGGTCCGGGAAGACGGGAAAAGATACATGACCAGAAGGCTGAAGATGAGACCGAAAGCCGCCGCCATCATTATGAAAGGCGCCAGAAGCAGAAGATAGGAAAAGAAAAAAGCGGGGCCCAGCTTTTTCACGTAAATAAGGGCCGCTATATAGGGCATAAGCGCCAAAACCAGCGTCCAGGAAGAATAGAGAACCGTATCCGCGGCTTTATCCATGAAAAGGGTCCTGGAATTCAGGGGCGTGGAAAAAAGAAATTTCAGGTCGAAAGAATAGTAAAGCGTGGTCATGGAAATTATTATCGAGGAAATGACTATCATGGAAAAACTCATGAGGAAGACGATGGAGGTCAGCTTCCAGATGAGCATGGTCCCTATCAGCTCCACCCCGTCGAGGTATTTAAGGAGTTTATAAAAGGTGAAATAAAGGGAAAGGAGAAGCAGCAGGCCGGCGAAAAGGAAAATCGAATTTTTCGCGGCTTTCCAAAAGGTAATCCCGGAAAGGACGTTCTTAACTCCCAGCAGTTTTCTTTTTAAAAGGATGAAGAACATATCGCCGAGCCCCGTTCACTCGTCAGCCGTGATCTTGAGGAAGATGTCCTCCAGATTCCCGTCCAGGCCGGCGTGTTTTTTTATCTCTTCCGTGGTGCCGCAGGCGGCGAGCTTTCCCCTGTAGATTATGCCTACCCGGTTGCAGAGCTTCTCCGCCATGTCGAGGATGTGGGTGCACATGAAAACCGAAACGCCCTTCCGGGTCTGCTCGGCTATGAGGTCCTTGAATTTTTTTATGCTTTTCGGGTCCAGCCCCACCGTGGGCTCGTCGAAAAGTATCACCCTCGGCTTTCTTAAAAGCACGCTCGCTATCAGCAGCTTCTGCTTCATGCCGTGGGAATAGGACTGCAGCAGCTCGTCCGCCACCTCTTTCAGCTCGAAGGTCTCTATCAAAGCGGGAATTTCCTTAAGCTGGGCGTCGACGTCCACCGAATAAAGGTCGCCCATCAGGCGAAGGAACTCCCAGCCGGTAAGATGCGGATAGACGAAAGGCTCGTCGGGGATATAAGCTATTCTGGATTTGGCCAGCACCGGGTCGCGGGCCACGCTGACGCCGTCGACGTAAACTCCGCCGGAGGTCGGGCTCATAATGCCGGAAATTATCTTGACGGTGGTCGTTTTCCCCGCCCCGTTGGGGCCGAGAAAACCGAAAAGCTCGCCGGATTCGACCTGAAGATTAAGGTCGTCCACCGCCGTAAAATTGCCGAATTTTTTGGTTAAATTTTGTATCTGTATCACGGAACAGCTCCTCTGGAGCTTCCTTGGCCGCGTCCTGCGGACGGGTCCGCAGGCAGGCAGGTGCCGGCTTGCCCGCCGGGCGCAGCCAGGGAGGCTATGCTGACGGCCGGAACTACCCTTCTTTATGGGACTAAAGCGCCGGGGTGGAGCGACGCGACGCGACTAAACCGTTCCGAAAAGACCATAATGACGCACGGAACGGCGGCGCTGCCGCCCCGGGTGTCGGATATTGCCGGACCGAACGCGGAATAACGGAAAGGCGGGGATCAGCCCTGTCTGTTGCCTTTTTCTATCTGATCCAGATAGCTTTTGATCTCCATCTTGGTGGTTATCTGCCTGAGCAGGTAATTCGCGCTTTCGGTGAATTCCTCCTGCCTGAGCTTCTGGGCGTAACCTTCTTTCTCCTTCTCGAAATTCTTTATCCCCGCCTTCCGGGAAAGGGAATAATCGCGGATCTCGTCGGGGGTGACCTTGACGGTCATAAAAATGAACTGTTTGAATTTCGCGCCCATGCGGGCTTTCCTGCGCCATTCCTCGTACTGCTTGGGCGTCATTTTAAAATTGGCCCAGATGGCCTGGAAATAAGCCCTGGCGTTGAAACGGTCCTCCATCTTAAACTGAGGGGTGTTCTGCACCTCCACGGCCACTTCGAAATCCGAAACGCCCAGTTTAAGCCGGCGGGCCTGCTGGTAAAGGAGTTCCTCCATTATCATTTCCCTGAAAACTTCCTGCTTTATGGTCTTTTCCAGTATCTCGTTGACTTCGGCGCTGGAATCCCTGAGATTGCTCATGACCCTGTTGACTTCGGTGTAGAATCTCTCGTAAGTGATCTTCTCGCCTCCCACTTCCGCCACTATCCCCCTTTCCGAGCCGGAACCCACATAAGCGCCGAGACCGAAAAAAACCGCAAGGAGGAAAATGCCTACCGTGAAAATGAAAATAATTTTCTTATGTTTGCTCAGGAAAGATATCATATTATTCCCCTTTTTTCGTTTCTTTGGCGGCCTTTTCGGGACCGGCTTCCATAAGGCATTTGCCGTTAAAAAAAGCCCCTTCCTCCATGGTCACTCTGACCGCTTTTATGTCGCCCTCTATCCTGCAATTGGACATCGCTTCCACGTGCTCGGAAGCGAAGATATTGCCTTTTATTTCCCCGTAAACCACGCATCTGTCGCAGGAGATGTCTCCCTTTATCCTGCCGTTCTTTCCTATGGTTACCGTCCTGGACTCGTTCACCGAGCCTTCCACGTTACCCTCTATTTTGATGGAACCTTTGACGATGATGTCGCCCTTAAGAAAAGCGTCCGGCGCTATGACGGTGTCCGAAGAAGACAATTCCACTATTTTTTCCTTGAATAAAGCCATAAGGACCTCTAGTTCCCGAAGATATTTTCAAAACCCGACAGCAGGCTCGAAGCCGGGTTCTTCTGGTATTCCATGTATTTCGAGGGATTCTTCGGGACTCCCTGTTCCCAGACTTCGTAATGCACGTGGGGGCCTGTGGAAGTGCCGGTGGAACCCATCCTGCCGACGATGTCCCCCCTCTTGACCTCCGCCCCCTCCTTTACCGAAATCTCGCTCATATGCCCGTAAAGGGTGGAATAGCCGAAGCCGTGGTCTATCACCAGCGAAAGCCCGTAACCGCTGGCCCAGCCGGCATGCCTTACTACGCCGTTGGCCGTGGAAATTATTTTGGTCCCCGGCTCATTGGCGATATCCATGCCGGAATGATATTCGTAAGAAAAGCTCAGGGGATGGAGCCTGTAGCCGAAAGGCGAGGTAATACGACCCGAAACCGGCCAGCCCCTGGGGAAAGCCAGGGAAAGGTTGTATTTATTGGTGATGTACCAGGTTATTTCGCCATAACCCGTGATCCGGTTCCTGGCCTCGTCCTTTATGGAGGAAAAAGCCTCCGTGATAGAAGCCTCGTTTATGTCTTCGGCTTTTTTCGCCAGCATCGTCTTGAAATTCCGGGCGTCCCGCGTGTCCGGTCCGCCGGCGTTTTTCAGATAATCCTTCTCGTAAAAACCGTCGCCCATGCCTATTATCTTCCTTATCTGTTTCTCGGTCTTTCTGGACATTTCCAGATACTCGAGGCTGTCCTTCGCCTTGGAAGCCAGCGAATAAAGCCTCGCGCGCAATATCTCGTTATCGGTCCTGGTGACATGGTAATCTATCCCGCCGAGGGAAACCCAGGCTGCCCAGGAAAAAAGCGCCGCGACCAAAAGACCCGAAAGAAGGAAACCCAAAAGAGAAAAATTGACGCTGAAAGACGGCAAATCGGAATACGAAACCACGTTGACCGAGATCTTCCGCGCCAAAAGCTTTTTTACGACCCTGTTTTTAAGCATACCGTATAATTAAATAATTATTTAAGGAAAATGTCAACGGGATTCGGGGAAAAAGACGCCGCGCTTCAATACCCGTCGGGGGGCGCCTGCTCTCCCGGAGGCGGGGTCTCGCTCCCCGAAGACGGAACGGCCTGGTTCGACCCGGTGGTTTTTTTTACCGGGGAAGGCATACTTACGCCGGGAAGGCGCGCGTTCCCCCCGGGCTGGCTCATCATCTTTTTCATCTTGGGATCGTTGGCCATCTTCATCAGGGTGGCTATAAGATTGGGATTTGCCATCAGCTTGGCGCTCAGCCGGTCCAAAACCTTGGGATCCTGCATTTTTTTCATCAATTCGCCGACTTTCGAAGGATCGTTGGGATTGCCGATGATATCCTTGAGGTCGGGATCGTTCTTCATTTCTTCCATGAACTTCTTTATGTCCGGGTTATCCTTGTAATCCCGCATGATCTCCGAAGCCTGGGCGGCGTTCTCCTCGTTGTTCATAGCCGAGAGCATCTCTTTATCGAAACCTATCCTGGAAAGCGAGGAACCGCTCATATCCCCGCCGGAAGGATTCGCCGCGGGAATGGCGGAATTATTGACGGGCGGCATGAAATTGCCCCCGAAAGCGTTTTCCTGGCCGGAAGCCATTCCCCGCGCGGCGTCGAACATGGGGCTGAAAACCGAAAGTTTTTTATAGACGTAAAAAGCCAGGCCCGCGATGGTTAGAATGATGACCGAGAGCATTATGACCATTATTTTGAGGAATTTCTGCCGCTTCTTTATTTTCCATATCTCGTCGGACAGTTTCCCGGATTCCTCCGCGCAGGGCTCTTGTTTTCCGGGTTCCGCGGGGGGCGGAGGAGGCGGCGGCGCGGGCGTTACCGGCCGGTTTTCCGGTTTGGGCGCTTCGAAATTCTTGTTTTCTTCCATATTTCCCCCCTCTTTTAACCCGAAAATCCGTTAAAATCGCCTTTCATGATACCTGGAATTACAAATGTCCAGACGATTTTCGGGTGTCACAAGACGCATCCCATTTCCTATCGTTCTTGAGGAAGGGATAGTCCCCGCGGGACAAGTCTCAGGTTACAAGTAAAAAATAGCGGATAGAATACAGTAAACGACGGGCAAGAGATAACTTCACGCGTTATTTCCGGCCTTTTTTGCGCCGTTACTTGTGACTTGCAACCTGAAACATTGAACTCCTGAATTCGTCAAACTGAGCGAATTTAGACTCAATTTGACATTATATCAAAATAAATTGTAAACTTATCTTTCTCTTCACGCCCTCATCGTCTAGTGGCCTAGGACGCTGCCCTTTCAAGGCAGAGATCAGGGGTTCGAATCCCCTTGAGGGCGCCAATTTTCAGGATAAAGTTCGAACCTACTTCGCGCAACATCCCGAGGAAACATTATAAGTACCGCTTCAGCGCCCGTCCTGGGATCGAAAAGGTAGGCCGATCTTATCCGCGAGATGCCGCACGGTCGGCCACGCGGCGCGGCCGCCCATGCTTTCCGCTAAGTAGCGGGTTCGCATGCTTCCGGCACGCAGCGCGCCGTAAGTTATGCTCCCAAGGTATGGGGAAGCTTATTTTTTAGCATAAGCATCACCCCCTTTCCGTCCGCCAGTGGCGGCCGGGTTTCGGCTTCGCCGTACACCGCGGAAATTATTTCCCGCGCGCATAAACTCTTTACTGTTATAAGGCGCGGAATACCTTTCGTTCCGTTAAGCACAGTACACTTGTTTTTTTGGATTATTTCCAGTAAACTTCCGATAAGTTGCCGATAACCGGTAGGCGCGCGCGCGGTTGGAGGGATTGGAAACCACAAGCCAGCCGTCTTTTACCCATGCAGTAACGAGGTTTCTCACCATACGCCCCGAAAGGCCAGGAGCTACCGCCACTTCCTGTGTGATAACAGTATCCTTTCGGGCGAAAAGACCTAAAACGACCCTTGCCCCGCGGTCAAGCTTCCGGAGCAGGCCGTCGTCCTCAAGCGCCCGGTCCACAAGCATGTTAACAAGCTCCGCCTTGGGCCGCTTGTGAAGCCCGTCCCTTATGTCGTTAAAAAAACCGTTTACTCTGCGGTTGTCAGTCTTTTTCATAAATCACCCGCGCGGCCGAAACTTCTTCCCGGTACGGCCGCGGGTATCCGGGAATATTTTCCCAAAGGCAAGTCTTACGGAAGAAGCATATCCTTAATGCGTTTTAGGATTATCACGTCTTCCGCCCTGTCAACGGCGTCTTCCTCCACGGCGCCGGCCATACGCATAAAGTCATGTTCTTCCTTGGTGAGCACGTGCCCGAGGGGACCTGTTCTTTCCACATTTTCAAGATAATGGCGCAGAACCTCGGCGGGAAAGATCTCCTTTATTTCCGCGAGAAACGCCGGTAGTTCCCGCGCGAACTCCGGCCGCTCGTCAGCCGCCTCGACAAAATTTATCAGCTTCTCGCCTATCAGGTAGCCCAGGGCCTTACGGTCCCCGAACCTTTCCTTGATCCCCCTGGCCGCGTCGCACTGGCCCATCCATATTTTATGGAACGGTTCCATCATAACCTCCTTATAACCGCCTACTCCCGCAAATCCCGGCGGGATTCCACTTCGCCGATAACCGGCGGAGCCTCGCCGCCCGCCTCCGGCAGTTTTGTGACAAAGCGCGGGTGAATGTTCCAATGCGTGTCCTTTGTGCGGATGCTCAGGGTTTTTGAGTTCACCCTTACCACGACGCCCTGTACGGCGTGGCCGTCGCTCTGGAAGCTCACCTTATCTCCCGGCTCAAACCTGTCCAGGTGGGCGCGGGTTTTCAGGCCGTGCAGATAATCGATGCGCCTCACCACGCGCCGGTTCAGTTCCAGCAATTCCTCCAGCGAAAGTTTTTCAATATCAATGTGCATAGCTCTCCCTCCGTAGCGCTCCCGCCGGTTGCGGCCTCCGGCCGGGCTATCCGCGCCGCCTGTACTTTTCCTCCAGCCTTTTTGCCGCGGCCACGCCCTCCGGGGTGAAGTGAACCGACTTTCTTCCCTTCGAATCGAGCAAAAGACCTTTATCCGCAAGCGCGCCCAGAATTTCAAACCGGTGGTTTTTCCAGGCGCGCGGAGGAAAATCTTTCACTTCGGTCCAGCTCGCGAGGTAAAGCAAAAGCAGCGTCAGCTCTTCCGCGAACAAATCCTCGTTTTTATCTGTGTCTGACATAAAATCACCCCGCTTGCCGGACGGCAGGCTTCAATCTATTCAGTTCCGGGCTCAACAACGCGGCAAACATTCTTGCCGCAGAGTTTGCATTTACCTTTAAGGAGCAAGGTTTTATCCGCTACCTCCGCGCTCTCAGGAATAATATGAACGGAGCGGATGCAATTACCGCGCCACACATTTGCAAGGATTTTGGCCTGGGCTTCCTGAGGAATCCGCTTCCATCTCTTTGCCGCCGCCGGAGTAAAGTGACCGACTGGTTTGGGAACTTTCATTGTGCGCCTTCCCCAGCTTCCACCCAGTAATCCGCCAGGACTTCGGCTTGTTTCATTACGGTGTCAACAGCTTTTTGCCGCTTATCCGGCGGGTAGCCGTATTTATTCAGGGTGCGGCGGACTATTACCATCAGCTTGGCGCGGGCGCTCTCTTTCATGGTCCAGTCTATGGTGGCGTTCTTGCGCACCTTGTCCGCTATCTCACGGGCAATGCTTTTCAGCGCATCATCGCCCAGCTCAAGCACCGCGCTGTCGTTTATTTCCAAGGCGGAGTAAAAAGCGAATTCGTCTTTTGTAAGTTTGAGTTTTTCAGCCAGGCCGTCAACGGAGCGAATTTCTCTGGCTATTGTAATCAGCTCTTCAATGATTTCAGCAGTGGACAAAAGGTTGTTCTGGTATTTCTTAATAGAGCCTTCAAGCATTTCCAGAAGGTTCTTGCCTTTTGTAATGTTGAATTTTAACCGCGCGCGGATCTCGTCGTTAAGGATCTTCTTCAGAAGCTCAACCCCGAGGTTTTTGTGGGCCATCTCTTTTACGTCCTGCAGAAATTCCTCGGAAAGCAGGGAGAGATCCGGTTTTTTTACCCCGGCGGCGTCAAAGATATCCACCACCTCAGTCGAGGCCACAGACTGGTTCACGATCTGGCGGATGGCGGTCTCATAACTCTTTTTGCCATCGGTTTCGCCGTCGCCTTCGAATTTAACAAGCCTTGCCCGCACGGACTGAAAAAAGGCTATCTCGTCGCTTAAATCAAGCGCGTCGTCATGCGGGACGGCCAGGGCAAAAAGTTTGGAAAGGGCGGTGGACTCTTTAATAAAGCGGTCCTTGCCGTGCTCTTTGGCGAGGACAAATTCCTCGGTCTGGAGGATAAGAGAAAGCCGCTCGGACGTGCTCACGGCAAAAAAGCGCATATAATCAAAGCCGTGGAACATCTGGCGCACAACCTCTATCTTCTCAAGCAGCATTTCCAAAGCTTTCTGCTGGGTTTCGGCGGGGTCGCCTTTTCCGCCCGAGCCGGCATAAAACGCGAGGGCCTCTTTAAGGGCGGTGCCTATGCCGATGTAATCCACCACAAGGCCGCCGGGCTTATCCAGGAAAACGCGGTTCACGCGGGCAATGGCCTGCATGAGGGTATGCCGCTTCATCAGTTTGTCAATGTAGAGGGTGTGCAGGCAGGGGACGTCAAAGCCGGTCAGCCACATATCGCGCACAATAACCAAC
>PEXN01000153.1 GCA_002774685.1 Elusimicrobia bacterium CG08_land_8_20_14_0_20_51_18 | reverse complement strand
CAGCAGGACGAACCCCAGAACTTCGATGATAGAACGCAATATTTCCATAAGTGGTTAAGCGTAAAGAGTAAAGGGGAAAGGGTCTGTAAAAACTTTCCCGGACGAACCATGCTCTTAACGTTTCAAGAGCCCGCCGCTAATCCTCCAATCCTCTAATCTTCCATTTTACTACCGGTCCATCTCGCTTATTTTCTTTTCCACGTTAAGCTGCATTTTCCGAACGGCTTCCTCCACCGGGAGTTTTCCGGTGGTCGCCAGGCCCTGATAGTTTCTTACCGTATCCCACACCGCCCGCATTTCTATGGCCATGGGCATGGGCCGGCCTTTTAAAATTTCGGCCATGGAGGCCTTGGAAACTTCGTCCGACTTTATCTCTTTGGATTCCGAAGCGGTTTTCAGAGCCGGAAGCCTTTTCAAATCCCTGAACTGTTTTATCTGATTTTCCTTGTTGGTATAGAACAAAACCAGCTCCTTTATTATTTCGAGCTTTTTACCCTTTACTTCCGAGGAAACCAGGAAATATTTCCCGCTTATCATGGGAGACGGCCAGTTGCCGGTTTCGGAAAGCCGGGGGATAAGAGCGATGCCGAAATTTTCCTTAAAAACGTCCATATAGGTGGAAATGGCCCAGTCCCCGTTTATTATAAAGGGGACCTTTTCTTCCTTGAAGAGGGAATCCATGCAGTTGTAGTCGCATTCCGGGGGCACGTATTTGAGCTTGTCTTTGAGATTTATGTAAAAATTCAGGGTTTTCCTCATGGCTTCGGTGTTCAGGGTCGGCTTTCTGTTGTCCAGGGGCCAGGAGCCGTAGGCGCCGAGCCAGGGCATGAGCCAGAAGGGTTCGCCCATGTCGAAAGCCACGCAATAATCGAATTTATGCCTTTTTGCCTCGCCGCCGCAATAGGAAAAGAGCTCGTCGGTGTTTTGGGGAGGAGTCTTGACGTACTTCTTGTTGTAGAACATCATCAGGTGGTTGCCGTTGGAGATGGGCACGCCCCACCTTTTCCCGTCGAGAGTGATAGCTTCCACCACGGGGTCGTTGAATTTGGAAAAATCGAAGAATTTGTCGAGCGGTTTTATGAACCCGGACACGGCGTAGAGCCCCGCCGTATCGGAGGGGGAAATGAGCAGGTCCGGGGGCACCCCGGCCAGGGAAGCCGCCTGAAACTGCTGCCTGAGGTCCTCTCCCTGATAATGGGTCCGGGAAATGTCCAGGGTAAAACCCGTTTTTTTCTTGTAATATTCCGCGAAAGCGTTAAGCGTGCCGTCTATATAAGGAGCCACCTGGGCGTCCTCCATCTCCCAAAGGACTATCTTATTCGGATTTTCCGGGTCTGAAGCTTTAAAACAGGAGAAGAGAGGAAAAAGGAGGAAACCGGCTAAAACTATCGCGGGTTTAAAGTTCATTTCTTAGACACTCTCGAAACCGCGGCGGTGAGGGAAAACAGTATGGAGAGCTTAAGCGCGGTCCACCAGGAGATCTTTGCCGCTATCAGGTTCTGCTGAACCGCCCCGGGAAAAATTTCCGGGATGGTCCAGGCCCAAAACCACTTTATGAGGAAAACTCCGAACACGAAAATAAGAACGAGTATCGCGATATTCTTCATAAGACCCTTAAACCCATTATATAAATTTGGAAACGCTTTATTAAACCAAACCTCCAAACTTCCAAACATCTAACCTTCATATTATTTTTTTTCCTTTCTCTATTTTACGGCCGGCACCCTGGCGAGGATGGCGTCCAGTTCCGGTTTTTTCGCCAGCTCCTGCTTGAAAGCCAGCTCCCTTATTTCGTTCCTGTAGGAAGACTTCTGGAAAGAATAAGAAAAATTGGTATGAACGTCGTAAGAGCCTTTAAGGAGGCCCATAACGTCTTCGACGAAAACCCTTTCTTCGTCGGTGGGAATTACGAAGACCTTTACTTTGGAATCGGTCGCCGAGATCTCGGTTTCCGCGTTCCTGGTCTTTGAAAGCTCGTTCTTTTTTCTGTCTATCTTAAGACCCATGAATTCCAGGCCTTCCAGCGCCTTTTCCCTGACTATGGGACCTTTTTCCCCGACCCCGGCGGTGAAAACCACCGCGTCGGCTCCGCCTATAGCGGACGAATACGCGCCTATGTATTTTTTTATCCTGTAGCCTTCCATCTCTATGGCGAGGGCGGACTTGGCGTCGCCTTTCCCGGCGGCTATCTCCACGTCCCTGCGGTCGGTAAATTTTTCCGTTATGCCGAGTATCCCGGATTTTTTATTCAGGACCGAATCTATTTCCCTGGCCGAAAGATTTTCCTTCTGCATAACGTAAAGAGGTATGGCCGGATCGTGATCGCCGGCCCTCGTGCCCATTATAAGCCCCTCGAGGGGGGTGAAGCCCATGGAGGTGTCGTAGGAAAGCCCGTTCTTGACGGCGTTTATGGAAGCCCCGTTGCCTATATGGGCTATTATCAGGTTGGTCTTGAAAGGGTCCTTGCCCAGGAGGACCGCGGCTCTCTTGGCCACATAAAGAAAGGAGGTCCCGTGGAACCCGTAGCGCCTTATCCCGTATTTCTCATACCATTTATACGGCAGGGCGTACATATAGGAGCTGTGAGGCATGGTCTGATGCCAGGCCGTGTCCATGATAGCCATATGTTTCACGTTAGGAAGCACTTCCATGGCCGCCTCTATGCCGAGCACGTTCGGGGGATTGTGCAGGGGGGCCAGAGAAGAGAGTTCCCTGAACTTTTCCAGGGTCTCCCTGTCTATTATCACGGACTTGACGAAATTTTCACCGCCGTGAACCACCCTGTGGCCCACTCCCGAAATTTCCGAAAGATCTTTGATAACGCCGGTCTCCTTGTTGAGCAGGGTGTATATAACCAGCTTTATGGCCTCTTTATGGGTCGGACAGGCGTGGTTAACCGTTATCTTGTCCTTTCCCAGAACCTCGTAGTTTATGAAGGAACCGTCTATCCCTATTCTTTCCACTATGCCGGAAGCGGATTGGCGGTTTTTTTCGGCGTCAAAAACGGAATATTTTAAGGAGGAACTGCCGCAATTCAGGGAAAGTATTTTCATAATGATCCTCCATGTTGAATATTTCGGACTACAGCTCTATTGTATAAAATATAAAACCTGACGTCTAATCGCCTTCAGCCTTCCGACTTTTTGTGTATAATTTATACTATGAAGAGAGTTTTCAGATATTCGGTCGCGGCGGCGCTTCTGTTGTCGGCTTTTCTGGCGGCCGTGAACCTCTCCCGCCAGCAGCCGGAAACCGAGATAATCAGGAAGCTTTCCGGCCTGAGACTTTCTCTCGAACTTTACAGAATGAAGGAAAAATCCCTGCCGAGGGATTTCAGCGAAGTGGTAAAAAAAGGCTACCTGGAGGATATTCCCGTGATAAAGCTTAAATGGCGGCCCGGGAACAGTTCTATGAAGCATCGCGCTTCGTTCAGGCCCGAAAACACCGGGTCCTGGGCTTATGTCAACGACCCGAAGGACGAAAATTTCGGCCTGATTCACATAGATTCTCTGGAAAAGGATCCCCGTGGAAGATACTGGAGCGAATTGTAGGGGAGAAACAAGCGGGCAGGGGTCAGCGATCGGTAATCGGCGGGCAGTTTTCCGGCCAGCCTTGTTACCCGAGACTTGCGACCCGAAACTATTTTTGGTTCCCACCCATCCCTATTATTCCTTCTTCGTACAGGAAAGAAACCAGATTGGTCACGACTTTAAGCGACATATTGTCGTTCACGTAATTATAGGAAACGGCGTAAAGGGCCTGGCACATGGGGGCGTTTCTTATAAGGGTCAGGACCGCGTCCGCGAATTCGTCAACGCTCCCAGGCTCCACCACAAGGCCGCTCCGGTCGTGCTCGATAAAATCTTCCAGCCCTTTCACCCTGGGGATCACGCAGGCGACGCCGCTGGTCATCGCTTCCATAAGGGACCTGGAAACGCCGGGCTCCAGATTCGTCTTTAAGAAAATATGTATCATGGCCATGACTTCGGGCATATCCGTACGCCAGTCCAGCATGTCTATCTTGTGGCTTATCCCCATTTCCCTGGCCCGCTCCCTGATCTTTTCATATTTGGGACCGACCAGGACGAAATTGGTGTCGGGGATAACGTCCATTACGGCTTTGGCTATTTTCAAAAACAGCTCGAGTTCCGCGTTGTTTATCACCCTGTAGGCCATCCCCACCTTGAAGGGCCTTTTAAGGAACATCGCCGGTTTTATCAGCTTCGCGCTTTCCCACCTGGTTATATTCAGGACGGGGGGCGCGATGAAAAGCCTGGCGATATTTACGCCGGAAAAAACCAGCTCGTCGAAAATGGACTGGCAGGAAGGAAGTATCCTGAAAGCGTATTTTTCCAGTTCCCTGATCTTCTTCACGTCGTTCTCTCTAAAAAAATCCATTTGCCTGTAAAAAACCGGTATTTTATCGTCGGAAAATTTTTTTATCATCAGCGGCAGGGTCTGAAAGTGCGAATAGACATCCACCACGTCGGCCCGGGGGAATTTGGCAAGACCCATTTTTTCAAGGAGCCCCAGATTGAGCCTTTCTATCTTGTATTTCTCGGCGTCGGCGTAAAGGGCGGAGTCCTCGGGGCACATTATTACCGCCTCATGCCCGGCTTTCTTAAGGGAAACGGCGAGATTCAGGGCGTTATAGCTTCTTATCCCGAAATCCTTCTCGTTTACTATTTTCAATATTTTCATTTGAGGGCTTCCAGCTGTCTCCTGGCGTTGTCCAGATAAAAAGGGTCTTTGGTGGTTTTCAGTATATTCCCGTATATCTCGGCGGCCTTCAGCTTTCTGCCGGCCTTTTTATTCAAAAAAGCGGCTATCTGTTTCACCATCACCGGGGTATCTTCCCTCATGGCTATCTCATACATGAACTCGGCTATTTTCTCCTTGTTCCTGAGCCTGCTCTGGGCTATGGCGCCCAGCAGCTTGACGTAATGCCAGTCGCCGGGGGTGAAAAGCAGGGCCGTATTAAGAACGCTCACGGCGTCGTCGGGCTTATTCAGGTTGAAGGCGAGGGAGCCGGCCGAATAAAGCACCGCTTCCTTGAAATAGGGGTCCAGGAAAATTATATCCCTGGTCATCTGCACGAAGAGGGGGTAGTCTCCCTTGCCGAATTCCGGCTCGCCCTCGTAGTGATGGTGGCAATGGCCGCGCTCGTCGCAATGCTCGTGTTTTTTAGCCCCTTCATGTATTTCAGCCGTGCCGTAATACTGCATCAGCCTTATAAAAGAAACGTCGGCCAGGAGGCGCCTCATCCCGAAACTTATGGAAAAGATATACTCCACGGGACGGGAATGGGCGTTTTTGATCACGCCGAAACAGGTGAAGGGGAGATTGAAGGAGTAGGAAATGGAATAAGCCGTGAAAAGCAGGGCCGTTATGAGCGGAATCTTCAGGGCTGAAAAAGTTATTTTTTTCATAGCATAAGCGGACTAAAATTCTTTTTTCCTGAAAACGAAAACATTGGCGAAATAAAGCGCCGTCACGTAAGAAACGAAATAAAGCGCCGGCTTCAGGAAATCGCCGCCGGACGAGGAAAGCACGTCCTTGACGTTGAAGAGCTGGAAATTGGGCGTGAGGAAAAGGAAGAATTTAAGGGCGTAAAGTTTCACGCCGGCCAGTTTATCCAGGAGATATTTCATCTCGGAAGTGAAGTGGCCCAGTATCCAGACCATGACCGAGATGAGGACGGAGGAGAAAGAGGAGGTGGTAAAGGAGGTTATAAGCATCGCGATGGAAGAAATGATGACTATCTTGAAATAGCTGAAAAGAACCGCCGTGAAATAGATCCCCGGGACCGAATGCCCCTTCAGGAAAAGCAGGGAAAGATGGATAGCGGAAACGGCCAGGTAAACCACGGCGGTGGTCAGGTAGATGCCGAGAAGCTTTCCGGCTATATAATCGGCCCTGCGCACGGGCCTGGAAAGTATGAGATAAATGGTTTTAGTGTCCATTTCCTTCTGTATGGTCATGGAGGCCCAGAAAATAGCGAAGGCGAAGATGGAAAGCTCGGACATGGCCAGACCGAAATCTATCAGGGTCCTTTTCTCCTGATCCACCGCCATGACGCCCAAAAGCAGGCTTACGTAGATCAAAAGGGCGGCGAAAATAAAAAAGAAGGCGGCCACTTTCGAATGAAGATATTCCGCCAGGGAATTAAAACCTATGTTCAGCACGTTTTTAAATCTTCTGGTCATATCGGTCAATTCAGATCCGGGGTCACGGCCGCCACGAATATCTCCTCGAGGCTCTTCCCGGAATCGCTCCATTTTTCCCTCTGCACGACCGAGTGTATCCTGCCGCCGGAAAGGATGATGACGCGGCCGCAGACCTTCTCCAGTTCGGAGATACTGTGCGAAGAGAGGAATATCGTTTTTCCTTCGGAATTAAGGGAAATTATAAGGTCCCTTATATCCTTTATCGCTATGGGGTCGAGGCCGCTTACCGGCTCGTCCATTACCAAAAATTCGGGGTTGTGCAGGAGGGCCTGCGCTATGCCCAGGCGCTGCAGCATGCCCTTGGAAAACTCGGCGCATCTCCTGTTCGTATGCTTTTCCAGCCCGACTTTTCGCAGGATGGAAGGAATGGCGGTTTTTACGGTCTCGGGAGAAAGGCCGGAAAGGCGTCCGTAATAAAGCAAAGCGTCGGCCGGCGAAAGATAGGGGTAAAAATAGGGGAGTTCCGGGAGGTAGCCTATCCGGCCTTTTACTTCGAGATCGTCGGGGGACTTCCCGAAGATCTTTATGTTCCCGCCGTTCGCTTTTATCAGTCCGCAAACGAGCTTTATTATCGTGGTTTTACCGGCGCCGTTCAGCCCCAGCAGGCCGACTATCTCCGCTTTCTCTATGGAAAAACTGACCCCGTTCAAAGCGGGACTGGGCCGGCTTTTAAAAAATCCGGGTTTTTTATAAACTTTTACCGCCGAATCGAAATCAAGGACCTTTTCAGTCATTGAGCTCCCCTTTCTCCCTCTTCCTGAGCCTTTTCATCTCGCTCGCGGCTTTTTCTATCTGGATATTGCCGAGCTGGAGAAAATCGGAATGGAAGCTTCTGAGGTCGAAATATTTGTCTTCCGTCTTCTTGTATCTCCGCCGCATCTGGAGGATTTTGTCGAAACCGACGACATAAGTGAAGCCGTTCGTAGGATTTACCGAGATTTGAAGCACCTCTTTTTTGGCATGGGCCTCCGGGAAACCGAGATTTTTTACGAAAAAATCCACGCTCTCCCCGTAGCTCATCTTCTTGGTATGGAAACCCACGTCGACGCTGGCTCTGGCGGCCCTTATTACCGAAAGATACTTACGCAGGAACATCATCTGCTGCATCGAGGAATAATAGCCCATTTCCTCGGCCAGGAGCTCGGAATAACAGAGCCAGCCGTTGTTTATTACCGGCTGGTTGGCCATTTTCCTGACCCTGGAGATGTTCTTGTAGGATTCGTAATACTTAAGGTGCATTCCGGGCACCACCAGTTCGGAAACGAGAAGTTCCACGTTGTTGTAGGAATAAAGCGCGGCCAGTTTTTTCTCTATCACCGCCTTGTCGCCTTTTTCGTCCGGCATGACCAGATAAAGCTCCCCTATCTTATCCTCGTCGAAAGGGTAGGGGGGGATATAGGCGGCGTAAGAATAAAGAACCTGCATAAAAACCGGCATGCTCTTTATAAGGAGCCTCTGTTTGGGGAACTGCACCACTTTATACTCGTCGAAATGGTTTGAGGCCCTGCTTATTTCCTTTGAAAAAGTCTTTACCAGGTCGTTAAGTTCCGGATGGTCCTTGGACAGCTTTTCGAGCACGCCTTTCCAGCCGCCTTTTTCGAAGGTTATGGGGTCCAGGTTCTTAGCCTCTTTCTCCAGTTCTTTCATCCTGTCCTTGAAATTTCTTTTCGCGTACCTGTAAGCCGAGGACGTGGTCGTGCCCAGACCGTGCCACCTTTCAAGGTAAAAGCCGTAGGTGTACTCGCCTGCCTGAGGATCGCCGTCGGCTTTCCTGAGGACGTCCTTCCGGAGGAAATTCATGTATCTTTCCAGGGCGAACTTCACCTTGTCTATGGTATCGTCCAGGTCCGTCTTGGCGGCCGGGTCCAGTCTTATGTAGTTCTTGAAAAGCGGAAAAAAATCGGAGATATTGTCGCGCGCCTTCTGGGCCAGGTCTATGGCGTACTCCGTCCAGATCCTGGGGGGGTGGGAAATATTCCTTTCAGCCTGCAGAAGGGTTTCAGGGAAAGCTTTCAGCCTTTTTATGGAATTGACCGACTTGGCCGTATAATTTCCGCTTTCCTTGTTCATGAGGGTATAGATCACTTCCAAAGGCTGCAGGTAATAATGCGGATGCTTGGAAAGGATGTTCAAACTGGAATAATTGTAAATATCCATTTCCAGCAGGGAATCCAGCAGGGCGTAATCCACCTGCAAGTAAGGATAAAGCGTGTCCTTATCGATGGCCTGCATGTCTTTCCTTAATTTAGTGAAACTCTTGAGTTCCTCGTTTATGGTTTCCTGGGACCTTACGGTAAGCGCGTGGTCGGAATCGTGTATGCCAAGCCTGGTCGCTCTTTCGGGATCGTACATCAGGATGGTGGCCAGGTACCTCTCGAAAACTTCCCTGAGACGGTTGTTCTCCAGCGCCCCCTGTATCTGCTGGTCCGTCAAATTCTTTTCATAGGAATACGAAAGGAACGGGAGAAGCAGCAGCGAGAAAAAAATCAGGATTTTGCGATACATTTTTTATTGCCCCCTTTTCCGCCGATTTTAAAATCTTCCACCGCCTTTTCCAGGACTTCCCGGACGCAGGAAACGGGAATAAGACGCATCTTTTCCCTTATTTCCCCGGGAATTTCGCTTAGATCCTTCATATTGGCTTGGGGAAAAAACACCGTCTTTATATTTTCCCGGAAAGAAGCTATGACTTTTTCCTTGAGGCCCCCTATGGCGAGAACTCTTCCGGTAAGGGTTATTTCTCCCGTCATGGAAATCCCGCCTTTTACCGCTTTTTTCGATAAAAGGCTGTAAAGCGCGGTCGCTATGGTTATCCCGGCGGAAGGCCCGTCCTTCGGTATCGCGCCCTCCGGGATATGGACGTGGTAATCCCTTGAAGAAAGATGTTTGAACCCGGCGGGAACCAGCGATTTAACGTAGGAAAAAGCGGCCTGGGCAGACTCCTTCATCACGTCGCCCATCTTGCCGGTAAGCACCAGATTGCCCTTGCCCGGTATATCTATGGCCTCTACGGCCAGCACCTCGCCGCCGTTCTCCGTCCACGCGAGCCCCGTCGCCACTCCCACGGCGTTTTCACTCACCTTGTCGTACGCGAAGCGGGGAATGCCGAGATACTCATGCGCGTTTTCGGATTTTATTTCTATCGCGGACTTTTTTTCCTCGACGAGTTTCCTGGCTATTTTCCGGGAAAGATTGGCTATCTCCCTTTCCAGGTTCCTGACGCCGGCTTCCCTGGTGTATTCCCTTATTACCAGGTCTATCGCCGCATCCTCTATGGTGATGTTTTTGGCCCTGTCCTGATTTATGCCGTGCTCCTCGAATTGCCTGGGAATGAGGTATTTCCTGGCTATTTCTATTTTTTCAGAATGGGTATAACCGCCGAATTCTATTATTTCAAGCCTGTCCCTGAGACTCACCGGGATGCCGGCCAGAGAATTCGCCGTGGCGATGAACATCACCTTGGAGATATCGAAAGGAAGGTCTATGAAATGGTCCGCGAATTCCGAATTCTGTTCGGGATCCAGGACCTCGAGCAGGGCCGCGGCGGGATCGCCTCTCCAGTCCATTCCCATCTTGTCCACTTCGTCCATAAGAAAAACCGGATTTTTGCTTTTCGCCTTTTTGAGGCTCTGCATTATCCTTCCCGGCATGGAACCTATATAGGTTCTCCGGTGGCCCCTTATTTCGGCTTCGTCCCGCACTCCGCCCAGGGACATTCTGACGAATTTCCTGTCCATGGCGTGAGCGATGGAACGCGCAATGGAGGTCTTGCCCGTTCCGGGAGGCCCCACGAAACAAAGGATGGGCCCCTTGAGCTTTTTGGTAAGTTTGGTCACCGCCAGGTATTCCAAAACCCTTTCTTTCGGCTTATTGAGCCCGAAATGTTCGTCGTTGAGTATTTTACGCGCTTTTTCTATGTCTATGACGTCCGGGGTCTCCACTCCCCAGGGGAGAGAAACGAGCCAGTCCAGATAATTCCTGGAAACAGTGGATTCGGGGGAAAAGGGCATCATTTTGGCGAGCCTGGCCAGTTCTTTCTCGGCCGCCTGCTCCGCCTCTTTGGACATTTTGGCCCCTTTTATTTTCTTTTTCCACTCGTCTATTTCCTTGGCCAGGTCGTCTTTCTGATGCAGTTCCTTCTGTATGGCCTTCATCTGCTCGTTGAGGTAATATTCCTTCTGGGACTTGTCTATCTGGGCCTTGACCCTGTTCTGTATCTTCTGTTCCATGTCCAGGATCTCTATCTCCCTGGTCAGGTATTTTACGAGCTTTTCCAGCCTTTCTTTTATTTCGGGGGTTTCAAGCACGTCCTGCCTTTCGGAAATATTGAAAATGGTGTTGGCGGCTACGGTGTCCGCGAGCTTTGAGGGGTCGTCTATCTGCTCCATTATCCCGACGGAATTGACCGAGATCTTCGTGGTAAGCTTGACGTAATTCTCGAAAACCTCCATAAGATGCCTCATGAGCGCCATTACCTCGGAATTCTTTTCTCCCTTATCCTCCAGATATTCCACCTGCGCGTAAAGAGGCCCGTCCTTGTCCTCGGGGGCCAGAGACAGTATCTTGACCCTTTTTATGCCGCTGATAAAAACCCGCATGGAAGAATCGGGAAGCTTAAGGGACTGCGTGACCTCTCCCAGGACCCCGACCCCGTAAAGGTCTTCGACCCTGGGGTCGTCCATATGGGGATTCCTCTGCGCAACCGCCAGAACGTATTTCCTGGTCCCTTTCAAAGCCGTCTCTATGGCGGCCACCGATTTGGGACGGTCCACCGCCAGCGGCAGATGCATATGGGGGAAAACCACGATGTCCCTTATGGCTATAACCGGCAATTTCACGGGCATATCGTTTTTTATTTCGTGACTCATAGTTGTCTCCAATAAACCTGAAAATTGCAATTGAAATCGTTTTTCGTTGGCAAACCTGTGGATGAAAATATTCAGGCAATTTTCAGGTGTCACAAGTCTCAGGTGACAAGTCACAGGTCAAAGAAGCAGGAAGTCAGGGGCAAAAGCACAAAGCGCCAAAGTGACAGAGTGTTATAAGGAATGTCCTATTTCCCTTTGTGCCTCTGTGCCTATGCTACTTTGCCACTTTACTATTGCCTTACTTATACTCTTCTTGCGTTGTTCCCGGGACTATTTTTTCTTAAACTCAAGGATCCCGTCAACGAGTCCGTACTCTTTCGCTTCCTGGGCCGAAAGATAAAAATTCCTCTCCGTGTCCTCTTTTACCCTCTGTTCGGTCTGGCCGGTGTGTTTGGCGAGTATCTTGATAAGCCGGCTCTTGTTTTCCTGCATTTCCCTGTTCTCTATCTCTATATCCGTGGCCTGGCCGGAAATGCCGCCGCCGAAAATAAGGGGCTGGTGTATCATTATCCTCGAATTGGGAAGAGCGAATCTTTTTCCTTTGCTTCCGGCGGCGAGGAGCACGGCTCCGAAAGACATGGCCATGCCCATGCAAATAGTGGAAATGGGGGCTTTTACGAACTGCATGGTGTCGTAAACCGCTAGCCCCGCCGTTACCATTCCTCCGGGGGAATTGATGTAAAGATTTATGTCTTTTTCCGGATCTTCGGCGTCGAGGTAAAGCAGCTGGGCGATAAGAGTGTTAGCCGAAGCGGTGGAGATCGCGCCTTCGGGGTCTCCGACAAAAATTATGCGGTCTTTCAGCAGTCTCGAGTATATGTCGTAGCCAACCATGGCTCCCTGATTCCACTTTTCTATAATCGTCGGTATTATCATGCTATTCCTCCGTTAACGTCAGAGATTAGAGGCGAGAGACGAGGGGAGAGTTACGAGACTCTCCTTCCCTATTCTCTAATCTCTATTCTCTAGCCTCTCCCTATTACGCCGCTTGTTCTTTCATTTCGGCTTTTGATTTTATGAACTCAAAAGTCTTGTTTTCCACGATAGACGCCATTATATAGTCCTTCCTCGTCTCGAAGATCTCTCTGGCTTTTTTTATCTCGTCCTCGCTCTTGAGAGCCCTTATGACCTTGTCCAGCTCTTTGGAGAGGTCTTCGTCTCCGGCGTTTATGTTTTCCTTCTTGGCTATATTGTGGAGGAGATAGGTTATGGTCAGATTCCTCTCGGCTACGGGCCTGAGCGTGTTCAGGTAATTTTCCAGGCTCAGAGTTTCCGGATTTTCGGCGTTGGATTTTTTCTTGAATATTTCAAAAAGCTCCTTTATCTCCTCGTTAACCACGGTCGGAGGGAGGGGGATCCTGTTGTCTTTTATGAGACTGTCCTCTATCTGCCTGATAACATCCTTCTCCGTCTTTTCCGTCTCCTGAAGCTCCAGGAGCTTTCTCACCTGCGTCCTGAGTTCTTCCATGCTTTTGGCTCCGGACTGTTTAAGGAAATTCTCGTCTATTTCAGGAACTATCTTCTCCTTTATTTCGTTTATTTTAACCTTGAATTTCATTTTCTTGCCGTCGAATTCGGTCTCGAATTCCTT
Source organism: Elusimicrobia bacterium CG08_land_8_20_14_0_20_51_18 (assembly GCA_002774685.1). Classification (GTDB taxonomy): domain Bacteria; phylum Elusimicrobiota; class Elusimicrobia; order Elusimicrobiales; family UBA9959; genus 0-14-0-20-51-18. The sequence goes on along the minus strand of PEXN01000153.1, from coordinate 1,024 downwards.
TTCCTCTCCTTTTTTGGCTCCCAGAACGGCGTCGCTCATTCCGGCTATAGTCTGCGGCGAAGACATGTCTATGATTTCTCCCTTAAAATCGCCGTTCTCGGACTTCACCCCGTTTTCATAGATCTCGTAATCCACTATAACATAATGGTTCCCGGCCACGACGGCGTTCTCATCGACGGATTTGAGATAGGCGTTATACTCCCTTATAAGCTTCAGGCGCTTGTCAATATCCTCCTCGGAAACCTTGTGGGTCTTTCTGGTAACCTGTATCTTTTCGTATTTCTTAGGCTCGAATCTGGGGTTGACCTCGAGCTTAAGCTCGAAGGATATTTTCCTGGAAGGCTCGTAATTTATTTTCCCGATGACGGGCGCCACCACGGGGTAGGTCTTTTCGTTCTCTATTATCTCGTTCACGGCCGATTTCGCGGCCAGATCCAGTACCTCGTCCTTTACCATGGAAGGGAACTGCTGTTTTATCATGCCGGGAGGAACTTTCCCCACGCGGAAACCGGGCAGACTCACGACCGACTGCAGTTTGAGGGTCGCGTTGTTCTCCATCTCTCCCGTAGTTTTTTCGTCCACGTTCACTTCGTAAACCACAACGCAGTTATCTTCTTTCACTTTCTTGTAGGATTTGTTTGAACCGATATTGAACATGGTGCCTCCAGTAAAATGACGGGTCCGGGATAGAGAACTCCGCTTGTGAGCGAACCCCTTTCAAGGGCCCGGCCGCTCTCGCGGGTTATCCCGCCCCGTTTTCACCAGCGCTTTCTTTTAACCGAAAGAAAGTGCCGGAGAAGAGATTTGAACTCTCACGGGGGAGGACCCCCAACAGATCCTAAGTCTGTTGCGTCTGCCAGTTTCGCCACTCCGGCAAAAAACCATTTCACACTGTATAGGTCTCTGGCGGCTTTCGCTTCGCAAAACCGCCACAGTGTCCGCAGCACGGCGCCAGGATCGAAAAGTCCACCCGCGGTCCGGCTTTCGGATCTCACTCCGTGATACTTTCAGCCTATGGCGCTTT
>PEXN01000111.1:14239-14661 GCA_002774685.1 Elusimicrobia bacterium CG08_land_8_20_14_0_20_51_18 | reverse complement strand
GCTAGTATTACTGGATACGCTGCTAATGATTATATTCAAGTAGATATAGGTTCTAATGCAGAGGTTAGGCAAATAACTAATATTAGTGGTAATATTTTGACATTAAATTATCCATTAAGTTATGCTCATTCTAGCGGTGCTACTTGCAATGAAGTTACAGTTCCATATACACATACTATTATTGAAGCCAATACATTAGATTCATTAGCAATGCATTTAACTATTAATGATGCTGATGGAAATATAGAATTAATGCGGAGATTTTTAGGCGGAAAGGTAAACAGGGCAACATATGTCGCTACCGAGGGGGAGCAGCTAAGAATGTCCTTCGATGAATTGGTATTTATTGATTGGGCGCATAATCAAAGTGGAGAACCAAAATATAATTCAGATATAGCAGATATAACTCCATCATATCCTAC
>PEXN01000111.1:0-14067 GCA_002774685.1 Elusimicrobia bacterium CG08_land_8_20_14_0_20_51_18 | reverse complement strand
GGAAGGCGACCGGGTGAAAAGGACCAACAGGGTCATGGAGATCCCCGTCGGAGAAGGCATGATAGGAAGGATTGTCGACCCCCTCGGCAACCCTATAGACGGCAAGGGCAAGATAGACGCCGTCAAAAGAAGGCATATCGAAATAATAGCGCCCGGGATAGTTGAAAGGCAGCCGGTCAAGGAACCGCTCCAGACCGGCCTTAAGGCCATAGACGCCATGATCCCCATAGGCCGGGGGCAAAGAGAGTTGATAATAGGCGACAGGCAGACCGGCAAAACCGCCATAGCCATAGACGCGATAATAAACCAGAAAAAGGAGCCTGAAAGCAGGAGACCGATCTGCATTTACGTCGCCATAGGGCAGAAAGACTCCTCCGTGGCGAGAGTGGCCAAGATACTCGAGGACAACGGCGCTATGGAGTATTCCATAATAGTTTCGGCTTCGGCCGCCCAGCCGGCCCCCCTCCTTTACCTGGCCCCTTATTCCGGCTGCGCCATAGGCGAGGAGTTCATGTGGAACGGCAGGCATGTCCTGATTATCTACGACGACCTTTCAAAGCACGCCCAGGCCTACCGTCAGATGTCCCTGCTTTTGAGAAGGCCGCCGGGCAGAGAGGCCTACCCCGGCGACGTTTTTTACCTGCATTCCAGGCTGCTCGAGAGGGCCTGCAAGCTGAGCGACAAGAACGGCGGCGGTTCCCTTACGGCGCTTCCGATAATAGAAACCCAGGCGAACGACGTGACCGCCTATATACCCACCAACGTGATCTCCATAACCGACGGCCAGATTTATCTGGAATCGTCCCTCTTCCATTCCGGAATAAGGCCGGCGGTCAATGTCGGGATTTCCGTTTCCAGGGTAGGCGGCGTGGCCCAGATAAAGGCCATGAGACGGGTGGCCGGCAGGCTTAGAACCGACATCGCCCAGTATAACGAACTTGCGGCTTTCGCCCAGTTCGGTTCGGACCTGGATAAAACCAGCCTGGAACTCATAAAAAGAGGGGAAAGAATGGTGGAACTGCTTAAGCAGGCTCAGTATCAGCCTTTAAGCGCGGAAGAGCAGGTGGTAGTCCTGTTCGCCGGCACCAGGGGCTACATGGACGACATAGACGTCATGAAAGTTAAGGAGTTTGAGTCTAAACTCCTGGAATACGTCAAAAGTAAACACTTCGCTCTCCTGGGAGAGATAAATTCCAAGAAAGAACTGACTCCCGAGATGGAAACCGAGCTTAAAAAAGCGGTGGAGGAGTTCAAAGTTAAATTCAAAGAAGGTTTCTTATGAAATATCTGGTCACCGGCGGAGCGGGGTTTGTGGGCTCGAACATAGCTTTCTCCCTTTTGAACGAGAGAAAGGAAAAGGTGGTGGTCCTCGACGATTTCTCAAGCGGGAATTTCAAGAACCTGCTGGGTTTCGGGGGCGACATTATAGCCGACAGCATCCTCTCCCCGTTATGGTGGGAAAAGATCGGAAAAGTGGACGCCGTTTTTCACGAAGCGGCGATAACCGACACCACGGTAACAGACCAGAAAAAAATGATGGAAGTGAACGTAGAGGGATTCAAGAACGTTTTAAATTTCGCCTTAAAATACGACATAAGAACGCTGGTTTACGCCTCCTCCGCCGCCACTTACGGCCGCGGCGACTGCCCAATGAGGGAAGAGCAGCCCGCGACGCCGGAAAATGTTTACGGGTTTTCAAAGGCTATCATGGATAACGTGGCGGGAGAATTCTGCGCGCGGAATCCCAAGTTCAAGGTCGTGGGTCTGAGATATTTCAACGTCTACGGGCCCGGTGAATACTATAAGGGCAAGTTCGCCAGTATGATATACCAGCTTTATCTCCAGATGAAGGCCGGGAGGAATCCCCGGGTCTTCAAGTATGGCGAGCAGTCCAGGGATTTCGTATACATAAAGGACGTCGTCAGGATAAATTTAAACGCCCTGGACGCCGAAAGTTCCTGCGTTTGCAACGCCGGTACCGGCAAGGCCGAGAGCTTCAATTACGTGATAGATTGTCTCAATAAAGCCATGAAAACCGACCTCTCCCCGGAATATTTCGACAATCCCTACGATTTTTTTCAGAACCGGACGCAGGCGGATCTAAGAAGGGCCAAGGCGAATCTGGATTACAGGCCGGAATGGAGCCTGGAAGACGGCGTAACGGATTACGTTAAAACCATGGAGAAAAAATAATGGCCTCTCTGCGGGACATAAGAAAGCATATCTCTTCCATAAAAAGCATAAAACAGATAACTTACGCCATGAAAATGGTGGCCGTGGCGCGCATAAAAAAAGCGCAGAATTCCATGCTCTCGGCCCGGCCTTTCGCCATCAAGATGGACAGCGTGATAGCCGATCTTTACAGCGAAATGCAGGAGGCCGATTTTAAAAAATCTTCGGTGCACGATCTTTTCGAAAACGAGAACGATGCGAAGAGCGTGGGTCTGGTGCTTATAACCTCCGATAAGGGGCTTTGTGGCTCTTTCAACGCAAACCTGATAAAAAAAACGCTGGGTTTCATAAGGGCCAACAAGGATAAAAAAATATATTTCATCTCGGTAGGCAAGAAAGGCAGGGATTTTGTCAGGAGGATAAAGCGCATAGACCTGGAATTCTATTACGAGATGTTCGGGATTTTCCCTAAAGTGGGGTACATCCATTCGAACCTCGTTTCCGAGAACGTCATAAAGATGTACAGGGAGAAAAAACTTTCCAGGGTGGTTTTCATCTACAACGAATTCAAGTCCATGATACAGCAAAACCTCGTGGAACAGGAGTTCCTTCCGCTTGAAAAACACATCCTTTCGAGAGCCGCGGGCGCATCGGGGATCTCCGATTTCGATTTCGAACCGGGAAAAATGCGGCTTATGGAAAATCTGATTCCCCGGCATATAAGTTCCCATATTTACAGGATATTGCTCGAATCCCAGGCCGCCGAGCTTTCGGCCAGGATGAACGCGATGGAGTCGGCCAGCAAAAACGCGGCGGAGATCATAGACGAGCTTACGCTCAAGATGAATAAAACCAGGCAGGCGATGATAACCACGGAGCTGAACGAGATAGTAAGCGGAGCCAGCGCCCTGGAAAGCTAAACGGGAGAAGATTGGAGGATCAGAAGAATAGAGGATTGGCAAAAAGCCGTGAAACGTAAAGCGGAAAACGTGAAGAGTTTGCAAGGAATTTAAATATTACCCTTTACTCTTTACCCTTTACGATTTACGATAAATTATCCTCTAGTCTTCCAGTCTTCCGGTCTTGGAGAACAACTTATGGAAAAAGGAAAAGTGGTTCAGATAATAGGTCCGGTAATAGACGTGGAATTCGAAAAGGGCAAGCTTCCGGCCATCTATAACGCTTTGAGGGTAAAGTACAAGGAAGACGGAAAAGAAAAAAGCCTGGTCTGCGAAGTTTCGCAGCACCTGGGAGACAATACCGTAAAAACCATAAGCCTCGGCCCGACCAACGGCCTCTCGAAAGGTTTGGAAGTCTTTGACACCGGCGCGCCTCTGAAGGTCCCCGTGGGCGAAGCCTGCCTGGGCCGGCTCATGGACGTGCTGGGAGAGCCCCAGGATCACCGGGGGGCGATAGAGTCCAAAGAATATCTTCCCATCCACCGCGCGGCTCCGCCTCTTTCCGAACAAAAAACCACCCCGGAAATTTTTGAGACCGGCATAAAGGTCATAGACTTGCTGGCGCCTTTTATGAAAGGCGGAAAAATAGGTCTTTTCGGCGGCGCGGGCGTGGGGAAAACCGTCGTGATAATGGAGCTTATAAACAACGTCGCCAGGCAGCATCACGGCTACTCGGTTTTCGGCGGGGTGGGCGAAAGGTCCAGGGAAGGCAACGATTTGTGGCTCGATATGCAGAACTCCAAGCTTTCCGACGGGAGCTCAGTCCTTTCCAAAACGGTGCTGGTTTACGGGCAGATGAACGAGCCGCCGGGCGCCAGGGCCAGGGTCGGTCTTACCGCTCTCACCCAGGCGGAATATTTTAGGGACGTAAAAGGCCAGGACATGCTTCTTTTTATAGACAATGTCTTCAGATACGTTCTGGCGAACGCCGAAGTTTCGGCGCTTTTGGGCAGAATGCCTTCGGCGGTGGGTTACCAGCCTACGCTTACCACCGAGATAGGCTGGCTGCAGGAAAGGATAACTTCCACCAAAAAGGGTTCTATCACCTCCATACAGGCGGTATACGTCCCGGCGGACGATCTTACCGATCCCGGGGTGGCCAATGTTTTCACCCATCTCGACGCCACCATCGTCCTCTCGAGGAAGATAACGGAGCTCGCCATCTATCCCGCAGTGGATCCTCTGGATTCGACTTCCAGAATATTGGACCCGAAAATAATCGGCGAGGAACATTACAATACGGCCCGAGGGGTCCAGAAGATACTTCAAAGATACAGGGAACTGCAGGATATCATCGCCATACTCGGGATGGACGAACTTTCCGACGAGGACAAACTCACGGTTTCAAGGGCCAGGAAGATACAAAAATTCCTTTCCCAGCCCTTCTTCGTAGCCCAGCAGTTCACCGGCAGGGAGGGGAAATACGTCTCCCTGAAGGAAACCATAAGCGGTTTCAGGGAAATACTCGAAGGGAAAGTCGACGATATCCCGGAACAGAGTTTTTACATGGTGGGCGCGATAGGCGAGGTAAAAAAAGCCGGATAAAAAGCGGCGGGTCATATGAAAAAGATAAAACTTACGGTTTTGACGCCCGACAGGACGCTCCTTTCCTCCAAAGAGACGGAGTCCATCACTATTCCCGCTTTTGAGGGCGAGATGGGTATCCTGCCGGGACACGCCCCTTACATAGTCCAGCTGAAAGAAGGCATACTCAGGTATAAGGCCGGCGGGAAAGAGGATTTTATGGCCATTTTCTGGGGTTTTGCCCGGATAAAAGGCGACGAGGTCACGGTGCTTACGGAAATGGGCGAACTGGTAAAGGAAATAAACGAGGAAAAAGCCAGGCAGGAATACCAGCGGGCCAAGGACGCCATGAATATGAAAGGAGCGGACCTCGACCTGGATTCGGCTCAGGCTTCCATTAAAAAAGCGATAGTCAGGATAAAGGTAGCGGAACTGAGAAGAAAAAGAAATATTTGAGCGGTGTCAGGCTGCTTTTTGGATGCGCGCATGTCCCGGCCTTTTCCGCTCACCGCTGTTATGTCGCGTTTTTTGAAATTTTTATTCCCTGTTTTCCTTCGGGTTATCCGGTATCAGGGCGGTGTGTTTGAAAAGTAGCCTGACATGACGCCCGATTGAAATTCCCCCCCTTTGTATTATATTATTATTATTAGTAGGAGTCAGTTTGTGAAAATTTTCGTTAAAAAAATTTCCGCCGAAAAAATCGGGGAACTCGGGATCGACAAATGGCCGGTCTGGACCAGCCCGGCGGCCGAGTTCGATTGGTTTTACGAAGAAACGGAAACCTGCTATTTTCTCGAGGGAAGAGCCGAAATCTCCGTCGGCGGGAAAAAAACGGGGTTCGGGGCCGGAGAGCTGGTCGTTTTTCCCAAGGGACTGAAATGCGTCTGGAAAGTGATCGAGCCGGTTAAAAAACACTACGGGTTTACCGATCTTTCCTCGAAGGTATAGCCTTATGAAAATACTGCTTTTTTTGTGGGTCCCCGTTTTTTTCTGTTCCGCGGCCCGGGCTCAGAAGTCTCCGGAGGACCCGTCTTTTTCCGTCAAATACGGCGGCGCCATGCTCGATTCCGGGAAGTCGGCTTTTACCGTGATAGGTTTCGGCGGGAACTATTCGCTGGCGGATTCCGGTAAGATCTATTTTTTCGCCAACGACATCTGGCTGGGAGAGATACTTGCCGGGGGGAAAAAAGGCCTGGAAGGAGTGGTGGATTCTTCCCTCATCGTTTACCCGTCGACCTCCCCCTACGCCATGAAAGAGGGCGTTTCCTATCTTTTCGACGAAAATAACTGGCCCCTGCCTCTTATAACCGCGGATTTCAAGGAATATTCCGGGATAAGGAAATTTTGGGTCAGGTCGCCCGTCAAAATAGGGAACGGTTATTACGTTTTTTACTCGATAATGAACAATTACGGAAGGGGTTTGTACGATTATTTCCGCGTGGGCCAGGGCGTGGCCTATTCCGAAAAGATTTCCGGTCCCTACAAGAAAGCGGCCTCCGGCGGAAGAAATTCTTTCTGGAACGACATAGAACCCGCTTTCGGGGAGGCGGTCCTTCATGATTTGGACGGGTGGCTTTACGTTTACGGGAAGAATCCCGGCAACCCTTACCGCAAGGGCGCTTCGCTCGCCAGGGTCAGGCCGGCGGATATCCTGAAGCGCGAGCGCTATTCCTATTACACCGAGGATTACGATAAGAAGAAATGGACCGACGATATAACCGAGGCCTCGGTAGCGCTCGAAGGCGCGGATGAGGAATTTTCCGTTTCTTACAACAGGCACCTTAAAAAATATCTGGCGGTTTATTTCGACGCCGATTCCCAGACCGTTTTTCTCAAGACCTCGCCCTATCCCTGGGGGAAATGGTCCGCTCCGGTAAGGATCAAGGTTTGCGTGAAGGACGAATTCTGCTACGGCGCGAAGGAACAGCTCCCTCTCTCCGAAGCGGAGGGAAAGAAGATTTTCATAACTCTCGGGAAAAAACACATGCCGTATCTTTACGAAGTGGAATTCAGATAAAAAAGAGGTGATTTATGTCGGAAATAAACATACTCGTTATAAACCCCGGCTCGACGAGCGATGAGGTCAGTTTTTTCAAGGGGAGGAAGCTTATATTCCATAAAGTGGTGCGGTATTCTCTTGACGACCTGAAGCCTTTTGAAAAACAGAAGATAACCGCCCAGTTCGAAATGAGAAAAAATCTCGTGATAGAGGCGCTGAAAGAAAACAATATTTCCATTTCGGAAATTCAGTCGGTTATAGGCCGCGGCGGGGTTTTGAGGCCCATAGAAAGCGGCACTTACGAGGTCGACGATAAAATGGCGGAGGACCTTAAAAACGGGTCTTACGGCGACCATTCCTCGAACCTCGGAGGCTTGATAGCCAAAAGCGTAGCCGAAATGTGCGGCGGCAGGGCTTTTATAGCCGACCCGGTCGTCGTGGACGAGCTGGACCCGCTGGCCCGGTATTCCGGCATGCCTGAAAATCCGAGAGTTTCGATCCTTCACGCCCTCAACCAGAAAAGGGTGGCCAGGCATGCCGCCAGGCAGCTCGGCAAGCCTTACGAGGACTGCAATCTTATCGTGCTTCACGGCGGCGGAGGCATTTCAGTGGGAGCCCACAGAAAAGGGAGAATAGTGGACGTGAACAACGCCCTTGACGGCGAAGGGCCTTTTACTCCCCAGCGAAGCGGCGGAGTTCCCGCCGGTGGTCTGGCGAAAATGTGTTTTTCCGGCAAATACACTTTGGACGAGATAAAATTAAAGATTAAGGGGAAGGGCGGTCTGGCGGCGTATACCGGCACCAGCGACATAGTGGCCATAAAAAAATATGTAAATACCGGCGAGATCGTTCCGGGAAGCGGGCTCGATACCCGGCTGGTCTCGAGGGAAAAGGCTAAAGAAGTCCTTCTCGCCATGGCTTATCAGATTTCGAAGGAAATAAGCTCGCTTGCCGGCGTTTTCGAAGGAAAAGTGGACGCGATAGTAATGACAGGCGGTATAGTTTACGACGACGAATACGTCACCCCCGAGATAAGGAGAAGGGTGCAGTGGATAGCGCCGGTTATAGTTTATCCCGGCGGCGACGAAATGACCGCTTTAAGATTGGCGTGCGAGTCGGCTCTTAAAAACCCCAAAAAAATAAAGAAGTATTAATCTGCTGTACAAGGAGAGAATCATGAACTTTAAAAACCACGAAGAACTTTTGAAGATGGTCAAGGGGAAGCCCAACAGGGTCATAGTTCCCGGAGCCAACAACGAGGAGGTTCTGGAGGCGTGCAAGATGGGCATTGAAAACCGGCTTATTTCAGGCGGTATTCTGATAGGGCCCGAGGCCGAGATAAAAAAATGCGCCCGGAAAGTCGGAATAGACGTTTCCATCTTCGAGATAAAGAACGAGAACGACGTTTCCCGGATGGCCGATCGGGCCGTGGAGCTGATAAAGGCCGGCGCGGGGGATTTTCTGGTAAAAGGGCTTGTGGACACCAGGTTTTACATGAAAGCCATACTCAGAAAGGATATAGGGGCCGTTAAGGAAGGGAGCGTACTCAGTCATTTCGTCCTTTTTGAGACCGCCAATTACGGAAAACTTTTCGCGCTTACGGACGCGGCCATAATCATAAAGCCTACGCTCGAGGAAAAAGTCAAAATTCTCAACAACGCCATAGACGTCATGAAAATGCTCGGAGTAGCGAAGCCCAGAATATCGGTGGTCTGCCCGGTGGAAAAGGTGAACCCGAAGATCCCCAGCACCCTGGACGCGGAAGCCCTGGTGAAAATGAGCAAAGAGGGGAAAATACGTGACTGCGTTATCGAGGGGCCTTACGACGTTTATATAACCTTTTCCAAAAAGCTCGCCGAGGAAAAGGGCATAAAAGACGGCCTGGTGCCGGGAGAAGCCGACATAGTTCTTCTGCCGGACCTGGATTCCGCCAATCCCGTCTATAAAGCCATCTCCTTCTTCGGGGCGGGCATGAAATCTTCGACCATTTTGGTCGGGGCGAATTTTCCGGTCATCCTGCCTTCCAGGACTGATTCGCCGATTACCAAGCTCCATTCCATAGCTTTGGCCTCCTATATGAAGGAAGTCAATAAAAGCGCGGCTCGCCCCGTTGGAAATTCCGGGGTTTGACGGAGAACGACGGGAGATTACGGGATCGTATTTCCCGGCGGGTGAGATTTCTAAACGGGGTGAAAAAATGAAGAAGAAAAGGATAGTTTTTACCGGCGGCCCTTCGGGAGGAAAAACCTCCATTATCGAAATAGTGCAGAGGCATTACGGAAACAATGTGGTTTCCGTACCTGAGGCCGCCAGCATCCTTTACGGCGGCGGTTTCCCGAGGCGTCCCGGCGATACCGCCATGCGGCATATACAGCGGGCCATATATTTTACGGTGCGCGAGCTCGAGGATATGTCTTCGGCCCTGGACAACGCCCGGCTTTACCTGTGCGACAGGGGCACGCTGGACAATATCGCCTATTGGCCCGAAAGCGCGGCGGAGTCCTTTCTGAAATCCGTCGGTTCCACGATGAAGAAGGAGATCGCCAGGTACGACATGGTGATACATCTGCGGCCTCCCAAGAAATCCGACGTCTATAAGCTTTCGGGCACGAGGATAGAGGACCATAAGGGCGCTCTCGAGCTGGATAAAAGAACGGAGGAGGCCTGGTCGGCCCACCCCAGGAGATTCGTGATTTCCGACGAGCCGGACTTCCTGATCAAGGTGGAAAAGGCGCTGAAGATAATAGAAGAGGAAATGGGCCCCGTCAGGAATCCCGGAGTTTGACGCAAGAGGGGCTTAAGTTCCGGAATATATGCCCCGGGTTGTAAGATTTCCAAACGAGGCGAACCAAGGAGACGACATGGCATTTGATTTTCTGAAAAAAATATTCAATAAAGAGAAAGAAAAAAAAGCGGCTCCGGTTAAAATAGAACGCGGGGAACCCGCCGCGCCCGCGGAAAAAAAAGAAGCGGAAAAGATGAAATCCGCGTCGCCGGTCATGCCGGCCCCGCCGGCAAAACCCGCCCCGGTTAAAAAAGATAAGCCCCTGAGCGAAAAGACCGACGACGAACTGGCCGGGGAGATAAACGAGATCTCCCCCGAGATACTTTCCCAGGCTAAAACCCCCGAGCAGAGAAAGATGGTGGTGAATATCTACAGGAAAATGCTCGAGGACAACGTTAATATAAACGACGAAAGGGAAGTGAAAAAATGGCTTAAGAAAAATCCGGAAGTCGCGCGGGGTGAACCGCCCGCCCCCAAAGTGGAAACTTACAAGAGGGAAGAGCCGAAAGTCGGGCGCAACGAGCCCTGTCCCTGCGGCAGCGGCAAAAAATACAAGAAATGCTGCGGCAAAGAGAAATAAAAATGTAACGCGCAAAGCGCGATATATAAAATTAAAAGAATTTTTTAAACCCCCGCCATTGACGCAGTGACGGGGTTTTTTATTCGCCATTTGAAAGGGGGTTTGCGGGTCAGAATTCCAGATTGGGCCGCAGGATGAACTGGAAGCCGTTCCTGGCGTCGCCGCCGTTTTTTATGGAATATTTTTTGTCGGAATCCCAGACGAAGCCCAGTCCCAGCGTGAAGGCGTATCTTTTTTTCTCCGAAGGAATTTTTTTTTCCACGAGGAAATAATGCCTTATGGCTTCCAGCTTGTCTCTGGAGAAGGAGGAGGTCAGTTCAAAGCCTGAGTTCTCGTACCAGCGCCCGGTTTTTTTGAAATCCGTCCTCGAGCGGCGGAAGCCGAAAAAAACGGAGTCTTTTATCCAGCTTCTGTCGTGCAGCTTTCCTCCGACTCTGAAGCTCCAGACCAGGCTTCTGTCCCGGAGTATCTGCTCGCCTTTCAGCTTCACCTCTCCCTGTATCCAGCGGTCGTAAACCAGCTCGTTATCCTTGATGTGGTAGTCGCCCATGTCCAGCAGGAGGCCCGAATAGCCTTTCCTTTTCCCCTCGAAGGATTTTTTTATGGAATCGAATTCCACCACGTTGCCGAGAAAGACGGAAAAGGCCCAGGGTTCTTCGAAACCCGCCGTGAGCGCCTGTATATAGTTGAAATTGCTGGTAAGCTGAGCGTCTTCGTAAAAATTACGGTAGTTCCTCTTTACAAAAGTTCCGGCGTAAGGCAGCGGGTTCAGGCTTATCTCAAAAACCAGGGTCCTCGGCTTGTAAATGTTTTCCAGAAGGTATTTGTAAATCTCGCTTTCGCTCTTCCCGGTCAGTTTTTCTATGGGCTTTTCCGTGAGGGAGTTGTACATCCCCGCGGCGGTGTAATAGGGGTCAAGCTGCAGTTCGTAAGTCGTCCTGCCGGTTCCTTCGGCGCGGAGGGGACCGGCTGAGAGGGAAAGGAAAAAAAGAAAAAAAAGTTTCATTGTTTTTTACGTCCTAAATGCACCGCTACCGCTCCAGGGCAGAGGATCGTGCGCTCGACCGCCCCGAACCCGGCTTCGCCGATTATCTCCGACAGTTTTTTCGCCCCGTAAAAGTCCCCTATCGTGTCGCCCAGAAAGGCGTAGGCTGTCCTGCCGGCGCGGTTCGCGAAATTTAAAAGGAAGATGGAGAGCTTTACGTAAGTTTTCATCAGGTTCCTTATTATAAAATTTTCGGGCCTCGTGGTTTCCAGGTTCAGGAAAACGCCGTCTTTTTTAAGTACCCTGGCGAACTCTCTCAGTATCGCGGGAAACTCGCTCCGATCGCGGGCGAGATTCCTGGCGGCGAAGGAAACCGTGACCGCGTCGAAGCTGTCGTCGGGGAAGGGCAGTTTCGCGGCGTCGGCCAGCGCGAATTTTATTTTTGACGACCTGCCGGAGGCTTTCGCAAGCATTTTTTCATTCAGGTCTACGGCCGTTATTTCCGCCCGGCCGCCGTAAGTCCTAAGCAGGCTTAAAGCAAAATCCCCGGTGCCGCAGCAGGCATCGAGGATCTTGATATTTCCCGGTTTTGCTTTTATAAGAAGTCTTGAAGCTTTGCGGCGCCAGTACAGATCCAGTCCGAGGGTAAGAAAGGAATTCGCCGACTCGTAATAGCCGGAAATGTCGTCATAAAGCCGGCTTACGGCTTCATGAGCGTTTTCGGGCATCGTCCCCCTCCTTGTATAATGCGGATAGCTGTCCCATTTCCCGCCGCTATTTATGCGGCGCGGCGGGACAGTCCGCCTTGGGGGGCGTCAATCTTTCTTTTCTTCTTTGTTGTCGTTTTCTTCGACGAATTTTTTTATGTCTTCTATCGATTCCAGTATCATTCTGGCTTTTCCGAGTCCAAACGAAAACGGATATCTGTCGTTTTCGTTCCTCTTGAGAATAATGACGGGCTGTCCCTTGTATTCTGTTCTTTCGATTATCATAATGACTCCCCTCCGGCGCCCGCCCCGGGCGGGCCGTCCGCCTGAGGCGGACGAAACTTTTCCTTTGCCGGCAATAGAGTATTTTAGTATATTATTAATAATAAATGAAAGAGGTTTCTCATGAACGATGAAAATACCAGGGCCTACATAACGGAATTCATAAGGCTTTTTATAATACTCATCTCCCTGTATCTGATAAACAATTTCCTGTTTTTCCTGCCTTTTATTTCGGGGCTGAGCGCTTTTAACGGGATGCCGCTTCCTTCGCTGCTGAGTCTGGTGATCTCTTTGCTGGCTTTTTTCGTTCTGGCGGAATACTCTTCGCGGACGCGGGGTTATGTGGAGAACATCTTCAAAGGCATCCCGCAGGCCGGAAAGCTTTATTCTTTTTCGATTTACGTGCTCCTGGCTCTTTTTTTGTATTACGCGGCGTATGGCGCGGTCTTCGCCTTTGCCGGAGAGGATTGGGTCTGGGCCTACCAGAGCTTTTTTATAGGAGTGATACTTTACCTGATTTGCAAGATAGGCCTTCACATATATTTCAACAGTTCGGCTATAAGCGGAAATCTTATCGAGTTTTTTTCAAATATACCCAAGAAACTTTAATGGAGTGTCAAAGGAGCATAGGCACAGAGGCACAAAGGGAGATATGACATTCCTTATAACACTTTGTCACTTTGTGCCTTTGCCCCTGACTTCATGCTTCTTTAACTTGTAACCTGCGACCTGAGACTTGCCTGCCTGACGATGAGTTGCAACTTGCGCGCCGGCAGGCAGGTGACACCAAAAAGTTGCAATTGCAACTTTCTGGTTAGACGGGGACGGGTTTCCCGGACCTGCCGGATTTAACGGAAGAGGAAATAAGTCTCAGGCAAAGGCTGGCCGCTTTCATGTTTTTTTCGGCCAGGGAGGATTCTCTGAGAGCTTCTTCCAACTCAAGGTACACCCCGGCCGCCAGCGCCGGGTCGTCCCGCAGTTCCGCGAATTTTTTGCCGAAATCCGCTATCTTGCGGCCGAGGCCGGCTCTTTCTATGGCCAGGCTATCATCGTTAAGCTGGAGCAGCCCTTTTTCGCCGGAGATCAGCGCGCAGATTTTTTGCAGCCGGCTTTTGCCGTTCAGATGAAGCTGGGCCGAGGCGTCCAAAAAATTTATCGTTATGTCGGAACGCCCTCCGTCATAAAATTTAGCGCAGGCCGTAACCGGGTTTCTTCCGCTCAACAGATTCAGTATGTGGAAAGCCGTCCAGAGTTCCCGTCCGGCCGTTTCCGCTTCGCCCGGAAAAAACGCCGACCACTGAAAAAAATCAGGTTTTCCTATGATGTCCTGGGCAATGGCGTCTTGCATCGCTTTTACCTGGGGGTGCCGTTTCCACCAATCGAAAAAATATATCAGCTTTCCCCGTTGCCTCGATTTATCCAGCAGTTCGTCCAGTTCGGAGAGGCCCAGAAGAAGGGGGCCCTCGCACAGGACATGCAGGTTCCGGTTAAGGGCTTTTAAGACCGGATTTTTTCCCGCTTCTCCGGTTATTACCGCGAGGTCCAGGCTTTCTTTTTCAAAAAGCGAATTTTCGTCCGGGTAAAGTCCGACGCCCTTGACGGCTTTGGAGGCTTTGTCCAGCCTTTCCGCCGAAGGGTCGGTTATCGCCGACAGGACGAATTTGTCTTTCAAGCTCCTTAAAGCCGGAACGTGAAGCTCTTCGGCGCTTTTGCTGAAACCTATGATTGCGGTCTTTAAGGGCATATCGCGGCTCCGTTTTTCCCGGGAGCTCCAGACTATTATATAATTTTACGGGCCTATTGCAATCTCCGGCTAAAAAATGCTTTACTTGTTGTTAACAATTATTTAATATATATCTGCTTTAATGACTAGAGGCGCGGAGGTCGGGTAAGATTCTCGTAACGGGAACAAAATGATAAAAAAAATTTTTAAATCTTTTTTTCCTCAGGGCGACATCGTAGGGGTCGATATAGGAAGCAGTTCGGTCAAGATAGCGCTTTTCCAGAAAGATCCGAAGTCGGGAACGAAGCTC
Organism: Elusimicrobia bacterium CG08_land_8_20_14_0_20_51_18; assembly: GCA_002774685.1. GTDB lineage: Bacteria > Elusimicrobiota > Elusimicrobia > Elusimicrobiales > UBA9959 > 0-14-0-20-51-18. The sequence goes on along the minus strand of PEXN01000111.1, from coordinate 41 downwards.
AAGACCTGGGGGCACATCCCGCTTAACCTGAAACCGGACGT
>PEXN01000048.1 GCA_002774685.1 Elusimicrobia bacterium CG08_land_8_20_14_0_20_51_18 | reverse complement strand
GAAAGGGTAAAAAAGGAAACCCCCGACATGCCGGTGCTGCTCCAGTCCTCAAACCCGGGTTACGCGGGGAAAACCCAGAACATAGGCGCTTCTTTTCTGAATAAAAACTCCGGCGACTTATCGAGGCAGCTGCGCGGATTCATCCAGAGATATTTCGGCTTTGGAGATTTCATCTTCAGCGACGACTACGGCCATGAAATAGCGCGGGCCAGCGACCTGCAGACGATGCTCAAGATCCTCAAAACCATCCCGGCGAAATCCATAATTTATCACGCCTCAAGGAACCACTTTTCCAAATGGCTTTTCGCCAGGACGGAATTCGAAATAGCCTACCACATCCGGCCGAAAAAAATATCCGAATTCAAGGACGGAGAAGAGATCAGGAAATATCTCATAGAAACCCTGCACCAGTTCATTTACAGGACCCAGCTCGGCAGCGTCCTGAAATTCGACAGAAGGCTTTACGACTCTTCGACCCCTTTCGTCAAGATAGGCTCCGGTTCCATAGGCGGAAAGGCCAGGGGCCTGGCTTTTATGGATTTCCTTATAAGCAAGGACGTGATACCGGAGAAAATAGACGGCGTAAAGATCACCACTCCCAACAGCGTGGTCCTTTCGACCGATGTTTTCGATTTTTTTATGGAGCAGAACGACCTGGAAAGCATCATAAACGATAACTACGAGGACGAAAGGATAGCGGACATCTTCTCCAGGATACGCCTCCCCGATTACGCCGTGAACGACCTGATGGTGATGCTCGATAAATTCGGAGGGCCGATAGCCGTCAGGTCCTCGTCCATACTGGAAGACTCCAAAACCCATCCCTTCGCCGGGATTTACAAAACTTATATGCTCAAAAATACCGGGGAAGACTTGTCGGCCAGATTCGGCGAGCTGGAAAAGGCCGTAAAATTCATCTACGCCTCGGTTTTTTCCAAGGAAGCCAGAGCTTTCAGGAAAATGACCCCGAACATCCCGGACGAAGAAAAGATGGCGGTAGTGGTACAGAAAATAGTGGGCAGAGAATACCTGAAAGACCGCTATTATCCCCTGATCTCGGGAGTGATGCAGTCCTATAATTACTACCCCGTTCTTCCGCTGAAGAGTTCCGACCCGGTGGCGCATATCTGCGCGGGCCTGGGGGAATCCATAGTTTCCGGATTCAACGCCCTGAGGTATTCCCCTAATTTCCCCGAAAATCTGCACCAGTTTTCCACCGTAGAGAACACTCTTTTGAATTCCCAGAAAAAGATCATCTGCGTGGACCTTTCCCCCAAGGAAGGAAGCGGAATAGAATATGACAAGGAACCGGATATAATGCAGATAGATTTCGACGAGCTGAAAAACTCGCCCGGCTTTGAATTCCTGGCCTCGACTTATTCCCGCGAGGAGGAAAAGCTTTACGATACCGTTCACGCCGAAGGGATAAAACTGCTTACTTTCGCGCCGGTCCTGAAAAACGAATTCCTACCGCTGAATAAGATCCTGCGGGAGCTTTCAAGGATAACGAGCGACGCCATGGGCTCAAACATAGAAATGGAATTTGCCTTGGACTACAATCCTCAGGACGGAGAGACTGAATTCAATATCCTCCAGATAAGGCCGATGAGTTCCAAAAGCGCGATGAAAAAAGTGAACTTCCACAATACGGAAAACAAAACTAAGATCTTCTCCTCGGATTCGGCGCTGGGAAACGGCTACATAAACGACATACGGGACATCGTCTGCGTGAAGCCTGAAAATTTCTCGAATCTGAAAACCGAAGCCATCTCGGACGAAATAAACGCGGTGAATGAAAAGCTCAGGAACCTTAAATGGAATTACGCGCTTCTCGGTCCCGGCAGGTGGGGTTCCAGCGACATACACCTCGGAATACCGGTAAAGTGGAACAACATCTCCTTTTCAAAAATAATAATAGAAGCCAAGTACGATAATTTCTGGGTCGACCCCTCCTACGGGACTCATTTTTTTCACAACGTCACCTCGCTGGGCATAGGGTACCTCACCATGCTGGGACGGAACGATTTCATCAACTGGGAGTGGCTGAAAAAACAGAAAGTTTATTTCGAGACGGAGCACGTGGCTCACATAAGATTGGAGAAGGCCCTGGATATAAGGATAGACGGGAACATTTCAAAAGCCGTGATTTTTTACTGAAGAACCGCGAGCGAATTAATCGGAAATCTTTTCCAGACCTTCGGACGTACCCCGAAACAAAGGATAATCCCACATTTCCAGCCTTAAAACGTCCCTGAAAAAAGATTTTTTCTCCGTCCTGCTCAACTTTTCCCATTCGGGGGAAAGACTCTTAAAAGAATTATCCAGAAGAAAATCGTCCGCATTTTCCATCAAGTCGTCATAAAGAGGGGAAAGGCTGAAACGCAGCCTTTTCCCGGGCTTCTCCCCGGGCGCGGGGTCTTTCACCTGCTCCCCGCCGGCGCCGGGAACATCCATTTTCCTCTCGCTTATAAAGAATTTGAAGGGGCTTATTTTATAACCGTAATACCTGAGTTTTACGTTTTTTCTCAGATCCAGGCGGCTGGCGTCTCTGTAAAAAAGCCCGGGGAGCAAATAAGCCCTTTTAAGGTCCTTAAAATCCCATCTGAGCGAATAATTCATGTGAACCGAGCTCTCGTCGGATCTCCTGTCTATTATGAAATTAAGCGAAGAGGAACCGAAGGGCGCGGTCGAAGGCGCTGTTCCGGCCGTCGGCATAGCTTCCCTGGCTGCGCCCAGCGGGCAAGCCGGCACTTGGGGCCTCAGAGGGGCTGTTCCGGAAGAAACGGAGGGTTCCTGGGAAAAAGAGGGATGGGAAAAGAAAAGGATAAAAACGCCAGGCAAAAGGCATAAGGCAAAAGGCATAAGGCGTAAACGCGGAAAAATAGGATTTTTTTCCATAACTGAATATCGGGGAAAACGGCGAAAAATTACATTTTCTGAGTTGTTACTTGCGACTTGCAACCTGCCACATTGCCACCCCCGAATTCCCCGACCGGGGAATTCGGGTTATATACCATCTTTTCTGTATCTTTCGAAAATTTCCTTAGCCAGCTTGTTCTGGGGATTTATCTCTATGGCCTTATCCAGCGCCGTTTTAAATTCCGCCTGGATTTTCCGCTTCTTTTTGGGCGAAAAATTTTCCACGGTCATCAGGGCCGAAATGAGGGCAGCCTTCAGGGAATAGAGGTCCGAAAGGAATTTTTCGTTACTTACGAAGGGGACGCGACTGAAATAAGAGGGAGAATCCTCGATCATGTCGTTTATCTCGTCGTAGCAGGAATAAAGCGAGTCTTTCAGCTCGGTATTATCCCTTTTCATAAGAGCCAGGCTCATGGCCTCCTGGAAATCGACCTCTACCATCTGTTTTTTGGCGTTGATAAAGCCCTCGTGATTGCTTAAGGCGGACTTATACAGGATCCTCGCGCTGGAATAATCCTTTTTCAAGAGGTAGACGTTGCCCTCCACCGTATGCTTGAGGGCCTTGAGAAATTTCTGGTCGGAGTTTATCTTTTCGGAGATCCAGCGATTCCTCCTTATTTCGTTCTTGTTCTTAAAAGCTTCGGCCACCGAAACCTCGTAGGCGTCGGCCAGCAGCCTGTCCATCGATTTTTTAAGGTCCGCGCGTTTCGGGTCTTCCAGGCTTTTCCTTATTTCCTCAGCCTTATCCATATAATTCCTGTACTGGCTGAGATAAGTCACTATGTGGTCTGAATTCACGTTGGCGCTCAGGTATCCCTGGGACTCTATCCAGGGAAGGATATTAGAGTGCGCTATCTCGCGGAGGACCAGGAAGGAAAATTTGTTTTTTTCGTCTTGTTCATATCTCTCCATATTTTCGAACTCCCCTATCAGGAAATCGAGATTTCTCAGGTCTCCTTTCAGGGAATAGGCCGAAATCAGGTTAAGATGCACGTCCCAGGAATACGGGTTGAGCTTGAGATACTTCTTTATGAATTCTATCTGCAGCTCATAAGCTTTTTTATACCCGCTCTTGATGCTGGCCTCGGTTATTTTTTCCGAAACCTCCACGCTTTTAGGCAGATTGGGCTTGTATTCCACCGCCCGGGAAAGGCACTCGTAAACGCTGTCTATCTCCTCCTCGGAAGCCTCTTCTTCGGCCGCTATTTTCTCCGCTTTGGAGAGATAGTAACCGGCCATCTTATCCTTATAAAAAGAGCAGCCCGAAAACAGAAAAGCGGACAGAGAAAACAAACAGACGATTTTCTTGTTCATTTTAATCCCACTTAAGCACTATTTTACCGGAGTTCCCGCCCGCCATGGTTTCAAAACCCTTCTGATAATCTTTTATGTCGAACCTGTGGGTTATGACAGGTTTTATATCCAACCCGCTTTCTATCATGGCGCACATCTTATACCAGGTTTCGAACATTTCCCTGCCGTATATGCACTTTATCCGGAAAGCCTTGAATATCATCTTTCCCCAGGGCACGGTGGCGCTGTCGGGCAGAATGCCCAGCAGGGCGATCCTTCCCCCCATCCGGACCGAGGAGATCATATCGTTAAAAGCCTTGGGATTGCCGCTCATCTCCAGGCCTATGTCGAAGCCTTCCGTCATTTTCAGTCTTTTAAGCACGTCGGGGATGGTTTCTTTTCTTACGTCTATAACGTTTTTTATGCCCATTTTCCGGGCCAGCTCCAGTCTGTACTCGTTAAGGTCGGTTATCACCACGTGGCGCGCCCCCGCATGCCGGCAGATAGCCCCGGCCATTATGCCTATCGGGCCGGCCCCGGTTATAAGCACGTCCTCCCCCACGGAATCGAAGGAAAGGGCCGTATGAACCGCGTTCCCAAGCGGGTCCAGGATCGCCGCCTCGTCGTCGGAAACGGCGTCAGGCACCGGGAAAACGTTTTCCGCCGGGATCACCAGATACTCCGCGAAACAACCCGGGAGATTAACCCCTATTCCCTTCGTATTTATGCAAAGATGCCTTTTCCCGGCGCGGCAGTTCCTGCAATGCCCGCATACCACGTGCCCTTCTCCGGAAACCCTTTCCCCCTTGAAGAGCCCCTTCACATTCTTCCCCAGCTCGCTTATTTCCCCCACGAATTCATGCCCGGTGTTCATCGGGACCGGCACCGTTTTCCGGGACCATTCGTCCCAGTTGTATATGTGTATGTCGGTGCCGCAGATCGCCGTGCGCTTTATTTTTATCTTTACCTCGTTGTCGCCGCAGGCCGGCTCCGGAATATCTTCCATCCAGATGCCCTTCTCGGGGAATTTTTTAACGAGAGCTTTCATAATAGTTTCTCCGTTCTTTCCACTTTTATATTCTGCCTTATTTATACCGCTTTTTCAACCGCATGTAAGGGACCATAACATATTGCCTGACTGCCGTAGGTGGGAACTTTTAGCGGACAATCTGATTTTGAGCGATTCCGGCCGCAAGTTTTTTTACGCTCGTTTTGGCATTCCGGGCATTTACCGTCAGAGACGGGTCTCGTAGCGTAGCTCGCCCTCTGAGTCTCGGCTCCCGAAGGCGCAAGTCGCCTGCGACACAGCTCTGCCCGGCAAACGCCCGGAATGCCCGAGCGCATATTGAGGCGGGTGGACTTCGCTGACGAAGGGGCGCGCTTTGGACACTATGCCGTCCGACATGTTTCTAAACTTTTTCACAATGACAAAATCATTATGCCAGTTAAACAATTGGTTGCGGGTTAACTATGCCCTGCTAATCATGAAACAGATGGGGCAATTGGCGGCTTGGGGCAAGTGGAATGTAACCCGTCTATATGTTCATGTAAATCCGGGTTTATATGATTCCACATTGGATCTAAAACAAAATCTATTCCTTCACGTCTTGCCAGTTTCGCTGCTGGAACGAAATCACTGTCTCCAGAAATTAAAACGATTTTATCTACAAGTTTTTTATATGCCAAGGAAGCGATATCTAAACCAATTCTCATGTCAACCCCTTTTTGAACCATGTCATAGTAAACATCACTAGCCACCAACTGCGAAACTGTAATTTAGTTGAATTAACTTGCCACCCCCCATGACTCCGGACTTCACCCAAACGCAAAGCGACTTTTCTAAGTTTTTTAAGCTCTTCGAAAAAAGCCAATTGAAACTCAGAACGACTTGTTTTTGAGTAATCAATACATTTTTTTGTCAGAGGATGATGAGCTTTTTTATTCAAAGGAGGACAATCATAATAAAAAATTCGGTAAAGCCTTTCCCCAGCCTCTTTATCTATATGGCCCAAAGCTAAAGTGAATAAATCCTTAGACATTGCTCTTGGATCAAACCTTTTGTGAGGATAAACTGAATTATATCTTTTCTGGAAAAACCCCCCATCTATAAGTATTGCTGTTGGCACAATCCCCCCAAAGAGAAACTCCTGGGATCGGCATTCCCGCGATTTATTCATTGGGAATACGTACTGCCAGGAGCTGTATATTACTCTGAGTCTACCACAAAACATATCTCTTGTCAATGGCTCTCAGGACAATTTGTTAAGGTCCGCCAGGAAGTCCTCCGGGGACGGGTACCTGTTCTGCGGGTCCGGGTCCAGAATTCTGGACATTACGGCGTCTATCTCGCGCGGAACGCCCGGCACGGAACCGCTGAGCGGCTGGAAAGCCTTTTTTTCCTTCTGATAATGGTAGTCGGGGCCGTTAAAAGGAAGCGCTCCGGTAAGCATCTCGTACAGGCAGACGCCCAGGGAATAGAGATCCGACTCCTTGAGCGAAACCCCCGTGTCCTGTTCGGGAGCCATATATGCGGGGCTGCCCACGACCTCGGCGCTGGAAACCCTGGCCATGGTCTCCCTGGCTATCTTGGCCAGGCCGAAATCCATTACCTTAACGAAACCTTCTTTGGAGATCATGACGTTCGAAAGCTTCATATCCCTGTGTATGATGTTCTTGCCGTGGGCGTAGGCGAGGGCTTTGCCTATTTCATTGACCAATTCCTTGGCTTCATAAAAAGGCATCCTGATTTCTTTGTTAAGTTTCCTGTCGAGAGTAATTCCGTCTATATACTCGAAAACCAGATAAATATCCTCGCCTTCCTCGAAAATAGTATAGATCTCTATTATGTTCGGATGACGCAGCATGGCGACCGTCCTGGCCTCCTCTATGAACCTCTGCTTCTCCCTTTCGTTCAGTTTTATCTCGTCGTTCATTTTCTTTATGGCCACTTCACGGTTCAAGGTCTGGTCCACCGCCTGATAAACTATGCCCATGCCGCCCTGGCCTATTTTTTTTAGCACCTTGTACTTGCCCGTGGCCACGCCCTCGTAAAAAACCGAGGGGGAAAGGATGTCGGGATGAGTTATTTTGGATTCCGTCCGCGTTTTTTTGTCCGAAAAAATATGAAGGAGGCCCAGGCCTATCAGCAGACCTCCGGTAACCGTGAACAACAGGATGGTCAGGAACCTCTTATAATCCGTTTTCTGATTTTCGGCGGCCGCTCTCCTTTTGCGTTCCTGGCGCACGCTCTGGAAATTCCTGGAAAAATTCGGGGCCTTATTGGCGTATTGGGCCACCGCGTCCCGGAACCTGGCCCTGTAAAGCGGGCTCAAAGCGGCGGCTCTTTCAAGGTCCTTCAGCATTTCCTCGTATTTCCCCTGTTTCTCGTATACCAAAGACCTGCTGAACATGGCGTCCGCGAAATCGGGCTTTATCTCCAGCGCCCTGGTGGAATCTTCGCCGGCTTCGTCGAACTGCCCCTTCTTGTAGAGAGACCAGGCTCTCATGTTAAGGGCGCTTATATTGGACGGCTCTTTTTCTATCACCGCTGAAGCGTCCCTTATGGCCTCGTCATAATGGCCGAGGAAATTACGGGAATTGGCCCTTTCGAGATAAGCGTCCAGATTGCCGGGGTTTTTTTCTATGGCCAGGGTCGCGTATTTCAGGCCGCCCTCGTAGTCCTGCATCTGATTTTTAGTCGCCGCAGTCTTAAGATAAAACTTGGATTTGTTATAATCCACTCCTTTAGACGCGGCTGCCCCGTTCACCTTTTCCCAGGAATCGGACTTACCCAGATAGATCGCGGGGGGCTCATCGTTTTTCAGGTCCTTAAGAGCGTTCTTAAGGTCCTGGACGGAAGAAAGGTTGTTTATGGAAACCGTTCTCTTGCTGTTTATTATGGCCGTAAGCAGCCTCGAGGTTTCATCCTGCGGATCGAGCTCCGTGGCTTTCTTTATATCCTCCACGGCGCCCTTGATGTCGTTCATGGAGTATTTGGAAACGGCCCTCATCTTGTAGGCGTCGGAATTGGTTTCATCGAGGTCCACCGCCTTCGTGGAGTATTTTTCCGATTCCTCGTAATTTTTCATCTCGTTCAGGAACTCGGCCACGCCGGTCTGAACCGAGGAATCCTCCGGATACTCCGAGCCGAGAGAGGTTATCTTTTCCTCCAGTTTTTTCTGATCCCCGCCGGCGTTCATATCCGATCTTATTTCCAGCATCTTGTTGATGGGATTCTCGTCAATGGGCCTGGGAGGGGGCATCACCCGCTCTTCTTCCTGGCCGCCGTTCCCCGGCTCGTCCCGGCGGTCGCGCCCCTCGCCGCGGCGGCTGTTCGGATCATGCCGGTCGCGATGGCCTTCTCCTCCGTCCAGCCCGGGCCAGGGCCCTATCCCTATGTTATACCTCTCCAGCCCCCGAACCACCTGCGGGTAAGTGGTTCCGGGATCGGTTCTCTGAAGTTCTATGAGCAGAGAGAATATCCTGTATTGGTTCCTGCTAAGAAACATCCGGACTTTTGCGGGTTCTTCTTTCGAAATTATTTCCAGGAAGGCGGTCCCGGATAAAACGGGGTTGGAATGGATGTTCAGCCTGAAAACAGTCTCGCGGTCGCGGCCCGTCTGTACCGCGCCCTGCTGAGCCGGTCCGCTCTGTGTGACGGCCGGGTCCAAAAGCGGCTGAGTCTGCGGAACCGTCACTTCCGTGACCGGCTGTTCGGCTCCGGAATCCTCCGCCGGCGGTTCCGCGGAATAGCCGCCCGAATACAGAAAAAAGACGAGTGCTAAGGTAATATTAATTCTATTTTTCATAATATATACCCGACCCTTATATAATAAAATCAAAAAAACGCTTTGTCAAGGGACCTGGGGCCTATAAACGCAAGGGCCAAAAAAAAAGACGTTTGGGTCAATATGGCCCTGAGAAAGATTCCCGGAATACCGTATAATTTCGGTAAGATGCCAGGGAGGAATAATGAAAAAATTTATAATGACGGCTGTTTTCATGACCACGTGCGCTTTTTCTTACGGCCAGGAATACGACGAGAACTACTTTAAAATAGCCGGCATAAAAACCGGGGTCTCGGAAATAAGGGAAGCCGAACTTCCCCTTCCTCTTGCAACTCCGAGCGACACCAAAGTCGCGCCCGTAGTCGCCGCCGGAGCCATAATAAATGCCGGCGCCCACGCCTGGAACATTATAAACAACGGCTCGGCGGTAGGGAACCTCGGCCATTATTACGCGAGCGCCATGCCCAGCTCCTTTACCTGGTCGGAAGTGGTCAACTGGAAAGGACCGAAAAAAATAGTCTATTCCATTCAGTGTGAAAATTTATGCGGAATGAAAATTCTTGATATGGAATATGTCGTCTCCTACTACTACGGCGGCAATTACAACGGCAAGGGGCATTATATAGCGAATTTCACCATAAAACCGAGAAAACTAAAGATCAAGTGGGGATTCAAATTCAATATGGCTTTGCAGATAGCCAATCCTATGAACGTGGGCACAGCGGAAGATCCCATGGCCCAACTGCAAGCCGACCTGGGCTGGGATTTTTCAAGCCCCCTTAAAAAATACAAGGAATTCAGCACCTACGCCGTCCGCGGGGACGGAGATTTCCAGGATATAAGCGAGAAATCCAGGGAACTTACAGAAAAAATAACTCCTCTTAAGCAGGAAGACAAAAAAGACGGGGCAGTAGAGTGGAATTAGGCCTAAGACCCGGTAACTCTAGGCCTTTATCCCTTGTGATAATTACCGCCGCGCGATAAACTATACTCAGAGATACGCTAAACGGAGGTTTTCATGTCAAACAGAAAAATATTATTGGCCGCGCTTTCCATAGTTCTGCTGCCGCACGGCTTTTTATCCGCTGCCCCCGCGCCGGATGTCAATGATCCCGCCTACTCCACTATCGGAGACATTTCCATCACAATGACGGAAACCGACAATCGTTCGCCCGCGGAACTGAAACCGGCGCAAGACGAAACCGCAAAGGTCGCTCCAATCGCGGCCGGTGCGATAGTGAACGCGGGCCTCACGGCCTGGGGCGTTATTAACAGCGCCCAGCCAAACGGCGCCTACTCATCCAATTACGCCAACGCCATGCCCAACTGGGTTGACTGGAACACCATCGCGGGCTGGAAAGGCCCCAAGGAAGTGATATACGGGGTTAAAGTAAAAAACCTTATGGGCGTAACCGTGGTGGATGTTACGTATATGCTGAGCTATTTTTATGGCGGCACCAGCGTCAATAACGATTCCACCGCCGGCTGTCTCATCGCCGCCGGCTGCGTCGGAGGCGCCGCCACCTGCCCCGCCATAGCGGCGACGTGCGCTGAAGCCGCGAAAGGCAAAGGCAACTATATCGCTAATTTAAGGGTAAAGCCCCTGGCAGTAGACATAAAATGGGGTTTCAAGTTCGACCTGGATGTCGCTATATCAAATCCCGTAAATATAGGCACGGTGGCAGACCCCTTGGCATATCTGCAGACCGATCTTATGTGGTCTCTTTCAAACCCCGTCAGAAAGACCAGGGGGGTCTGGACCTACGCGATAGATGGAAAAGGCGATTTTAAGGACCTGACCAAGGTGCTCAAGGGGCTCAACGACGGGCTTCCCGCCCACCGGCAGCTGGACAGTGTTCCCAAAGTGGACTGGAACTGAACCGGCTCATAGACTTTTAAGGGCGGTCACG
>PEXN01000061.1 GCA_002774685.1 Elusimicrobia bacterium CG08_land_8_20_14_0_20_51_18 | reverse complement strand
CCCTGCGAACAGGCCTGTTCCAGGGGCGAAGTCAACGAGCCCATCTGTATAAGATTTCTGAAGAGGTTCGTCTCGGACAGGGACACGAAAAGGTGGAAATCCAAACTCAAGATAAAACCCGACACCGGCAAAAAAGTCGCGATAGTGGGAGGCGGCCCCGCCGGGCTTACGGCCGCCTGGTTTTTGCGAACCAAAGGCCATAAAACCATGGTTTTCGAAGCTTTGCCCCAGGCCGGCGGCATGATGCGCACCGGTATCCCGGAATACAGACTGCCCCGCGAGATACTGGACGGGGAAATAAACGACATGCTGGAAATAGGCGTCGAAATAAGGACGAACAGCCCTATAGAAAGCGTGAAGAGCCTTTTCGCCGAGGGCTATGACGCCGTGTTCCTGGCGCTCGGGGCCCAGAGCGGCACGAAGATGGGGATAGAGGGGGAAGAGGACCCCGGGGTTTTAGACGGCATAACTTTGCTCAAATCGGTGAACCTCAAGGAAGGGACGGTCAAAATAGCCGGCCATGTGGTGGTCGTGGGCGGCGGGAACGTGGCCATAGACGTGGCCAGGGTTTCCCTGAGAAAAGGCGCGAAAAAAGTCACCATAATTTACAGAAGGACCAGGAAAGAAATGCCGGCCGCCGGCGAGGAAATAGAAGAAGCGTTGAAAGAAGGCATAGATATACAATATTTGACGGCCCCCAGAAAAGTCAAACCCGCCGGTCAGAGAGTCAACGCTTCCGGCCAGAAAGTCGCTCCTTCCGGTCAACTGGAAATTGAATGCGTAAAGATGGAACTGGGAGAACCCGATAAAAGCGGCAGACGCCGGCCGGTGGAAGTAAAGGGCAGCGAATTTAAAATAAGCGCCGACCTGATGGTCGCGGCGATAGGACAGAAACCCGTTCTTTTCCCCGAACTGGACCCCCTGCTCAATGAAACCGGCTGGATAGCGGCCGACCCGGTCACTTTGGAATGCAAAAAGAAAGGCCTCTTCGCCGGCGGCGACATGGAAACCGGTCCCGCTTCCGTCATAAAGGCGCTGGCCGCCGGCAGGAAAGCCGCCTCCGCGATAGACAGGATGTTCGGGGGGGACGGCGAGATAGACCACAAGTTCATTCCCGAAGAAGAAACCCTGATGCCCCGCGAGATAGGCCGGCAGGAAGCTTTCGCCTACAGGGAAAGGGCCGAGATCCCGGTACTGCCCGTAGAGAAAAGAGCGGATAATTTCAACCTCGTCGAGCAGGGTTTTACCGACGCGGCCGCCAGGAAAGAATCCGAAAGATGCCTCAAATGCCAGCTCAGGCTGAGGATAAAGAAGACCCCGATGCCGTTCTAAATCGTAAAGCGTAAAGAGTGAAGGGTAAAGAATAATCAAAGAATTTGAAGGCTGAGAAAACGTCCCTTTCCCTTATTGCTTTGTGCCTATAACCCGGGTTTTATCCCTCGTTACAAAAAATGGTATAATATAGTTATAATTTATTCCTTATAAGGAGAGCATATGTCCAAGAAGAAAATGGTAGCGATGGATGGCAATACGACGGCGGCTTATACCGCTCATGCCACCAATGAAGTTATAGCGATTTATCCGATAACGCCTTCCAGCGGCATGGGCGAGATTTCCGACATGAAATCGGCCAAAGGCGAAAAGAATATCTGGGGGACTATCCCTTCCGTAGTCGAACTGCAGTCCGAGGGCGGCGCCTCCGGAGCGGTTCACGGAGCCCTTACCGCCGGAGCCCTTACCACCACTTTTACCGCTTCCCAGGGACTTCTGCTGATGATCCCCAATATGTACAAGATAGCGGGGGAACTGATCTCCACCGTTTTCCACGTTTCAGCCAGAGTCGTAGCCACCCACGCCCTTTCCATTTTCGGCGATCACAGCGACGTCATGGCCGTAAGGCAGACCGGCTGGGGTCTTCTCGCCAGCGCCAATCCCCAGGAAGCTATGGACTTTGCGCTCATAGCCCAGAAGATCACACTCAGGTCCAGGGTTCCTTTCGTCCATTTTTTTGACGGCTTCAGGACCTCCCATGAGCTCAATATGGTCGAACCCCTCTCTTTCGACGTTATGAAAAAGATGCTCACAGACGACCTTATTATCGGGCATAAAATGAGGGCGCTGAACCCGGAAAAACCCGTCCTCAGGGGCACCGCCCAGAATCCCGACGTCTTTTTCCAGGGCAGGGAAGCGTCCAACACCTATTACGCCAAAACCCCGGACATAGTGAAAGAAACCATGGCCGAATTCGAAAAACTTACCGGCAGGAAATACTCTCTTTTCGATTATGTCGGGGACCCGAACGCGGAGAAAGTCGTAATAATCATGGCCAGTGGCGCCGATACGGTCGAAGAAACCGTTAAATACCTCATCGCCAGTGAGAAACAGAAAATAGGCGTCATAAAGGTGCGGCTTTACAGGCCTTTCTCGCAGAAAGACCTGCTTGCCGCTCTCCCGAAAACCGTTAAGAAGATAGCGGTACTGGACAGGACCAAGGAACCCGGCTCCAACGGGGAACCGCTTTACCTGGATATCGCGCACGCTCTCGCCAATGCCTACAGGAACGGCCGGATAAAGGAACTTCCGCTCGTCATAGGCGGCAGATACGGCCTCGGCTCCAAGGAATTCAGCCCGGCCATGGCCAAAGCCGTTTTTGAGAACCTCGATTTCTCCTCGCCCAAAACCGATTTCAGCGTGGGGATAAAAGACGACGTTACCAACCTCAGTCTTTCCTACGACGAAAACTGGTCCGTGGAGCCCCAGGACATGTTCCGGGCGCTTTTTTACGGCCTCGGCTCGGACGGCACCGTGGGCGCCAACAAGAACACCATAAAAATCATCAGCGAAGAGACCGACAATTACGCCCAGGGCTATTTTGTTTACGATTCCAAGAAAGCCGGTTCCCTCACCGTTTCTCACGTGAGATTCGGCAGGAACTACATCAGGGCGCCTTATTTGGTCTCCAAAGCGCATTTTATCGGCTGCCACCAGTTCTCCTTCCTGGATAAATACAGCATGACCGATAAAGCGGAAAAGAACGCCGTTTTCCTCATAAACAGCCCTTATTCCGCCAAGGACGTATGGCCGAAAATCCCCGCCGAAATCCAGAAGGAGATAATCGACAAAGGTCTTAAGCTTTACGTGATAGACGCTTCCGAAATAGCGAAAAAAACCGGCATGGGTTCCAGGATAAACGTCATAATGCAGACAGCCTTTTTCGCCATCTCCGGCGTGCTGCCGAAGGACGAAGCCATAACCGCCATAAAGGAAGCCATAAAGAAGAGCTACAGCAGGAAAGGCGAAGAAGTGGTCAAGAAGAACTGGGACGCGGTGGACCAGACCGTCTCCGCCATAGAAGAGGTGAAGTATCCTTCCCGGGTCAATTCCAAGGTCCATTTCGTGGCCTGCAGAATAGACAAGGGTATGCCCGAATTCGTGAAAAACGTCACCTGCCGGATGGCCGCCTATAAAGGCGACGAACTGCCGGTCTCGGCTTTCCCGGTGGACGGCACCTACCCCACGGCCACCACACAGTATGAAAAGCGCAATATCGCGCTCGAAAGCCCGGTCTGGGAAGAAGGCCTTTGCATACAGTGCGGCTTCTGCTCACTGGTCTGCCCTCACGCGGCTATAAGGATAAAGGCCTATGACGCGGCCGAACTCAAGGACGCGCCCAGGACTTTCAAATCCACGGACGGGAAAGGCGAACTCGCCGGCCTCAAATTCACGGTACAGGTGGCCGTGGAAGACTGCACCGGCTGCGGAGCCTGCGTCTATAACTGCCCGGCCAAGGAAAGGAAAGACGGGAAGGAAACCGGCAAAAAAGCGATAAGCCTGCATTCCCAGATCCCTCTCCGGGAAACGGAACCGGCCAACTTCGCCTATTTCCTCAGGCTTAAGGACAAAGGGTCCGAAAAAGTCAACAGGTACACGGTAAAAGGCAGCCAGCTCGTCAGGCCGCTTTTCGAATTTTCCGGCGCCTGCGCCGGCTGCGGCGAAACGCCTTACGTGAAACTGCTGACCCAGCTTTTCGGCGACCATCTCGCGGTGGCCAACGCCACGGGTTGTTCTTCCATCTACGGGGGGAATTTGCCCACTACTCCCTATTGCTCCAGAGAAGACGGCAAAGGCCCGGCTTGGTCCAATTCTCTTTTCGAGGATAACGCGGAATTCGGCTACGGAATGAGACTTTCCTACGACAAGCTTTCTGAATACGCGAGGGAAATGCTCGCCGACCTGAAAGCCGGCGACCTTAAATCTTCTTCGGCCCTGATCGAAGGGATACTCGGCTCCAAACAGGAAGACTGGGTGGAGATAGAAAAGCAGAGGGGGAGAGTGGAAGACCTCAGGAAGCTCCTCAAAACCTCCAGGGACGAGAAAGCCGGGAAACTTCTTCCCATGGCCGACTTTCTGGTGAAAAAATCCGTCTGGATACTCGGCGGCGACGGCTGGGCTTACGATATAGGCTACGGCGGTCTCGACCACGTGCTGGCCAGCGGCAAGAAGGTCAGAGTGCTGGTCCTGGATACCGAAGTCTATTCCAATACCGGCGGCCAGATGTCCAAAGCCACCCCTATGGGCGCGGTAGCCCTTTTCGCAGCCGGCGGCAAACCGCTTCCCAAGAAGGACCTCGGCATGATCTCCATGACCTACGGCAACATCTACGTGGCCCAGATAGCCATGGGAGCCAATTACCAGCAGGCGGTAAAGGCCATGGCCGAAGCCGAAGCCTACGACGGACCTTCGATAGTCATAGCTTACAGCCACTGCATAGCGCACGGCATAAAGATGCATGAAGGAATGAACGAGCAGAAAAAGGCCGTCTCCAGCGGAAGACTGGTGCTTTACAGGTACAACCCCGCCCTGAAAAAAGAAGGCAAGAACCCGCTCACCATAGACAGCCCGAAGCCGACCATAACGGTGGAGGATTTTATGATGGGAGAGAACCGGTTCAGGACCCTTTATAACTCCAATCCCGAAACGGCGAAAAAACTGCTTAAGATAGCCGAAGAGGAATACAAATGGCGGCTGAGCGTTTATCAGCAGATAGCCAAGATGTCCTGCGAAGTCAATAACTCCGAGGACAAGGTGGCTGCCGGAGTGAAATAGCGGAAAGGCAACAGGCGTAAGAATTAAAGAACGGGGCCGGATGACAGTAAGCATCCGGTCCCTTTATTTGGCAGAAAGTCCTCTCGCCTTTGCGCGAGCTCTCCCGCCTTGTTTTTTCTATGCCTCCACTCCTCCATTCGTCTACGCCTCCATTTTGCCACGCCTACGCGTCCATCCTCTCAACCCTCTGTTTGTTATGCCTCCCGCGCCTTTTGCCTTATGCCTTTTCCCTTAAACCTTCCTTGTTGACCTTTGTCAATCCGCCTGGGCCTTTGGGCCTAATTTTTAATGGGTCTAAAAAAAAACGAATAAAGGCCTTTTATCCCTTAAGTCTGTCCACGTATAGTATTAAACTCTAGTTGGAGGAATAAAACTATGGCCTTAAAAAACAGGAAGTTCGCGGTCTTGAGTGCCGTTCTGCTGGCTTTATCCTTTTTAAACATCGTCTCCGCCCAGGAAACTCCGGTTTTGGAAGAGGAACTCACCTCCAAAATAGACAAAGAAAAGATTTTTTCCGACGTAGAAAAAGACGCCGCCAGGAATTACCCCCAATATTATCAAGTGGACCAGGCTTCCGTGAAAACGGTTCTGAAAGAGGTCAAGGAAGACGAGAACGCGTTAAGTCCCGAACTTAAGGACGCGGCGCAGAACATCCAGAACGTTCAGAATACCCTGGTCACCATAGAAAAGGTCATAAACATAGCCATGAAGATATGGGACATCGTGAAAGACAATGCCCCGGTGGTCAACATAGAAAACAAGTACGCGGTGGCCTATCCCGAAGGGATAACGGCCGCTTCCCAGTTGACCAACTGGAAAAAACCCAGGGTTTACGTTTACGGTTTTTACGCGAACAATCTCTACGGCGTCAGGGTCATAGACGTGGAATACAGGGTCATTTTCAATTACAACGGGGATTATAAGGGGAAAGGCAAATTCCTGACCGGCGTTTCCGTGGTGCCGACCAAAGTCGACGTGGTCTGGGGCTACAGGTTAAACATGTCCTCCTTCGTGCCGGACAGCACCGTGGTCAACGTGGCGACCTCCGAGAACCCGCTGGCCGCCCTTCAGCTCAAGCTGACCTGTAAGATCTCGACTTACCTGAAGGATTCGACCAACAGCAGCGTCTATTACATACAGGGCGACGGTTACTTCAGCGAAATAGCCAGTCCCTTCAAGGACCAGGAAAAAGGTCTGAAAAAAACTTTCATCGCCCCGCTGATAGAGGGGAAAGTTTCCGAAGAAAAGATTTTTGGTCTGTAATTTATAGAAGGAGGAAAGTAAAAAATGAAAAAAACAGTAATGTTAGCGATATCGGCTCTCGCTCTCGGATTCTCCGGGAACGCGAACGCCTACGACGAAAAAGCGCTTACCCCCGACGAAAGCTCCATAAGGATAGAGGAGATAACGGAAAAGGGCGGAACGATAAAGCCCGGCGAAGAGATCCCGCTTAACCCGCCGAATGGCACGCCTCAGGTAAATCCGCTTCCCAAGCCGCCTACGGGCCCGGTTATAAACCCGCCCAACAACACCAAGCCGCCCACGACCCCCGGCAAACCGGATCCGAACAATCCGAACGCCCAGATGTGGTCCGACGTCAATAACACCATAGACGTGGCCGGCAAGATATTGAACTTGGTGGAAAAGATCTTCGCCATAATAGAGAAGAATCAGCCGGTGGTCAACGTGAACGTGAACTACGCCAACGCGGTTCCTTTCGGCACCAGCCACTGGACTCAGTTGCAGGGCTGGTCCAAACCCGCTACCAGGAAATACGCCTTCTCGATGAAGAACCTTTACGGTTCCGAAGTCGTGAAGGTCACCTATCAGGTTCATTACACGCATAGCGGCAATTTCCAGGGCAGGGGGAAATTCCTTACCGGCGTGACGGTCGAGCCTCTTAATATAGAGACCGCCTGGGGCTACAAAGTAAGCGTAACCGCCGAAGTCCCGGATTCCACCATAGCGAACGTCGGCACCCACGATGACCCGATAGCTTCGATGCAGGTTCAGCTCAGATGGACCGTCCATACCATGGTGAAAGACATCACTTCCAAGGCCATCTATTACGTGCAGGGAGACAACCTGTTACAGGAAATAGGGACGCCCTTTAAAGCGGCCGGCGAAGAGAAGACTCAGAAGCAGATAGAAGAGATAACTGAAAAGATCAACGCCACAAAGCTGTAAGAAGTACCGACCCTCCTTTTACCCCGTCCGCCATAAAGGCGGACGGGGGTTCTTTTGTTTTAAACCTCTAACCCGAAAAATTCAGTTGTCCTCTTCGAGGACTATCCCCTCCACATGGGCTATGAGGAATGGGATGGGCGGCATTTCCGCTTATAAACCGCGATTTTTTTGTCCCCGGATTTTTTGTCGTTTTCACGGCGGTGAATCCTTCAGCAATTGAAGGATTCAGGTTAAGATTCCGGTAACCCTACCACCCGCGCGGCCCTGAAGGGCCTGGTTTTACCGAGACGGCAAAGCCGTCTGCGCGGGTGGTAAGCCAAATGGCGGCATTATACCGCCGTTTCAGGCGAATATCCCTATACCCCCGGCAGGAGCCGGGGGCTTTCTCAAATAGGGTAAAAATATCACGAAGCTTTGCGCCTCTGTTCCTTTGGGCCTTGTCGTTTTTGTTTTATTCTTCTTCGGCGAGTTTTTTGAAAAGTTCCTTTTGTTTCGGGGAAAGGGTTTCGGGTATGTCTATTTTTATAAGCGCGTAAAGATTTCCCCTGGCGCCGTTCTTCACCGGCAGTCCCCTGCCGGGTATCCTGAATTTTTTTCCCGTATGAGTGCCGGGTGGGATCTTTATGGAAACCGGCCCCTCGGGTGTGTTTACCGGGATCTTTCCGCCGGCGGCCGCTGTCCAGGGCATAAGGACGCTTTCGGTCAGGATATCGTCGCCTTGTATTTTGAAATTGTGGTCTTCAGGAACGGAGATCCGCAGGTAAAGGTCGCCTTTTCTCCCGCCGGCCTCGGCTCCCTGGCCCCTGAGCCTTATTTTCGAGCCGTTCCTTATTCCGGGAGGGAGGTTGACGTCTATGGTTTTTGAATTCACCTTTTGTCCGGCCCTGTATTTGAAAGTAAAACTTTTCCTGAGCGGCCTCAGTATGTGGTATATGGAAAGCTGTATTTCCGTTTCCAGGTCCAGGCCGCCGCGAAAGTTCTCTTCCCCGTTCCCGTAAAAACCGTCGGCGCCTCCTTCCCCGTCCCGGGGAAAAGGTTCGGAATTCCCGAAAAAAGCCTTAAAAAAGTCGCTGAAGCCCTCGAATTTGGAAAAATCCTCCCGGTTAAAATTCTCCTGCCTGTAAAATCCGCCTCCGCCCCGCGGGGGAGGGGTAAATTCCCGTCCTTCCCGCCAGTCGGAGCCGAGCTCATCGTACTTTTTTCTCTTTCCCTGGTCGGAAAGGACTTCATAGGCTTCGTTTATTTCTTTGAATTTGTTTTCCGCGGTTTTGTTTTCGGGATTCTTGTCCGGATGATGTTTCATCGCCAGCTTTCTGTAAGCCGACTTTATCTCATCTTCGGAAGCGGTTTTCGCCACGCCGAGCACGGAATAATAATCCACGAATTTGGGCATATTTACTCTAGACTTTAAACTCTAAACTTTAAACTATTTTCAGCGTCCTATTTAAGCCTGAAAAGGAAAACAGCGAGAAAAACCGCGAAACCGCCCATCAGGTATTTTTCCACCGCGCCCTCTCTCATGCCGAGCAGGCCGGGCAAAGTCCAGCCAAGGGCGACGAGCAGCGCTATAATCCCCAAAAAAACCAAAGCGTGATTTTTGTAACTTTTTTTCGGCGCGGCCCCGTTCTTTTCCGGCGGAAGTTTTTCATTTTCGGTCATATTTTACCCCGTTCTAAACTTTTTTCTCAGAGAAAGGCCGCCCGAACCGCGCGCGCGGCGCTTATTTCCTGGCCTTGAAGGAGATATCCTGGAAGATCACCGCGCAGCCGAATTCCTCTTCCGCATGCTTGACTATCATGGTGCCGTACCCTATCACCATGGGAGTGCCGGCGTGGCTTATCCTTATCTCGGCTCTCCGCACCGTTTTTTTAGTGGAAAGGGTTTCCGCTATCACGGCTTTTAATTCCGGGTAATTCACAAAAGCCGTTCCGAATTTCTTTTCGAGACACTCGGCTTCGGTTATGTGAAGTATCTGCTCGGCCATCCGGTTCATATAGGACACCACGCCTTCCCCGTCCACTCCTATAAGTCCGCCGGTAAGGTTGTCCAGTATCGATTTATAATAAATTTTTTCGTCTGTCATCATAATACTATTCTACCAAAATTGGCGCCCCGCCTGAAAAGGCCTCCGGGAGGAACCCGGAGATTGCGGGAAATTTTCATGATAAAATTATATAAAATGTATGAGTATTTAACGGAGGTATCATGGCTGAAACATCGATAAAATTTTGCGGCGCGGCCGGGGAAGTCACCGGCTCCAGGCATCTTTTAAACACCCCGGGGGGGACGCTTCTCATGGACTGCGGCCTTTTTCAGGGCCACCGCAGGGAATCCCTTGAGAAGAATAAAAAATTTCTTTTCGAGCCGGAAAAGCTGGGAGCGGCCCTGCTCTCGCACGCCCACATAGACCACAGCGGGGCTTTGCCCCTGCTGGTCTCTAAAGGCTATGGCGGCAGGATATACTCCACCGCCATAACCTCCGAGCTTTCGCAGATAATGCTAATGGATTCCGCCCGCCTGCAGGACGCGGACGCCAGGTTCTTCAATAAGATACACGCTTCCGAGGGACTGAGAATAGACCCGCTCTACACGGAAGAAGACGCGAAAAAGGCTCTTTCACTTTTCAGCCCGCGGGAATTCAGGGCGGAATTCTCCCCGCTGGAAGGCGTCAAAGTCTCTTTTTTAAATTCCGGACACGTGCTGGGCTCCTCCATGATAGGCGTAGAGACGGGGGGCCTTAAGATTCTTTATACCGGCGATATAGGCAGAAGGGAGCAACTGATGCTCAAAGAGCCGGATATCCCGGAAAACGCGGATTATCTCGTCATGGAAACCACTTACGGAAACAAAGACCATGAAAACGCTTCGGATGCCGGGCAGGTTCTTGGAGAACTCATAAAAGAGGCCGTCAAAAACCGCTCCAAGATCCTCATCCCGGGTTTTTCCCTGGAAAGGACCCAGGAAGTAATCTATATGATAGATAAACTCACCCATAACCGCGAAATCCCCAAGATCCCGGTTTATGTCGACAGTCCCATGAGCGTGAACGTGACCAGGGTTTTCAATAAACACATAAACGAGACCAATTTCAATCCCGGCTTCATGGGCTATTCCGAAAAGGACGGAGATCCTTTCGGCTATGATTACATACGCTACCTGTCCACCAAGGAAGAGTCCCAGACCCTGAACGACAAGAAGGGCCCCATGGTGATAATTTCCGCCTCGGGGATGTGCGAAGGGGGAAGGATACTGCACCATATCAGGAACCTGGTCGGGAACGACAACGACACGCTCCTTATAGTGGGTTATCAGGCCGAGGGGACGCTGGGAAGGCGTCTGAAAGACGGGGCCAAAGAAATAAGGATCTTCGGAATGAAGCACAACGTTTACTTCCGGGTAAAGACCATAGACTTCCTTTCGGCTCACGCCGGAATGTCGGACCTGCTGTCCTATGTGAAAGCCGTAAACCCCAAAAAGGGGATATTCCTGGTTCACGGGGAAGAACCACAAAGGGCGAATTTCGCCGGCCTTTTGAAAAAAGAAGGCTATGAAAAGGTTTTCATTCCGGCCCTGGGAGAGGAGTTCCGGCTGGAATAGCGGAAAGAGAGGATTGGACGAATGGAGGACTGGAAGATTAGCCTCTTATTGAGTCCGGCGTAAGTAATGCCCTGTTTGGAGGCTTGGATTTGAGATGAATGCGAGGCGTCCCACTCCCCACAACGAAGTAGCC
>PEXN01000132.1 GCA_002774685.1 Elusimicrobia bacterium CG08_land_8_20_14_0_20_51_18 | reverse complement strand
TAAATCCCTCTAATGCTTCTAATTCGTCTAACTCTTCCATAATACCGGGCCTGCCGCCTGTTCTAAAGGAGAAAACTACTATGTCAAAAGCCAAGAAAGTTCTGATAATGGGAGCCGCGGGAAGGGATTTCCATAACTTCAACGTCTATTACAGGGATAACAAGGATTATGAGGTTGTGGCTTTCACGGCCCAGCAGATACCGAATATAGCCGGCAGGAAATATCCGGCCGTGCTGGCGGGCAAGCTTTATCCGAACGGGATACCGATACACGAAGAAGTCGAGATGTCGGAACTGATAAAAAAGCACCATATCGACGAGGTGGTTTTCGCTTACAGCGACGTGAATTTCAATTATGTGATGGAGAAGGGCTCCCTGGTCCTGGCCTGCGGGGCCGATTACAAGCTCCTGAGCGGAGAGCATACCTGGATAGAATCCAAAAAACCCGTGATAAGCGTCTGCGCCGTAAGGACCGGCTGCGGCAAGAGCCAGACCTCGAGAAGGATAGCCACCCTGCTTAAGGAAATGGGGAAAAAAGTCGTGGTCATAAGGCACCCGATGCCTTACGGAGACCTCGCCGAGCAGACCTGGCAGAGATTCGCCTCGATAAAGGACATGGAAGACCAGAAATGCACTTTCGAGGAAATGGAAGAGTATGAACCGCATATCGCCGAGGGACATATAGTTTACGCCGGTGTGGATTACGGCAAAATTCTCAAGGAAGCGGAAAAAGAAGCCGACGTCATACTTTGGGACGGCGGGAACAACGACCTTCCTTTTTACAAACCCAATCTGCATATAGTGGTGACCGATCCGCTGAGAGCGGGGCATGAGGGTTTTTATCATCCCGGCACGGCCAACCTTATGATGGCTGACGTGGTGGTCATAAACAAGGTGGATACCGCCGAGCCGGACGACGTGGAAAAGGTCAGGGCGAACGTTATAAGGCTTAATCCCAGGGCCAAAATAATAGAGGCGGAAAGCCCGGTCGTCGTAAAGGACGAGAACGGCCAGATAAAGGGGAAGAAAGTTTTGGTGGTGGAAGACGGTCCGACCCTTACCCACGGCGGAATGGAGTACGGCGCAGCTTACGTGGCCGCCAAAGCTTACGGCGCGGGTCAGATAATAGATCCCAGGCCTTACGCGGTGGGTTCCATAAAGGAGGTTTTCGCCAAGTATAGTCACCTGGATAAGATACTTCCGGCCATGGGTTACGGCAAGAAACAGATGGAAGAGCTGAAAGAGACCATAAACAAGATACCCTGCGACGTGGTCCTCGTCGGCACTCCCATAGACCTGGCCAGCCATCTCAAATTCAACAAGCCTTCTCTCAGGGTGACCTATTACCTGAAGGAGCGGGGCACGCCGGGACTCAGGGAAGTCGTTGAAAAGACGCTTTTGAGCAAGGTGTCCGGCAGTTAAGCGGTGTGATAGCAATTTAGTCTAGAGCAATTTAGTTTAGAGCAGTTTAGTTCAAAGCAATTTAGTTTAGAGTAATTTAGTTTAGAGCAATGGATAAAACGACTCTAAACTTTAAACCCTAAACTTTAAACTCTAAACTCTAAACTCTCTTAGTCTGCTTTTAATTGAGGAGAAAATATGCCCGTAGAACCGAGACCAGTGTTGAAGCTAATCAAAGTGCAGGACGCCGGCATAAAAGACGGCTCCACAGTTCTTGTCAGGGTGGACTATAATGTCCCGATGAAGGACGGCGCGGTGGCCGACGATACCCGTATAAGGGAAAGCCGGAAAACCGTGAAATACCTGCTCGATAAGAAATGCAAGGTAGTTCTGATAGCGCATTTCGGCAGGCCCAAGGGTAAAGTCGATCCCAAGTACACGCTTAAGCCGGTGGTTTCCCCGGTGGAAAAAATAATGGGGGCCAGGGTCCATTTCGGCGAGGATTGCGTGGGCGAAGCGGCGGCAAAGGCGATAGCCGGAGCCAAAGCGGGGGAGATAGTCCTGCTCGAAAACCTCAGGTATCACGCCGAAGAGGAAAAGAACGACGAGAAATTCGCCAAAGAGCTTTCCAGGAACGGGCAATACTTTGTGCAAGAGGCTTTCGGAGCCCTTCACAGGGCGCACGCTTCGACCGGCGCAATAGCCAAATTTATGTCCGGTTCCATAGGTTTCCTGGTCCAGAAAGAGCTGGAATACCTGGAAAAGGTCATGTCCAATCCCGCGAGGCCTTTCGTGGCCGTGATAGGCGGCGCCAAGGTGTCGGACAAGATAGGCGTGCTCTACAGTCTTATAGACAGGGTGGATTCCATACTGATAGGCGGGGCCATGGCTTATACCTTCCTCTCGGCCCAGAATAATAATACCGGCAAGTCGCTGGTGGAACCCGAGAAAATAGACGAGGCGAAAAAGATAATACTCAAGGCTTTCAAAAATAATGTGGAGCTCCTGCTGCCTTCCGATCACGTGGTGGTCAAAGAAATAAAAGAAGGCGCGAAAAAGGAGTCCACCCAGT
Source organism: Elusimicrobia bacterium CG08_land_8_20_14_0_20_51_18 (assembly GCA_002774685.1). Lineage (GTDB taxonomy): Bacteria > Elusimicrobiota > Elusimicrobia > Elusimicrobiales > UBA9959 > 0-14-0-20-51-18. The sequence continues at coordinate 8,532 of PEXN01000132.1, read as the reverse complement.
CCATGGCCATAGCCGACGACTGGATAGGAGTCGACATCGGTCCCAGGACCGAAATGATGTTCGCCGAAAGGATAAAAGCCGCCAAAACTTTGTTTTGGAACGGCCCCCTGGGCATTTTCGAAACCCCGGATTTCGCCGGCGGGACCCAAGCGGTGGCCAGGGCCGTTTCCGAAGCCACCAGGAGCGGTGCCGTAAGCGTTCTCGGAGGCGGAGATACCGTTTCCGCGCTTAAGGTTTCCGGAATAAAGCCGGAACAGGTGTCGCATTGCTCTACCGGCGGCGGCGCCAGCCTCGAATTCATGGAAGGCAAGACGCTTCCCGGCATAGAGGCGCTCAGCAAGAATTAGACCGTAAAGCGTAAAGCGTGAAACGTAAAACGGGAAGAGTGAAAGAGTAAATAGTAAAGAGTAAAGAGTAAAGAGTAAAGGGTACATAGGGAAGTTCCCTGAAAAAACTCTTTACGTTTTCCGATTTCCGTTTTTCGGACCGAAGGAGGAACAATGTACGCTTTTTTTATGACTCTGCATTTGATAGTCTGCCTTGTGCTGGTGGTGTCTATCCTGCTTTTCCAGAGCAGCAAAGGCTCGGCCCTCGCTATGTTCGGCGGGGGGGGCGATTCCCTGTTCTCCACCCCGAGCGGGACCGATTTTATGAAGAAATTCACGGCAGGGGTCGCGGTGGCTTTCGCCGTTACGTCCATGCTTCTTACCATAATGGCTCCTCGGACCAGGTATAAGTCGGTGGTTCAGGATAATCCGCTTTTACCGCCTCAACAGCAGGAACAGCAGACTCCCGCGCAGCCCGCGGAAAAAGCTCCGGCGGCCCCGGTTCCCGCGGGGAAGTAGAGGATAACAGCCGGGATTCGAGACTCGTGATCCGGGATTCGGAAAAGCAAAAGCAGCAAACAACCGGGAAGAGTAAAACGTAAAACGGGAAGCAGGGAAGTGTGAAGCGATACGGAAGTTTTTAAACCGTCCGCCGTTCGATACGGCGGGCGGTTTTTTTAATTGGGGATTTTATTTTCGAAAGCTATGAATACGTTCTCCACCGCTTCTATCGTTTTCGCGCTGAGAAGCCTTTTTCTCAGGGTGACATTGGAGATGAGCTTCGAGAGTTTAGAGAGTATTTTAAGCTGTATCGTGGGGTCGTTGAAAGGAGTGAGTATCATGAAAATTATCTTTACCGGCGCGTTATCCGGACTCGGGAAGGGGATGCCCTGGGAGCTTTTTCCCACGGCTATTATCGGTTTCCTGAGGAATTCCACGCGGGCGTGGGGGAACGCCACCTGATGGCCTACGGCCGTGGAAAATGATTTTTCTCTTTCTATTATTTTTTTCGCCAGTTCTTCCTTGTGCGGTATGTGCTTGCTGCCAAAAAGCCTGTTCACCATCTCCTGTATGGCTCCGAAACGCGTGTTTTCCGTAAGTTCTATGATGGAAGATTCGGCGCTCAGGATCTGATTCAGCGTGAAGTTGGGGGGGATTTCGAATTCGTCCCGTATTTCCCCGGTAAGTTCCTCTATTATGTCTTCTATGGTAAGAAGTCCGGTTAGCTCTTCTTTGGCGTTCATGACCAGGGCTATCTGCAGCCTGTTCTCCTGAAAGAACCTGAGGGCCTTTTCCAGGTTGATGTTCTCGTTTATGAACTTTATTTCTCTTATGTAGGGGGTGAGGTCTATCCGTCCCGTGTCGGAGCAGTTGGCGAAATCGAAGACTATATCCTTTATGTGTATGAAGCCGCAGGGTTTCCCGGAATCCGTCTTTAGAACGGGATACCTGGAGAGTTTTTTGGCTTTCAGGACCTCGAAAACTTTTTGAAGCTCGTCTTCGGTCTTAAGAAAAGAGATATTGTCTTTTACCGTCATTACCTCTTTTACGGAGGTTTTCCCGAAATCGAAAAGATGTTCGAACATCATGAGCCTGCCCAGGGAGATCTTCCCCAGTTCTTCGGATTGCCCGAGTATTATCCTTATCTCGTCTTCGGAGTGCGATATTTCGGATTCGGCGCGCTTGATCCTGAAAAGGCTGACTATATAGGCGGCGGATTTGTTTATCAGGAGCATCGGGTAATAAGTGATGTGATAGAAAATTTTAAGCGGCAGGGCGAAAGCCAGAGATATCATTTCCGCCGAAGAAATGGCTATGTATTTCGGCACCTGTTCTCCCAGTATTATATGAAGGGCGCTTATCATCGCGAAAGCGAAGCCGAAAGAAATGGTGTGGGAATACAACCTTATAAAAGGCAGGTCGAAATAATTGAAGAGGGGTTCGAGTATTTTCGCGAAGGCGGGTTCGCCTATCCAGCCGAGGCCGAGGCTGGCCATGGTTATGCCGAGCTGTATGGCGGCGAGGTGGGCATTGAGGTTTTTGAGTATGTCGAGAGCCATCTTGGCGTTGAAATTGCCTTTCTGCGCCAGTTCTTCTATCCGGGTGTACCTGACTTTTACTATAGCGAACTCTACAAGCACAAAAAGAGCGTTAAGCGAAAGAAAAAAAGCCGCTATAAGGAGCTCCAGATAGTAAACCATAAAAAATATTCTATCATTTTGACTATTTTTTTAAAAATGTTAAAATAGGATGAGTGTAGACCCAATGCCTTAAATTCGCGCGGGTGGCGAAACTGGTAGACGCGTACGTTTGAGGGGCGTATGCCTCGCGGCTTGGGGGTTCGACTCCCCCCCCGCGCATTATTAAGGCAGGTTAAGCGACATATCAGGTTAAGGTTAAGAAAAACGAAAGAAGTTTTTAAGTTGTTGTTTCCGCTCTTAACCTCAGCCTTAATCTTAATCTGCTGTTAACAAGGCAGGTTAAGCGACGGATCCAGGGATAGATGAGAGAGAATGGAAATTAAGAAAACAGATGACAGGTTAATAAGTTGACAAGGTGATAAGGTGGGAAGGATACGAAAAACTTAACATAAAAATTACCGCTTTTTAAACTTATCAACATATCAACTTGTAAACTTTTTTTATCTTGTTTCCTGCCTTTCTTTACCTTGCGACGATTACAGAGTATGCTTTCAACCTGAGCCTTTACCTGCTTTTACTTATGTGGGTCAATAAAAACAAGAAAAAAATCCTTCGAGCCGTGGAAAAATTCGGCACTCCCCTGTACATTTACTCCGAAGAAAATCTCCTGAAGCAGATAGCGGAATATAAAAAAGCCTTCAGGGGAATAGACGTTCTGTTCTGCTACGCCCTTAAGGCTAATTCCAACCGGCATTTGTGCTCTTTGATAGCCGGCAGGGGGTTCGGAGCCGACGTGGTGAGCGGGGGGGAACTGCGGGCCGCCCTTTCCTCCGGCTTCCGGCCCGAAAAAATAATTTTCTCCGGCGTAGGCAAGACGGAAGAGGAGCTCGCTCTGGCCTTGAGGAAGAATATATTTTTTATAAACGTGGAATCGTTCGAGGAACTGGAGAAACTCGACGAAACCGCCTCGAGGCTGGGCAAGAGAGCTGATTTTTCCATAAGGATAAACCCGGACGTGGATCCCCACACCCACAATTACATAGCCACCGGTAAAAGCGGCTCCAAATTCGGCGTGGATTTCGAAGAGGCCTCGCGGATGTACTCCTGGGCAAGGAAGCGCGTTCGCCTTAACGCGGTTTCGGCGCATTTTCATCTCGGCTCCCAGCTCTTCAGCCCGGTTCCCTACAGAAAAGCCTTTAAAAAACTTCTGAAGTTCGTTTCCAGTCTCGAAAAAAGCGGCATAAACCTGAAAAGCCTGGACATAGGCGGCGGTTGGGGCGTTAAAGAAGGCCTGGATATGGGATCCCCGGCGGTTATAGCGGAGATAATAAGGCCTTACGCGGGCAAATATTCCTTCATAATGGAGCCCGGCCGTTCTGTGACGGCTTCTTCCGGAATTCTGGCGGCCAGGGCGCTTTACAGGAAAACCAGCGGTAAGAGGAATATCGTTATACTGGACGCGGCCATGAACGATTTTATAAGGCCCAGCCTTTACGGCGCCAGCCATCCGGTTTTGAACCTTAGCGGGGGAAAGGGGAAAAAGGTGAGAGCCGATATAGCGGGCCCCGTCTGTGAAAGCGGGGATTTTTTTCTTAAAGATTTTAAAACGGTCCTTCCTGAAAGGGGCGACGTCTTGGTTATTCTTTCAGCCGGCGCTTACGGTTATTCCATGTCTTCCAATTACAATCTGAGGCCTAAGCCGGCCGAGGTTCTGCTGAAAAAGAGCGGAGTCCGTCTCATAAGAAAAAGACAAAGTTATCCGGAAATCATATAACGACAGTAAATGCAAGAGGACTGGAGGATTAGAGGACTGGCTTCTTAAGGAATTTCCTTAATTTCGCTAACCGGAATCCTGCAATTGAAGATGATTCCCGCTGATAAACTAGGTGAATAGAAATATTGCAGGCTTCAGGCTGTAGTCGCAAGCTTTCTTTCACTCCCGCAATGTCCGCCATAACCAAAATTAAACCCCATTGCGGGAGTGAAAGAAAAATACTTTACATGAAGAGGGTGTCATTCTGAGCCGAAGGCGAAGAATCCCGGCGCTAAAATGCGAGACCCTTCGTTCCACTCAGGGTGACGGACGAAGCGCTTCACGGATGTAAAGTATATTCCGCCCGGAGTAGTAACTACAACTTTCAGGCTAATCTTCCAATCTTCTAATCCTCTAATCTTCTTTTATGCGTATCGGTTATTGTTTCGAGTATTTCAGGGCTTGTTCCAGGGCCGGGGAGCCCTTCGGGTCGGAAAAATCGTTTATCGCCTGATCTTTTACCGGCATTTCAACGGGAGCGGGCTCGAAGATCAGGTTTTTAAGCGCCTGCATCCGCGAGTATAAAATATTTCCGGGGCAGTCGGTCTTGCCTATGTCCCGGTGGGCGTAAAAGCTGGATTTTTGTATAGAGTAATTGTCGGACAGGGATTTGCCCAGCGCGGCGGCCGCTTCTATGGAAGCCTTCGCCGGCTGGTCGTTTTTCGGGGGATGATAATTGCCGAGAAAGGATATCCCTATATTGTCGATGTTCTTACCCAACACATGCGCGCCGACTGCGTTTACCGGCCTGCCTTCGAAAATATTTCCAGCCCCGTCCAGCAGGAAGTGATAGCCTATGTCTATCCAGCCCCTGCCGTTCTGGTGGTAATCCTGTATGAATTGCACCTCGGCTATGGAATCCTCCAGCTTGTCGGTGTATTTGCCGGCGGTATGGTGGAGTGTCATGGCTTTCGGGGCGTGCTGGACATAGGGTTCTTTGGGCGGCTGGGCTTCCCAATCCGCGCGCTTGTATAACTTAAAAAGCGATTGTTCCGGCAGAAAAAGTTCGGCCGGAGGCTCGTAGGGAACTGTGCTGACGGGAACTTCCGTTTTGCCCGCCGCTTCTCTCAACCCCTGTATTTCGTAGATGGTGATGTGAAAATCCTTGTTCTCGATCAGGTTTATGAAGGACAGCTTGAACAAATGTTTATCGAAGGCCGGCAGTCTGAATTTGGCCCAGAACCTGCCGTTCTTGTATATTCTGAGTGTTTCCGGCGCTACGGCCGCCTTGGTTTCTCCGCGGTTTTCCTTATAGCGCAGTTCGAGCGTTATGTTCAGGTTCTCGGTCTCGCCCTGTATCATTACGACGTTGAAATCGAACGCAGTCGGGGAGGAATAGGGGGTTTCATATATGACGAGGCCGGTTTTCTCGGCTGTGACGGCATTGGCCTCTATCGGGTATTTTAGCCCTTCGAAAACGATGTTCCTGGAATCGTCGCTGGCGAATAAAGCGGAGAGGGAGAAAAGCGAAAAAACGGAGCAATAAAAAACCCTTTTGAACATATAATCATTATACATTTCCGGCAAGGTTTTTTTAAGGGTCTTTTGGCCCGGAGCAAGAATAGTTCCTGTAATTACGCGAACATCAAGCCGCCCCTTCGCTTCTACCAGGTGCCTGAAATTATATTTGAAGAGTGGTAAAATTTTCAGCAGGGCCCAACGCTGTCAGATTTGCCTAGGCAAACTGCCACAGTGTCCGGGGTAATTCGTTGTTGGCGGAGTCCACTCAACCCAAAAAACAATGTTTTTGGGTTTCAAATAGTGGGCCCATGACCTCCGGAGGCGGTTGCCTTCAAATTTTACCCCTGGCACCCCATGTCGCTCGGAAGCGGCTTAATGTTTCAATTGGGGAATAGACGCCTAGGATACCTCCCTTTTATTGAGAACTCTGATTGACTGGGAACTGCTTTAATGCCCGTTTTTTTTATATCATATATGTATGTCCGCGAAACTATCGGTTTCTATAATAGGCTATAACGAGGAGCGTTTCCTCGAAAAATGCCTCCAGAGCGTGAAATGGGCCGACGAGATAATTTACGTGGATTGCGGAAGTTCAGACGGCAGCATCGCCGCCGCCGAGCGCCACAACGCGAAAGTTTTCCGCAGGCAGAACGACTTCAACATAAACGTGAACAAGCAGTTCGGCATAGACCAGTGTTCCGGCGACTGGATACTCTACCTGGACCCGGACGAGACCGTCTGGCCGCACCTCAAAGAGGAGATCTGCGCCGTGATAAATTCCCAGACCCCGTTCTCCGCCTTTTATATACCGAGGAAGAATTTCTATTTCGGCGAATGGCTGAAGCACGGGGGGAAATACCCCGACGCCCAGCTCAGGCTTTTCAGGAGGGGGAAGGGGAAATTCCCCTGCGTGAATATACACGAGAAGCTCGAGATAGAAGGGGAAAGCGGCCGTCTCAAGAACGACATGCGGCACGACGTGATAGAGAATACCGACTGGATGCTGGACAAGATAAAGTCCTATTCCCTCAGGAAAAGCCGGCAAAGCCTGAGGCTTAACAGGCCGCCCCGTGGGTTTCTGCTGAAAGGGCTTAGAAGGTTTTTCTCCAATTATTTCCTCAAGGCGGGTTTTCTGGACGGTAAAACCGGCTTCATAGTCGCTTCCCTGGACTTTTTTAACGAGATGGTTTTCTGGCTCAAATACCGGGAGCTGAAAAACAACGATGGGAAAAATTAACTCCTTTTTCAAAAAGCATTTCGTATGGCTTTTCTATCTTTACGCCCTGGCTTCGGCTGTTTCCATAACGGCCTGCACGGTGATCCTTTCCCTGTTCCTGCTTTTTTACGTCCTTAACGCCAGGGAGAACCTTCCGAAAGCGCCAAAGGATTTCCGCATCTTCCTGGGGATTTATTTCTGGAAAATGGGAACGCTGCTTTTTAACGGCCTTTTTTCCCAGCTCGGCAGGATAATAAATATCTGGGACAAGCTCCCTTTCGTTTTCGCTTCCAACCTCAAGATAAGCGAAAGGAATGTCAGGACCTTCCTTAAAATACTTTTCTGGGCCAACGTCGCGGTAATAATCCTGGCTCTTCTGCAGAAATATTGCGGTTTCCCGGAGCTTGTAAAGCCTCTTTTTACTCCCGGTATGGACAGGTTCAAGGGTTATTTCTCGCATCCCCTGCGTTTCGCCGGCTACCTGTCCTCGGTCTCCGTTATCGCTTTTTCTTTTTCCATTTTCCATTCCAAAAGGAATTGGCCCGCTTTCCTCGTCCTGTTTACCGCCGTTTTTATGACCGGCTCGAGGAGCTATTTCCTGGGAGTTGTCGCGGCCTGCTCGTTCCTGGCTTTTTTCAGGTCCAGGAAATTCTTCCTGATCTTTTCGGCGGCCCTGGCTGTATACCTGGGGCTAATGTTCGTTTTTATGCCTTCCTTTTCCGGCCGGGTCGGGGCCGTTTTTTCCGAGGGCGCGGGCATCGGGCTCAGGGCCAATTTCTGGAAGGCGGGCTGGGAGATAGCCCTGGCCCATCCTTTGGCGGGAGTTGGCGACAAGGAGATAAGCGCCTACCTTAAGCCTTACAAGGAAGCCGGGCTTATAGACAATACGGCCCACGCGCATAACGCATATCTTACCGCCGCCGCGGAAAACGGTTTCCTGGGCGCTTTTTTGCTGGTTCTTCTGTTCGCGTATTTTTTAAGGAAATATTTTCTGGCCGGCCGCGGCGCGAAGGACGATTTTACCCGGGCTTTCGCCTTTTCAATTTTCGGCTGTTGGGCCAATCTGGCCGCCGCGGGAATGTTCGAGTCTAATTTCTCGACTTTTATAATCTGGTCTTTCCTGACCTTTTACATGGGGATGTACGAATCTTACCGGTCGTCGGCCGTTCGTGTAACTTACGGCACATGAGGCCCCTGAGGGGCTGATCCGCCAGAGGGGCTGATCCGGCCGTCAGCATAGCTTCCGGCACCTGTGGCACCAGAGGCGCTGATCCGGCAAAATTCCTGAAAAGCCGCTTCGGTTCCTTTTCTGAAATTTTCAAGGCCGAATTTCTCTTTCATCCTTTCCAGGTTTTTAAGCCCTTCTTTCGCCAGCCTCTCTGGTTCCAGATTCTCGTTTATTTTTTTCGCCAGGAGTTCCGGGTTCCAGGGGGGGACCAGAAATTCCTTCCCGACCAGTTCCGGCAGGGACCCGACGTCGGTGGAAATGAGCAGCCTGCCGGCGTTCATCCATTCCATGGCGGCCCTTGAGACCGCTTCGCTTCCGGTGGAAGCGATGACGCCCAAATGGCAGGA
>PEXN01000014.1 GCA_002774685.1 Elusimicrobia bacterium CG08_land_8_20_14_0_20_51_18 | reverse complement strand
AACCTGGACAAGCACAATGCCAGACTGGTTTTCGAGGATTTAAAGAAAATAAGCCGTTCGGGGGTTACGGTGGTCATGGTTACGCATAACGAAGAAGCGGCCCTGACCTATTCCGATTCAGTCTATCATCTCGAGAGCTCCAAGATAAGAATCGTAAAGAGTAAGTAGTAAAGGGTGAAGAGTGAGTGGTAAGTTGTAAAGGGGAAACGGGAAAAATATATGAAGGTTAGAAGTTTGGAGGTTTGGAAGTTTGGCTTTTTATAAGGAACATCCTTTCGCGTTTATTTTTTACACTATTTACTCTTTACTGTTTACGCTTTACGAAGCCCGGAGGGCTTGATGCTGTGCCAAAAATGCCATAAAAACAAAGCCACCGTCCTGCTTAAGGCCATAGTGGAAAGCAGGATAAAAATACTCAATTTGTGCGACGCCTGCGCGGCTGAAAAGGGCTTTTCTTACGAAGAGACCTATTCGCGGGCCACGGTAATAGATTATATCGAGAACATCACCGAGGAGTTCCTGCCCCGCCACAAGAAAACTCTGAAATGCCCGGTCTGCGGGATAAAATATTCGGAATTCAGGCAGAAAGGATTTTTGGGCTGTCCCGACTGCTATAACTATTTCGGAGAAGAAATAATCTCCCTGCTCAGGACCCTGAGCGGGGGAGGGACCTATTGCGGCAGGAAATATCATCTGAAACTTGAAAAACAGAACAGGAAAGTGGTCGAAAAGAATATAGCCGAACTCAGAAGGAAGATAAGGATCTGTTTCGACCTGGAAGACCGGGAGACCGCGCTCAGGCTTTCAAAAAGGCTCAAAGAGCTCATCGCCCTGCGGGCGGAGGGGCCGGAATGAAAAACCTCTTTCCCGGAAACCGTTTTTTTCTGCCCCGCGCTCCCGGCGGCAGGCCGGGGATAGTCCTTTTCAGCCGGACTTCTTTCAGGCGCAATCTCCGCGGCCTTAAATTCCCTTCCCGCGAAACCGGCGAAAAGCTGGACGCTTTCAGGAAAAAAGCCATGAGTTATCTCGGCGGGCTCGGGGTTTTCGGCAAAGGCGTCAGGCTTAAATTCGAGGACCTGGACGCCGGCGGCAGATTCCTGCTGGCGGAGAGCCAGGTGATAGACCATTCGGCGGCCAAACTCGAAAAAGCGGGACTCATCCTTTCAGCCGACGGGAAAAAAACCGTCCTCCTGAACGGCGAAGACCATTTTTTGATCTCCGTTCTGGAAAACGGCGGGGACCAGGAAATAGCTTTCTCGGCGGCCTCCGGCCTCGAGGAACTGCTGGGCGAGAAGTTCGATTACGCCTATAGCGGGGAGTTCGGGTTTCTCACGGTTTCTCCTCTCAATTCCGGCTGCGCCCTCGAGCTTTCTTCCACCCTGCACTTGCCCGGCCTGAGGATTTCCGGGGCTCTCGAGAAGTCGTTCGGGAATCTTTACGGCATGAATTTTACCGTGAGCGGCATGTACGGGGAAGGCAGTTTCGCCGTGGGAGACCTCTACCGCGTTTCGGGAAAGAACTCCTACGGTAAAAGCGAAGAGGGATTCCTGGAATTTTTTAAAATGTCGGTGAAAAATCTCGTAAAAGAAGAAGCCTTGGCCAGGGCGGTGCTTTTCCGCAGGGAAAGGGCCAGGACCGAGGACATGGTATGGCGCGCTTACGGGATACTCCATAACGCCAGGCTTTTAAGCTATGTGGAACTGGCCCAGAACGTTTCCCTTTTAAGAATGGGGATGGAGCGGGAAGCTATCCCCGGCCTGGGAAAATTCGATCCCGACAGGCTTTTTTTCGTCTGCCAGAAAAATCATCTGCAATCGGCAGGCCGTCGTCACAGTCTCCCTGGCTGCGCCCAGCGGGCAAGCCCTGGCTGCGCCCAGCGGGCAAGCCGGCACTTGGGGCCCCAGTGGGGCTGTTCCGTACGCGGGATGAAAGAAGGGGAACTCGAGGCGAAAAGGGCTGACCTGGCGAGGGCGGCTCTGGAATAGGGAGAAGGCGGCAAGGCATAGCAATTTGGAGACGTAGAGGTATGGAGGCAGGGGAAAGATGGATGGTTTGAGGTTTTGAAGTTTGGAGGTTTGGCTAATCCTCTAAACACCTAACCTTCCAACCTTCAAACTTTTCAACTTGAGACCTGAGACTTGCAACTTGAGACTAGTTTATGGAGGAGTTATGGACAAACTTAAAAACGCGGAAGCGCTGGTGGTCAGGCAGAAGAAGGAATGGGGGGAGATACTCACGGGTTTTGAGACGAAAAATAAATACGCCGTGATGGACGCCTCCGGGCAGGAACTGTATTTCGCCGCGGAGGAAAGCTCTTTCCTGGCCAGATTCTTTCTCAAGATTTTCAGGCCTTTCAGCGTGCACGTCGTCAACCGCGACGGAAGGCATGTCATCAAAGGCGTAAAACCTTTCCGGTTTTATTTCCATGAGATGGAAGTGCTGGACGGGGAAGGGCGGATGATCGGTAAAATATGCAGAAGGTTTTCCCTCCTGACTAAAAAATTCGAGATAAGGGACCACCAGGACCTCGTCGTTTGCGAGCTTGAGGCGCCTTTCTTCCATCCGTGGACCTTTAAAATAGGCTCTAACGGTTCGGAAGTCGGGGAAATAGTCAAGAAATGGAGCGGTCTCGGGAAGGAAATGTTCACGGACGCCGATAATTTCAGCGTGAAATTCCCTTTGGGCGCGGACGTTTCCCGCAAGGCGCTCCTGCTCGGGGCCCTGTTCCTGATAGATATGGTCTATTTCGAGAAATAGATCAGCCGTAAGGATGAATCCTTCGGCGACTGAAGGGTCCGGGTTAAGTTTTGCCCGTTCCGTTTCAAGGTTCACGGATTGCGAGTCCCGGCTTTCATGGGACCTTTGGCACTTGAATTTTTCCGCTAATGTGCTAAAAATTAATTATACGAGGGGTGAATCTTGAAGTTTTTACTGGCCTTTTCCCTGTTTTTTTGTTCCAGCGCTTTCGCCGGGGATCCTTCGGTAATGCTGCAGGGCTTCCACTGGTCCAGCGCCAAGAGCGGCGGCTGGTGGGGAACTCTCGCCTCCGCCGCCCCCGAAATAGGCGCCGCCGGAATAAACATAGTCTGGTTCCCTCCTTCCGGCGACTCTCTTTCCCCCGAAGGGTATCTCCCAAAACAGCTTTATCTCCAGGATTCCAAGTACGGGAAGGAGTCCCAGTTAAAGGGGGCCATAGGCGCCATGCATTCCGCCGGCGTAACGGTGCTTGGCGACCTGGTGCTCAACCACCGGGTGGGCTCCAGCGACTGGGCCGATTTTAAAAATCCGGACTGGGGGCTCGACGCCTGCACTTCGGACGACGAATACGGGGCCTGCGCCGGCGGGGCGGATACCGGCAAATCTTACGACGCGGCCAGGGATATAGACCATGCGAACGACTCCATCCGGGAATCCCTCAAAGAGTGGCTGGGCTGGATGAAGAGTTCCGTGGGGTATGACGGGTGGCGTTACGATTATGCGCGGGGCTTTTCTTCCTCCTATCTCGCGGAATACGACTCTGGCTCCTCCTTTTCTGTGGCCGAGATATGGGACGACCTGGACGTCGATAATTCCGACGCCCACAGGCAGGGGCTTTGCGACTGGATGGATTCGGCCGGCGGTAAGATAAAAGTTTTCGATTTCACCACCAAGGGCGTGCTTCAGCAGGCCATAGCCACCGGGGAATACTGGCGTCTCGCGGACGGGGCGGATAAGCCGAGCGGCCTTATAGGCTGGTGGCCGGAAAACGCGGTAACTTTCATAGACAATCACGATACCGCCGCGAGACAGGGTTCCCGGGGCCACAAATCCTGGCCTTTTCCCCAAAATCAGCTCCCGCAGGGCTACGCCTATATCCTGACGCATCCGGGGATACCTTGCGTCTTCTGGCCTCATTTTTTCGACCTGGGTTTGAAAGAAGAAATAACCGGACTTATACAAGTAAGAAAGAAATACGGCATACATTCCGGCAGCAAGGTGAACATAATTACCGCCGGCGCCGGCCTTTACGCGGCGAACATAGACGGCAAGGTCGTCGTCAAAATAGGCCCGGAAAACTGGCATCCCTACGGCGACTGGCAACTGGTCCTTTCGGGGAATAATTACGCCGTCTGGGCGAAATAATAAAAAAATTACGAACGTAAAGCGTAAATAGTAAAGGGCAAAGAGTTTTTTAAGGAAGTTCCTTATAGACCCTTTACCCTTCACGCTTTACTGCTTACGGTTTTCTTTTACCGGTAATACCTGTCCGGATTGTAGATGAAGTAGAAATCGAAAGGTTCAAGCCTCGGCAGCATGGTGTAGCGCATGCCTTTCTCGTCGGTTTTTTCCTCGGTGTCGAAAAAAACGTTTTTTTTCGTTTCGACAGGCTTGTAATCCGGGTTTTTAACGTAGCTGGTTTCATCTATCCTGTCCACCACGTAATCCGCCCATTTGTGTTTTATGGCCGCGTCGCCGAATTCTTCCCAGTCGCCGTCGGAATTCTTGTCGTACATCCTTTTCCTGAATTCTTCCAGGGAGATGCCCATCTTTTGGGCCACCGGGCTGGCCAGCCTTTTTTCCCATTCCCTGGCCTGTTCCAGCTGTTCCTTAAGCTGGGTCATGTTGCCCCAGTTCATCGTGGACATCTGGTGGTGCAGGATTATGGCGTTCGGGTAAACGTAGGATTTCTGCGCCAGCGTGGTTATTACGGCCGCCATGCTCGCGGCGAAGGATTTCACCACCACGTAGACCGGCGCCTTGCTCGCTTCCATGGCCTTGAGTATGCGGTAGCCGGACATTACCGAGCCGCCCGGAGAATTGTCTATGACTATAAAGACGGGCTGGGCGGAAATATTGTTGAAATAATGTAGCCTTTCCGTCACGTAGTCCGCGGTATTTTTGACTATCGGGCCGTTGAGGCTTATTCTTCTGTCGCTTATGACGAGTTCCCTGTTTTTTTCGTTGAAAGGCTTGTCGGTGTAAACCGGCTCGGTGTTGCTTTCTTTTTTCCAGTCTTCCTTCTTTTCCCGCGCTTCGAGGTCCGTTTTCACCTTTTCCAGCTTAACCTTCAAAAGTTCGTTCTCGTGCTTCAGCTTTTTTTCGGTAAATTCCATTCTTTTGGCGGCCAGTTCCATTTCGTTTTTTTCCTGGGTCTGGGAGAGGGAAAGTTTCTTTATTTCCTCGTTTTTCAGTTCGTTCTCCAGCTTGAGTATTTCCAGTTTCCGGGTAAGTTCGCCGATTTCTTTCTTGTTCTTTTCGGCCGCGAGCTTGTTCTCGAGCGTCAGCCGCTGGAATTCCCCGTCAATCTCCTTGCTCTGTTCTTTCCTGCTTTCCTCGAATATCTTGTTTTTGGCCGAGATTTTTTCAAGTTCGAGCCTTATTTTTTTGAGTTCCGCGTCGGAATCGTCGGCTTTGATCGCGGCCTGGGAAGCGGCTGGAACGACGGCGGCGGGTGCGGCCTGGGAATCCGCCGTAACGGCGCAAACGAGTCCCAGCAGTAAAAACGCCGCCAGGTGTTGAAGCTTAAGTTTTCTCATGAGTCCTCCGTGAATAGAAGACTGGATGATTGGAGGATTGGCAAAAATGGAGGCATAGATGCGTAGCAATTTAGAGGCGTGGTTTTATAAGGAAAATCCTTCTTCTACACGTCCATACCTATATGCTTCTATTCCTCCAACACTAATCCTCTGTTCCTCTAATCTCCTTGTGTTTTATTATATAAAATAACGAGGAAAGTCGAGAGACAAAGGCATAAGGCAAGAGGCAGAAGGCGGAAGATAAAAACCTCTCTGCCTTGATGCCTTTACCCTTATTTACTCATGCCTTTGTTTCTGTGCCTCCATATCTCCACGCGTCTGTTCTCTCCGCCGTTTTGCGTATTTGCCGCTTTGTGCCTTGTCCCTTTCTGCCTCATTGCCTTATTATTTTTTCCGCGACAGCCTCGCCGGTAAGGCCGAAAAAATTATAGACGTCCTTTTCGGGGGCGGACCGGCCGAAGGAATCCACGCCGAAACACCCGACTTTTTCGCCGAGCAGGTCCGACCAGCCGGTGGACCGGCCCGCCTCGATAACTATTTTTCTGACGCCTTTTTTCAGCAGGGCTTCTTTGTAGCTTTCGGGCTGTTTCGAAAACAATTCCCAGGAAGGCATGGAAACGACGGAGGTTTTTACGCCTTTCTCGTTCAGCCGTTTCGCGGCTTCCAGCGCTATATGCGTTTCGGAGCCCGTGCCTATCAGTATGAGGTCCGGCTTTTCTTTTTCCACCAGCGCGTAGGCGCCTTTTTCGAAGTCCCGCTCTATCGTTTCCCTGTGGGCGGAAAGAAGGGGGAGTTTCTGCCTGGTAAGCAGGAGGCAGACCGTTTTGTCGGTACGCAGGATATATTCCCAGGCTTTTTTGGTTTCGAAGGCGTCGGCCGGCCTGAGCACCGTCAGTTCCGGGATAAGGCGCATGGACATTATATGTTCGACCGGCTGGTGAGTGGGGCCGTCCTCCCCGACGGCTATGCTGTCGTGGGTGAAGATGTAAATAGGGTTTATCTTCATCATGGAGGCGAGCCTTACCGGGGTTTTCATGTAGTCCAGAAAAACCAGAAAGGTGGAGCAGAAAGGGCGCAGGCCCCCGTGAAGAGCCAGGCCGTTGGATATGGCCCCCATGGCGTGTTCCCTTATGCCGAAATGGAAATTCCTTTCCGGGTATTTGTCGATTTTGGTTTTAGTCGAAGGAGCGAGGTCCGCCGAGCCGCCGTAAAGATTTTCGATCTTTTCGGCCGCTTCGTTGAGGACCTTATAAGACGCTTCCCTGGTGGCCATGGGCTGATCGAAGACCGTTTCCAGTTTTATTTCTTCGGTTTTTTTAAGGAAGTTGCCGAGCTTTTCGTAGTCCGAAGGGTATTTAGTCCTGTATTCCTCCATCCGCTTTTCCCATCTTTTTCTTTCCCGGGCTTTTTTTGACGCTATGACGAGGAAATTCGCCCTTATCGGCTCTGGGACGGAAAAAGGTTCTTTGTCGGGCCAGCCGAGATTTTCCCTGGTTTTCAGCACTTCTTCGGGACTGAGCGGTTCGCCGTGGACCTTGTTAGAGTCCTGTTTGGGACTTTTATAGCCTATATGGGTTTTTACTATTATCAGAGAGGGTTTGTCCTGGCTTTTTCCCGCTTTTCTTACCGCTCTGCTTATCTCTTCCTGGTCATTGCCGTTTTCGACTTTCAACACGTTCCAGTTCTGGGCCTTAAACCTCTTTTCCACGTCTTCGGTGAAAGCCAGGTCGGTACTGCCTTCGATGGTTATTTTGTTGAAGTCGAAGAGGCAGACGAGCTTGTTCAGTTTGAGATGCCCGGCCAGGGAAGCGGCTTCATAGGTAAGCCCTTCCATTAGGTCGCCTTCCCCGCAAAGTACGTAAGTTTTGTGGTCTATTATTTCCAGTTCCGGGCGGTTGAATTTCCGGGCGAGTATCTGTTCGGCCATCGCCATGCCTACGGCGTTGGCGAAGCCCTGCCCGAGCGGGCCCGTGGTCGTCTCGACCCCCGCGGTGCGTCCGTATTCCGGATGGCCGGGCGTAAGACTGTCCAGCTTTCTGAATCTTTTAAGCTCCTCGAGCGGCAGGCCGTAGCCGAAAAGGTGCAGGAGGGCGTAAAGCAGGGAAGAGCCGTGTCCGGCCGAGAGAACGAACCTGTCCCTGTCGAACCAGTCCGGGCGTTTGGAGTCGAACTTCAGATGGTCTTTCCAGAGGGCGTAGGCTATGGAAGCGGTACCGAGGGGAAGACCCGGATGGCCCGAATTGGCGTTGGTTATGGCGTCTATAGCCAGTATCCTGAGTGCGTCGGCGGATTGTCCGTCTAAATCGGTGAATTTCATATGCGGTCTCCTGTTTTTCGGCCGTGCATAGAAAAGGTACCTGGTACCTTTTTCTTATGTCGCATGCCGCAGACATCAGCCTCAGTATCTATCAAAAATAATCCGGTTTAAAACCTGTTTTTTCGCTGTTTTATGAAAAGTTCATAGTAAAAGAGAGCTATTATGGTTTTGGAGTCCTTTATCCTGCCTTTTCTTACCATCCTCAGGGCCTCTTCCGGCCTGAGTTTTCTGGTGGCTAGGAATTCGTCCTCATCGGGTTGTTTTTTACCCGGCTTAAGTCCCGTGGCCAGGTATATCCTGAGTATCTCGTTGGAGAAAGCCGGGGTGGGCCAGAAGTCGAGCAAATGTTCTATCTTTGCGGCGGTATAGCCGGTCTCTTCCCTCAGTTCCGCCCTGACCCTGAGCAGAAGGTCGTCGTTTTTCCCGTTGAGTTTCCCGGCCGGCACCTCCAGGGTCTCTTTTCCCACCGGATACCGGTATTGGCTTACGAAAACGAGCCTGCCGTCCTGGTCCACGGGCAGTACCGCCACGGCGCCGGGGTGATCCATGAATTCCCTGACCGCGCGTTTCGAATTAGGCAGTTGTATGTCGTCCACCCTGAAATTGACGGATTTGCCCTCGTAAACGAGGTTTTTTTTGAGGCGTTTTTCCAGAAACCTACTTTTCTTCACGCATAAATTATATAATTTATGTTAATGTCAGACAAATTTATCCACCTTCACAATCATTCGGAATACTCTCTGCTCGACGGGATGCTCAGGATAACGGACCTGGACGGGAAGCCCTCCAAATTCCTCAAAAGGCTGGCGGAACAGAAAGCCGGGGCCTTCGCCGTTACCGACCACGGGAACATGTACGGGGCCATAGATTTTTACAATAACGCGGTCAAGGTGGGCATAAAGCCGATAATAGGCTGCGAGCTGTACATGACCAGCGGGTCCAGGCACGACAAGACCAAGGACGACAAGAGCTGGACCGGGCATATAACGGCTTTGGTGAAGGATTTTAAAGGTTATAAAAATCTGATAGAGATGCTTTCCCTGGCCAACATAGAGGGTTTTTACCGCCATCCGAGAATAGATTTCGAGCTTCTGGAAAAGTACAAGGAGGGGGTGATATTCCTTTCAGGCTGTCTCAAATCCCTCGTCGCCCATCATTGCGCGAACAACGAACTGGACAAAGCGGTGGAGATGGCCGGCAAATTCAAGGACATACTCGGCGCGGAAAATTTTTATCTGGAGCTCATGGACCACGGGATAGAGGAAGAGAAGATAGCCATGAAAAACCTGCTCGTTGTCGCCCAAAAAACAGGCCTCAAAACCGTGGCCACCAACGACTGCCATTATGAAAGCAAGGAAGACTGGTTCGCCCACGACGTGCATATCTGCATAGCCACCAATTCCCAGATAAGCGACGAGAAAAGAATGCGGATGAACACCCGCGAGCTTTATTTCAAATCTTCGGACGAGATGGCCGCGTTGTTCGCCGAGGTCCCCGAGGCGCTGAAGAACACCGTCGAGATAGCGTCGAAGTGCAACCTGAAATTCGAAAAAGGCAAAATTTTCCTTCCGGGCTTCAAGGCCCCCGAGGAGTATTACAAGGCCGCGGCCGTGAACGAGGAAGAAGCCCAGGCTCTTTATCTCAGGGATCTGTGCCGGAAGGGCCTCGCGGAAAAATGTCCGGGCGCGGAGTCGGTTTACGAAAAGCGCCTGGATTACGAGTTGGGCGTTATCAGGAAAATGGGTTTTTCGAGTTACTTCCTTATAGTCATGGATTTTATAAGGTACGCCAGGTCGGTAGGCGTGCCGGTTGGGCCGGGAAGGGGTTCGGGGGCCGGTTCCCTGGTGGCGTATACGCTGGATATTACCAGGGTCGACCCGATAAAGAACGACCTGCTTTTCGAGAGGTTCCTCAATCCGGACAGGAAGAGCATGCCCGACCTCGACATAGATTTTTCGGATAAAGGACGCGAGCAGGTCATAAAATACGTAATGGATAAATACGGCGAGAACAATGTGGCCAGCATTATAACCTACGGTTCCATAATGGCCAAGACCGCCATAAAGGACGTGGGAAGGGTTTTGGGGCTTACCGCCACGGATACCCTGGCCGTTACGAAACTTATCCCCGGAGTTCCCGGCACCACGCTTTCCAAGGCTCTCGAAGACGTTCCGGACCTCAAGAGGATAAGGAATGACGAAAAATTCAGGCAGGTTTTCGACGTGGCGCTTAAGATAGAGGGCCTGCGCAGGCATACGGGGGTTCACGCGGCCGGCATCGTCATAACGGCCGAGCCGGTCATGAAATACGTGCCGATAGCTTACAGGGACGGGATAAAGACCACCCAGTACGACGGGAACATATTGACCGAGCTCGGGCTGCTGAAAGTGGACTTCCTGGGCCTGAGAACTCTGACCGTTATAGCGGACGCCGCCGGCCTGGTGAGGGAAAAGAAAGATCCCAAATTCGACATAGACAAGATACCCTTCGACGACGAAAAGACTTACGCTCTCCTGAGCGCCGGCAGGACTACCGGCATATTCCAGCTCGAAAGCGAGGGCATGAAAAAGCTGGTGCAAAATCTGAAACCGACGGTTTTCAGCGATATCTCCGCTCTTGTGGCGCTTTACCGTCCCGGTCCCATACAGGCCGGCATGAACGAATGTTTTGTGAACAGGAAGCACGGCCGGGAAAAGATAGTTTACGATCATCCTCTTCTCGAGGACATACTCAAGAGCACCTACGGCACTATCATTTATCAGGAGCAGGTGATGGAGATCTCCAAAAAGCTGGCGAATTTTACGCCGGGCGAAGCCGACGGCCTCAGAAAGGCCATGGGTAAAAAAATTCACGAGGGAATGGAGAAGCTGAGGGAGAAGTTCATGAAGGGCTGCTCCGACAATAAGATAAATCACCGTCTCGCGACGAAGATCTTCGACCAGATGGTGGAATTCGCCGGTTACGGCTTCAATAAATCCCACTCCGTAGCCTACGCCAAAGTTTCCTACCAGACCTCCTATCTGAAGGCCAATTATCCCCTGGAATTCATGACGGCTCTTCTTACCAGCGAAATAGGCCATAACGCCATGGGTTCCGATACGGCCGAGAACAAACTGGTGAAATACATAGAGGACGCCCAGGAAATGGGCATCTCCATCCTGCCGCCCGACGTGAACAGGTCTTTTCCTAAATTCGCCATAGAGGCCGACAAGGATATCCGGTTCGCCCTTACCGCCATAAAGAACATAGGGGACGCCGTAGCCGAGGAGATAGTGGCCGAAAGGAGCCGGAACGGCGAGTACAGGAGTTATACGGATTTCGCCTCGAGGAACAACTCGAAGCAGTTCAATAAAAGGGTGGTGGAATCGCTGGCCAAGGCCGGGGCTTACGACAATCTCTATAAGGACGGGAAAATAGAGGAGAAAAGAAGCAAATCCCTGGACGACGTTTCCAAGGACATCGGCGCCATAACCAGGTCCCTGGAACAGAACCTGCTTTTCGAGGCCGAGAAAAAAGAAGTGAAGGTCATAAGCGAGCACGAACTGCTTAAGAACGAAAGAGACGTGCTGGGCCTGTATCTTTCAGGCCATCCGCTGGTTTCCTACAGGAAATTCGTAAAAATAATCTCCAAGTACACCGTGACCGACGTGCTTGGCGGACGTTTCAAGGAAGACTCCAAAATTAAGATCTCGGGCGTGATAAACCAGGTAAGGAATATCCAGACCAAAAAGGGCAGGAATATGTGCAAATTCGAGCTGGAAGACCTGACCGATTCCATAGAGGTCTGCGTTTTTTCCAGGCAGTTCGAGACCTATCACGAGAAGATAACCAACGACAGCATAGTTTCCATTTCCGGGATACTTAAATCTTCCGAGTTTTCGAGAAAAAAATACGAGCTGGTCCTGGAAGAGCTTTACGATATCTACGAGGCGGTAGCCAAGTGGTCCAGAAATTTGGTAATATTTTTTGACGGCAGGATGCTGATGAGCGAGGACCCTCACGAGCTTAAACAGCTTAACGAGATCCTGGATTCGCATAAGGGAAACTGCCCGGTTTTTATGAGGGTAAATTCCACGAACAAAAGCTCCTACGTGATGGAGACGGAGTTCAGGGTTTCGATAGACAGGGAGCTCATCGCCGGCATCGAAAAAATAATGGGAGCGGGGTCATGGCAGATAGAAAGCGAATATTGATAGCCGACGACGACGGCGAACTCAACGAAATGCTTACGGGTTTTCTTTCCACTCAGGATTTCGACGTCGTTCCGGTCTTTAACGGCAAGGACGCCCTGCAAAAGGCGCAGAACGAAAAATTCGACCTGCTTCTTCTCGATGTGATGATGCCGTATATCGACGGCTACCACGTGGCTTACGAAATAAGCAACAGCGACGCCGAAAATATTCCGAAGATAATCATAATGACCTCCAGGGACGTAGCCTCCGAGAAAGGCATAGCCAGCCTGAGCGGCGCCTATGACGCCGTTCAGAAACCCTTCGAGCTCGAAAAACTGGTCTTGAAGATAAAAGAAGCCCTCGGTGAAAAGTAGATGTATAGAGGCATGGCAATTTGGAGGTATGGTTTTATAAGGAACTCCTTCCTCCATGCATCCATACATCTATCCTTCTAATCCTCCAATCTTCCAATCATCCAGTCCTCCATCTCTCCCTCCCTTCCGTATTTTCCCTATTTTTAGTAATATATTGATATATAACGGAGAGGTGATTATGAACAAACTTAGATTTTTCATCCTTGCGTGCGTTTTTTCGGTCTTAAGCGCCGGCGCGGAGGAAAAGACGGTAGATGAAAACATAATACTGCCGGATACGAATGTGATAGACATCCCGACCTCGGGTATTCTGGACTATTACGGTTTTACTTTCAAGACCAGGTTCTATAACGGCGGCGGCGTGCTTACCCATTTGAATTTCGGCGTGCTTGAAAGGCTGAACCTCGGCGCCTCTTTCATGGTGGACAGGCTGGTCGGCGCTCAATCCCCGGTAAGAATGGTCAGGCCGGAAATGCAGGTCAAATTCCGCTTCTACGACGGCGGCATTTACATCCCTTCCCTGGCCGTCGGTTACGACGGGCAGGGTTATTATTACGACCGGGGGCTTAAGAAATACATGGAAAAAGGCAAAGGTCTTTACCTGGTAGGGTCCAAGGAAGTGCTGGCTCCCGGCCTCGTGGCCCATGCCGGGTTCAATACCCCGGATTTCGACGACAACTATCTTTTCGCTTTCCTGGGCCTCAACTACACCATAGAGGATAAATTCGCCGTGCTCGCCGAATACGACAGCCTGTTTCACGAAGACGATCCGGCAAGGTTCAACGTGGGTATGAGGTTTTACATAACCCCCAAGTTCAATCTGGACGTGGCTTTGAGGGAACTGGGCGGCAGCGACCCGTTTTACAACGGCTGGGACAGGAAAACCGAAAGAATAATACAGCTTAAATAC
>PEXN01000001.1 GCA_002774685.1 Elusimicrobia bacterium CG08_land_8_20_14_0_20_51_18 | reverse complement strand
GGCTTTTTCCCTGTAAAGCAGGCGCCTTATCTCTTTACGGGCCTGCCCCGTCTCAGTGAAATATTTTACATTTTCTTTTTTGCCTTTCAAAAGAGCGTAAGCGGCTTTCATTTCCCCGCCTATAAGGACGGTCCCGGCGGGGTCGAGGGCGCGGAGCTTTTCGCCCAGTTCACGGTGATAGGCGCGGGAATATTTACCCAGTTCCTTCATGTCGCCCAGAACCAGGAAATATCTCCCCCCGCGGCCGGTTATTTCCGAGAGGGCGGCTTCCATGGACTGGGGATTCGCGTTATAGGCGTCGAAAAGTATTTCAGCCTTTTTGATTCTCATCGCCTGCATTCTCATCGGCACGCCTTTGAAATTTTCCAGGGCTTTTATTGCGGCTCCGGGCCTTACGCCGGCGGCGAGGCCGGCCAGGAAAGCGGCGGCGGCGTTAAGATAGTTGTGCCTGCCGGGGATTTTGAGTTTTATCGGAGTTTTTCTGTTCCTGAAAACAAAAACGAAGCCTTTGCCCTCCTCTTTTATAAGCAAATCGCTGCCTTTTTCGAAACCGAAGGTGAGCCGGTTAAGCCGCCGCCTGTCAAGCCTTTTCAGGTATTCATTGTCGCCGTTGTAGATGACCGGAGAGTTTTTTCCTTTAAGGCTTTGAAGGACCTCGGTTTCCGTTTTGAAAATGTTTTCCATGGACTTGAAAAATTCAAGATGTTCCGGGCCTATGGTGGTTATCACCGCCGCGCCGGGCCTTATTATCTTCGCGAGTTCCAGCACTTCCCCCCGCCTCGATGCCCCCAGTTCGAAAACGGCGGCTTTGTGCTTTTTCCCCAGTTCCAGGACGGAAAAAGGAAGGCCGAATTCGTTGTTGAAATTCCCCGTATTGGAACAGACCGGCCCTTTCGTTTCGAGAACGGCTTTTATCATTTCCTTCGCGGTGGTTTTGCCGTTGGAGCCAGTGACCGAGATAACCGGTATCCGGAATTTCAGCCTGCGGCTGAGGGCCAGCGCGTGCAGGGCCTTAAGCGTGTCCGGAACTTCCACGCAGAAGGAAATTTTTGAGAGGGTTTCGGCGCCGGCGCCGCCCCGGCGGCATATTAAGCCCGAGGCTCCGTTTTCCACGGCCCGGCCTATGAAATCATTGCCGTCGAAGCTTTTACCCTTCAGCGCCCAGAAGACGCCGCCCTTTTTTATGGTCCTGGTGTCCGTCGAAAAGGAGTTCAGTTCGAAGGAAGGGTTTCCCTTCAGGAGCCGGCCTTTGGTTATGGGGCAAATTTTTTTCAGCGTGATATTCAGTTCCATTATAATTTCCCCGCCACCCTCATGAATTTCAGGGCGGTTTCCCGGTCGTCGAAGTGGATAGTTCTATCGCTGAGTATCTGATAGTCTTCGTGCCCCTTGCCGGCTATAAGTATTATGTCCCCGGATTCGGCCGCTATGACGGCCTTGAAAATGGCTTCTTCCCGGGAGGAAACCAGTTCGTAGTTGGAGAACCTGTTTTTTATCCCCTTTTCTATATCGCTTATTATGGCTTCCGGGTCTTCGGTTCTGGGATTGTCGCTTGTTATTATCACATGCCCGCTCATGGAACAGGCGGTTTCGCCCATCGGCGCCCTTTTGCCTTTGTCCCGGTCGCCGCCGCATCCGAAAACCGTTAGTATCCTCTTGTGAGGGATCTTTTCCAGAGTGGAAAGCACGTTCCTGAGTGATTCCTCGGTATGAGCGTAATCCACGTAAACCACGAAATCGGCGGAGGAGACTATCTTTTCCAGCCGGCCCGGCACGTTCTCTATCTTCGAAGCGGCTTCGGCCAGCTTTTCCATGGCTATCCCCCGGGAATTTAGTACGGCTATGGCGGAAAGGGCGTTGTAGACGTTGTGAACCCCTATCAGGGGGAGCCGGAATTTATGTTTTTTCCCCTCCCTATTTATTTCAAAAGAAGTTTTATCCGGATAGATCTCTATTTTTTCGGCCCTGAACTCGGCCGTTTTTTTCAGGCCGTAGGTCACCGTCCTTATCCCGGTTCCGGCGGGAGGAAGCCGGACCAGGGCTTCGTCGTCGGCGTTTACGGCGGCCAGCCTGTTTTTTTTCGGGGAACGGGCGAGAAGGTCCATGAGGCGGGCTTTGGCGGAAAAATATTCCTCCCTGGTTTTATGGAAGTCCAGATGGTCGCTCTGGAAATTGGTGAAAACGGCGCTGTCGAACTCTATATCCTCCACTCTTTTAAGGGCCAGGGAATGGGAGGAAACTTCCATGACGCAATGGGAACAGCCGTCCGCGAGCATTTCGGCAAGAAGCCGGTTCAGCTCCGGGGCCAGGGGAGTCGTGTTGGAGGCCTTGGAAAGAACGCGTTTGTGGGTCCTGTAATTTATCGTGCCTATGAGTCCGGGCCTGAAACCGCAATGTGTCAGCATCGCTTCCAGGATATAGGAAGAGGTGGTTTTCCCCTTGGTGCCGGTCAGACCCGTGATTTCCATTTTGGAAGAAGGATTGCCGTAAAAATTTTTCGCTATTGCGGAGAGAGTTCCGGCCATGTCGTCCGCGAAAAAGAACGGCACGGGGAAATCCTGTTTCGGTCCGGAGGTTATGACGGCTTTGGCGCCGTTTTTCACGGCTTCGCTTATATAATCGTTGCCGTCGGATTTAGAGCCCTTGAGGGCTATGAAAAGGTCTCCTTTTTTCACTTCCTTGGAATTTATGGAAATGCCGCTTATCTCCATATCCCCGGAACCGGCCGGCAGGAGCGTTGTTTTTACGTTCTTTAGCAACTCACTGATTTTCATCCGGCCGCCCGCTTCCCCGACGTGTCGGGGCCTTTTTTTACTATCGAATCGCCTGAAAGGCGGAAAGCGGGTGGCCGGGTCATAATCAAATTATAGCAAAACGGAATAAGCGTGAAAGTCTGAAAGTTATTTTCGGCAACCTGCGGGGTTGCCGTCATTTTTCGGTTGTCGTAAGGATATCGTCCGCTATTTTTTTCCGGGCCGGCGTCAGCGACGGGTATATCCGTCGCCGGAACTCTTCCCTTACCGTCTTGTCTTTCAACTGGGATTCCAGCGCCGTTTTGCAGGAAACGTAAGCCGCTTCCGCCTGGGAAGGCTGATGAGGCACGGTTTCCGGGTGGGTGGCGTTCTCCGCCGCTTTCAGGAGCGCCGGCAAATTTCCGGCATTGAGCCTGGACTTTCTTGTCTCGTCCGTATAGGTCATATCGAGATAGAGACAGCCTCCTCCGGCCGGAGCGCCGTAAAATTTCTGAATTCCCGAAAGTATGGCGGGAAGGAATTCATTGTAATTATAAAACTGCTGGGCCATGTCCGTGAAAAGCATGGAATTCGGGGTGCTGTGTCCCCCCGCCGAACGCAGAAAATGGTCGTTTATCAGTTTCATTCCTCTTGAATCGCCCATGGCCAGCAGGGACTTGGCTCCTTCTATGATGGATTGTTGAACCTCGTAATCCGGAGGGAAACTGTTGTTGATAACCGCCAGGTTATATTTGGCCAGTCCGCCGGCTATCTGCCTGAGCAATGTGCCGGCCCTTTCCGCTTTTTTCTTTTCGGAGATAATTCCCATACTGCTGTATTTATCGGCGCACGCTCTGACATAAAAATTCCATTTCGCCATCAGGGCCTGGTCGGCTTCCATTTCGGCGAGAAGATCGGCTATGGCCGGATCTTTAAAAAAACATATCTGCGCCAGCGCCTCCCTCATGTAATCCCCGGTCCCGGAGCGTATCGCCGATATCAGGAACGGGACAAGCGCGTTAAATTCCCCGGGAAGAAATCCCCGATTGGAGTCTGGACATTTTGACAACTGGTCCCAGCCGTAGGGGTTGAAACAATTCCGCGTTTCGGGCGGAATTGACAGGACTGCGGCATAATAACCCGCCTTGTCCTTTACCCCGATTTTTCTCTGGAGTACGGCCAGGCCTGCGCTTCCGACGGGACTCGAACTCAATTTTATGACGGAAGAGCCTGTGTTTTCGTCAAAACCTTCGTAAAAATATCCCGTAAACAGGATTTTAAAATCAGGAGACAATTCGTTAATTCCCAAATGAGCGGCGGTCCAGACGTTTTTTGCGTAAGGATCCAGCTTTATCGCGCGGATGAGATTGCCGGCAAGCCCTTCTTTGTTTGAAATCTGTTTTATCAGCGCGCCGTCTTGCAATGACTGGACGACAATCCCGTCGGCCGGATATTCCCCGTACTCGCCGTCATAGCGGGTTCCGAGCCACAGCCTGCCGTTTTCTATTTCCGCCGCGCCGACGCTGGCGCAGGGCCTTACCCGGTCGTTAAACGTTACGCCGCCGATTTTAAGGCTATGTCCCGTGTTCGACCCTTCGGAGCAATAAGCGTCCGTTGTTTCGATGTTTACGCCTGCCGAGGTCTTCAGCAGAACGCTTGAATTGATTCCCCTGTTTTCCAGTATGACCGCGGTTTTCCCGCCGGCGTTTTCGGAAAATTCGGATTTAAATCCGTCTTCTCCGGCCGGGGAAAAGGTTTTGGAAGAGCGCGTCAATATGAATCTGCGCCCGTCCCTGGCGGCAAACCCCACCGCCCGGGGGCTGAAAACGATTTCGTCTATGGCCGGCAGGATATCCCAGGATTCCGGCTCCCTTCCGGCA
>PEXN01000091.1 GCA_002774685.1 Elusimicrobia bacterium CG08_land_8_20_14_0_20_51_18 | reverse complement strand
GCTTATCACGCGGTCCGCCTCCTTCTTCCAGGCCGCCTGGTTGACTCCAAGCAGATAAGGCGGGATGGCGTATTTCAGGCATTTCACGCAATTCGCGTGATGTTCCTTCTTGCGGTTTATTTCGTCGAGCGGCTCCTTCAGGTAATCCTGAGAGATAGTCGCGGTCTTCATATCGAAGCATACGCAGCAAAGCGGCACGCTCCTGTCCCAGTTTATATTGACCTGGTTGGAGAGGAAGCGGCATCGGCGGTCGTTATACGGCCCCGCTATTTCCAGCCCCTTATCCACGCCGACCAGGAGGAGGTCGAAAAATTTTCGGGTCTTTTCGTCCACTTTCCCCTCGCAATAATCCACCAGCCTCTCCACGGGGGTCACATTCGCGTAGCAGGGCGCGAAGGCGAAACCCAGTTCCTCGCAGAGTCCGCGCATCTTCTTCAGGTCTTCGCCGATGTTGTTTCTGTACATGTGATAGTTCACTTCCACGAAAATGTCCGCCTTGTGTTTTTCCAGAAAATACTTTATGCGGTACAGGTTGGATTTTACCAGATCCGCGTTCCCCCCTGTATGAGTGCTCTCGTAAGCCTCCGGATAATATCCCGAAAGGGATATCTTTAAATAATCGGGGGCGGTCATTATGACCTTTTCTATTTTTTCGGCCGACTCGATGGAAAGATTGGTGGAAACGGCGGACGCCACGCCCAGGGAATGAACCCTTTCTATAAACCGGGGCAGTTCGGGATGCAAAAAGGGTTCCCCCCAGCTGTAAAGACAGACATGACTCACCAGGCCGACCTCGCTCATCATTTTATCGGTAACTTTTACGAAATCGTCGTAAGACATCAGGCCGACCGGATTTTTTATGCCAGGCACCGTATAGGCGCAGGAAGGACAGCGCAGGTTGCAGGTTCCCACGATGTCTATCGTGAAATAAGAGCCGCAGAACCCGCTGTACCTAACGCACTCGTCTTCCTTTACGCCGAACTTCCTCAAAGCTGTTATTATTTCGTCCTCTTTTATGGAAACCGCCACCAGAACCGCTAGGTCCTTATGCGCGGCCCTGAACGAAGGGATAGATGAGGGAAGAGAAACTTTTACCCCAAAAATCCGTTTTCCCTCCATTGCGGGATCCGAATCCACTATCCCCGCTACTTTTATCCCGTGTTTCCTTGCGAAACGCAAAAAACCTATTCCCGTCATTCTGGCGCCCCATACCAGTATCGGCCTTTTGCCCAGCAGTTTCAGCAGTTCAGTCTCGGTTTTTTTCATAAATTTTCCAATTCCCGCTCCACAGCTTCCGGTATATCCCCTGTGGCTCGACAAGCTCCGCCGGGCATTTTTTATGCCATTTCAGATAACCCGGGTCCAAAGGCTTCAGTCGCCCGTTTTTCAGGGTAAAAGAAGCTCTCACGGAACACCTGTAAAGCAAGGAGATGAAATGACCCCTCGTCTTATGAGGGCGTATTATCTCGTTTATTTCAGCCGGTCCCTTTTCGAAACGGACGGAGGCGCCTATCTCCTTCCTGGCGACCGCCCTTATCCTGTCGTGTATGCTTTCCTTGAACCTCACTATCCCGCCGGGCAGATGCCAGCCTCTGATGAACTCGTCATCGCGCCAGGCGAGCAGGATGCCTTTCCCGGCATCCCGGACCATCAAGTCCACATTTATCATCGGGGTAAGCCTTGAAACAAAACGGAAGATATCATCAGGCAGTCCCTTCCTCGGGTCTTTTATCTTTTTCTCGAGCGATATTATGCCTTTTTCAAGCCTGGAACTCATATTCCGTTCAAGTCCATATCTTTCAGATTATCCCTGTACCAGCCGTAAAGTTCTTCCACGGCCTTCTCGTGCGTGGTATAAGGAAAAGCGCCGAATTCGGAAGTATAAAGCGAATTATCCCCGGAATATTCCGTCCCCATACCTTCCTCTTTGACGATTATGGGGCGTTCCCGGCCGTCCGCTTTCTGCACGAGCTTCGCCAATTGGAGAAGCTCGACTGTTTGCCCCGCGCACACGTTATAGCTGCGCAGAAGCGGGCTGCCTTTGGCAAAAAGCTCGGCTATGGCGCAAAAATCGTTTACATAAAGATAATCGAAGCCCACGTTCTTCTTTATCGAGATATTCAGACCGGAAAGGACCCTGCAGATGTTATTCGAGATGAAGCGGCGTTTGTAATTTTCGTATTTCCCGTAGATCCCGAAAACGCGGAGATTATAGATATTCCTGCGAACGGCTTCCACGTCCTTGGCCATTACGAATTTCGAAAAGCCGTAAATATCCGCCGGCACGTGATTGCCAAAATAATCTTCTTTCATTTTCGGATAATAGTGCCCGGGACCGTATTCCGAGCCCGAGCCGACGCAGACCATTTTACCGAAGGCGGACGAATTGCGTTCCAGATTGAAATACATCTTAAGGTTCTCTTCAACGGACAGCAGCGTCACCCCGCAGTGTATCACCAGGTCGAAAGCGTTCTTTTCCATATATAACTTTACCGCTTCAGCATCCAAAAGATTAAGTTCGGCCCGTTTGGGACAAAAAACGTCTTCGTAGCGGGGCTGGAAATACTCTTTAAGATTGCGACCCACGAAACCCGTGGAACCGGTTATAAGAGTTTTCATCCAGACACCCGCTTATCCCGACATCCGTTTAGGGTAAACGGGTATCGAGGATTAACGATAGAATATTTCTTTGTAATTTTCATAATCAGACCCGATTCCATCGGGCAAGCGGGTGTCTGGCTCATTCTTCAGCCTTTTATCTTCTTCAGCAGAATTTCGGCGTGCGGGTCCAGATTCTCTTCGCAGCACACCATAGGAGCCATACAGGTCGAGCAAAGCGGTATCCTGTCTCTTTTCCCCTCGAGCTGCGCTATCTGCAAATCCTTCATTTTCTTCCCGCGCCATATGTCCGTAACGCTTTCCTTCGTGACGTCCCCTATCAGGACTTCCTTGCTCCAGTCCAGCGTGCAGGGACTGACCGTGCCGTCATAATTGACGTGCATATACATGAAAATGAAAGGGCAGATCTTCTTGTAGCCCGATACCTTCTGGCCGTACATCCCGGTGGTTTCCAGGGAAAACTTGTTGGTCTCCGACCATTGCGGCACCATATGCTCCACGAATATCTCATCGCAGATATCCCCGAAAGTATCGTAAAATTTTTTCTTATCGTCTTCCGCAAGGCCTTCGTCCACCACTTTAACGTATATCTTGCAATCCTTGCGCGCCTCGTAAAGGTCTTTGAGGTTGGCCGCGAATTTTGTCATATCCACGGCGACGCCGGTTATCTCCTTGTATTTTTCCGGGGTAAGGCCTTCCACCGAGATGTTTATTCTGTCGAGGCCCGCGTCTATCATGGCTCTGTTCAATTTCGGATTCAGCAGGGAGCCGTTCGTAAACAGTTCTATTATTCCGGTCACGTTCCTGGACCTGACATAATCTATCATCCGCGGGAGTTCCGGATGCATGGTCGGCTCGCCATGAAGACCTATCTTAACCTTGCGGAACTTTTCCGGGAATTTAGCGGAATCGTCTATAATTTTTTTAAAAAGCTCCATTTTCATCAGTCCCCGTTTGAGACCTTTTTTCTTCATTCCTTCCTCGTCAGCCTGGAAGCAGAACTTGCATTTGAAATTGCAGAGGCTACAGATGTCTATATGCATGGAATAAGGCGTGCTCAGGGGAACGGCATTCTCCAGAACGCCTTTTTCAGAAGAATGGATGCGCGGCTGTATCTTAGCTTTCATATTTTTTCCTTTTCAAATCCGCCTGGCAATCTCTATTTTATTATCTTTGAGAATCGCTACGTCTATTCCCGGATAATCCTTTTCGAGTATTTTCAGAACTTCCCCCGGATAAAGGCCGGGGACCATAACTATCACCAAAGCCGGCGGCTCGGATTCGAGGCGCTCCGGAGCGGAAATCGGCAGATGCAGGACCGGGGTAAAACGGCCCTGCTTGAACCTGGCGGAATCTATCACGTAAGCCACGTCCTTGACCCCGCTGAGCGCCATAAGCGCCAGCGTTCTGTGTCCCGCCCCCCATACCGCCACTTTCTTCCCTCTGGAAGAATATTCGGAAACGAGGCGGCGAAAATCCTCCATAAGGGCCTCGACCTCTCCAAACTGCGCGGAAATATCTGTTTCCGGTCTTTTCCTCACCGTCACAGCCACGTCATTCTCTTCGTTGATCAGCCGGCAATCCAGCACCTCGAAGCCGTTGGCCTCGAAAGCGTGGGAAAGAGTTTTTTCGGTAAAATATGACAGGTGGTCGGCCACGAATTCATAAAAGGACCTGGTCTTAAGCAGGTAACCAAGGTTCGGCACGGTTACGAAGCCCGTCGCCGGGCCTGAGAGGTTGTCGGCTATGGCGCGTATAGCGGCTCCAGGCTCCGGAAGGTGTTCGAGATAGTTGAGACAGATAAAGGCGTCGAAAGGAGCTCCCTTTATCTCTTTCATTTCTCCTATGTAGCCCTGAATCAGTTCGCGTCCGGCCGTTCTGGCGGCGGAAACGGAGGCCGGAGAAAATTCCAGGCCGAAAGCTTTCATCCCCGCCTCCGCGATGACGTCCAGCATCTCCCCCTTTCCGCTTCCTATCTCGACAACCTTCGCTCCCTTAAGGCCGAATTTTTCCGAGAACTCTCTCATCTGCGCGAGCCTGGAGGCCCTGGACTTGCCTGACAGCGTAGCCGCCGTTATCACTTCCCGGAAGTAGTCCACCGGCTCCGAAGCGAGCTGGGTCAAACCGCAGGCCGAACAGGAGTATATATCGAGGGTTACCGGCTTGTCCGAAGAGAATTCGTTCTTTTCCGGGAAGAATTGGGCGGCTTTCGGCATGCCCTTGAGGATCAGGAGCGGTTTTGTGAAGAGTTCTCCGCCGCAAAGGCGGCATTTTCTGCTTTTCATATAATCAAGCGACAATAACGGCGCGGGCGCCGTACGCGGTCAGCCCCGCCCCACAAAAGAGGGGCCGTCCCGTCGCATAAAGAGCGACTGTCCCGTCCACAGGGGCTATGGGGAGTGGGACGTCCACATGGTTTATAAGGAGCGGGACGCCTTTCCCGAATATAAATTATACCAATTTTCATTTGGGGGAAAAACCAACCGGAAAAGGCGGCGCGAGTTTAAAACGCCGACGCGACAAAACAGGCATACCTGCCGTATAACACTTTTACCGTCCCGGACGGTAATTTGGTCAGCTTCCAAAAAACAGCCTGACACCCTGCTTTATAAGGGAACATTGAATTTATCCGCGTATTTACGCCAAAAGAGGCTTTCTGAGACTATCTTTTTCGCGGTACGGATGTATTGAAGCGCTTTTTCACGCTCTCCAAACTCTTCATAACATCTGGCGGCGTAATAATAACCGAAGGCATGGTCGTTTTTCGCCTTTATGGCGTTTTCAAATCCTTTCAGGGCTGTTTTATAATCACCCAGGCGAAGATCGCTGTTTTCCACGAAATTAAGCTCCAGATTCAGAGCGTACTCTTTTTCATGGATATATTCGACGTCAAAATCTTCCGTCTCGATGATCCCGCTTTTAAAACTGCAATCGATATAATCGCCCTTGAGATAATTCTTTTCAAGACATATCCCGAACATTTCGCTTCCCACGAGAGGCGTGGCGACGAGTATTATAAACCAGTTCGCGTTAATCGTCCTTAAAAACAATCTTGACTCCTCGATATCGGATTTCGTTTCCCCGGGAAAACCGATTAATATGTTCACCGTCGTATATATCCCCAGCTCGCGGCAATCGTCGACCACGCGTTTTACCACGGAAAGGTTCAGGGGTTTATGGATTATTTCCCTCAACACCCTCCCGCTCCCGGATTCTACGGGTAAAACGATATGATTGACGTCCACATCTTTGAGGTTTTCCAGCATTTTCCTGTCAAGGGCGTACATAGTCAATCCATTTTGAAAAACCGGGGTCATTCGCAGTTCCTTTATGACATTGATGATTTCAAGCGCTCTTTTTTTATTTGCCAGTAAATGGTCGTCCTGAAAAACGATTGTTTTAGCCTTGTAACAATCTTTCAAACGCGTGAGATCATCTTTGACGCGATTGAGGCTGTGATAACGCACTTTTCTTCCATGAACCGTATGCGACGAGCAAAAACAGCAACGGAAGGGACAACCCCTGGATGTCATAACATGGAAATTCTGTTTTTTCCCTTCAACGGCGGCATAAGCCGTTATCGCCGGATTTAAACCGTAATCATCCGGATTCAGAATAGAGTAATCAAAAAAGGGTATTTCATCAAGATTCTCTATAAAATCATGCCGGAACAATTGTCCGTTAAACGCTTTTTGGGGAGTAATCCAGGAAGAATTTTCTTTGAAATACCGCATTTTATCGCCGGCTTTCAACAAACCCAGCAAAGGTTTTTCCCCCTCGCCGAAGCACAGGGCGTCAAAAGCGTCGCTCTCCCCGAACATTTCCTTATACATATTCGTGGGAACCGCGCCGCCCGCGATTATGACAGAGCCGGGAGATATTTCACGACAGATTCGGGCGATATCCAGGACGCTTCTGTAAGCGGGAGTGAACAGCGCCGATATGGCTATTATGTCCGGAGAATAATCCGGCAGATTTTTTTCCAAAACGGACCGCCGGAAAAAATCCGCGAATGAAGAAAAACCGAAGCCGGACAGTTTATTCAGGAGGACGTTGAAATCCACTAACCTGGTTTCCGCCCCCGCGTATTTTTTGACATACGCGCTCAACGACAATACGCCTAAAGGCATGTCCGTATAAACATTTCCGTAACTGCCGGTCCCCTTTTTTACCACTCTCACATTGTCGGATGGCGTTATGAAATCGTCAAATGAAACGGCCGGCGGAACTATAAATAAAATTTTGCTCATTATCCCATGCCTCCATTCCCGCGCGCCCTATCACCCGGAGCCCGCTCTCCGGCCCTGCGCGATTTTTCATCCCGCCACGGAGGAACGCCGGCTTTCATTCTTTTTCCCCGGCCGCGTTCCAGGCGAAGCTTCATATAACCTGACATTTTTCAGGTTTTAGTCACCGGCCATTAATCACAAGCCGCGGAAGACCGGAGATATCCGGCAGCGTATAGTCCGGGGCCAGGGCGAGCAGTTTAACCGGATCGCCGTAGCCGTAAAGCGCCGCGGCGGCGGCTATCCCGTTATTTCTCGCGGCGAGAAGGTCGGTTTCCGTGTCCCCCGCCATGACGGCGGAACTTTTCCCGAAGCCTCTGCGTTTTATGAGAAGCCGGACCATCTCGTCCTTGGAAAGTTTCCCCCCCGGCTCTGAATCGGAGCAGATCACGGAATCAAAGAGATCTACGCCCAGTTTAAGGAGTATGGCCCGGGTGGGTTTAGAAGGCTTATTGGTAACCAGAAATATCTTAGCCCCGGAATCTTTTATCGCGGAAAGCGCCTCCCCGGCGCCCGGATAAAGGGTGGTCCCGGGGAAGCCGCAATCGTCGTAGTTCCTGCGGAAAGCCGCGGCGAGCTCGGCGACGTTTTCCCTGGAAAGCCCCGGATCTATCCCCAGAAGAATTTCCCTGAGCTGAAACCCTATAAGGCCGGCCGGCACCGCCGGTTCGCGGCCTGAAACTTCGGCAAAGGCTTTTTTAACTCCGGAAATAATGTCCGGAGCGGAATCCACCAGAGTCCCGTCCAGGTCCAAGAGTATGTTTTCGTATCTTTTAGACATTCGACCGGCTTTACCCCGTTTAGAAATTCAAGACTTTGGGGCCAAAACTTACACAGTCCCGGAACGACATTTTTTATTCCCCGTAGATTTCCAACGTGTCGCCCCGGGCGGACGGGACTTACTCGTACTTCCCGCCGGCCTCTTCTATGAGCTTCTTATACCGGCTTTCAAGCATGGTTATCCTATGCTCATCCTCGGCGTATATGCAGCCGTAAAAATTACGCTTGTTTTTCAGCCACATAAGCTCGAAACCTACGGCTTTCAGTATGCCGGCCGGAGCTTTTTCCCCCAGCGCCCCGGGACACTGAAAAAGCACCTTACGGGTTTCATACCTGTCCAGGAGGCCGGGAGGCAGGCGGTTAAAAAAAGGCAGGGAGGCTCTGGAAACGCCGCCCCCGATGACGCATTCCATTTTCTTTTTCTTGGCCTTTAGGAACAGTTCTTTCGTTATCTCAAAGATTTTCTCGGAGTTAACGTCGTCGCGGGTAAGGTCCAGCGAGCCGGTAAGGTCCACGCGGCCCAAGACTATCCCGTCCAACTCTCCCAGATTTTCCAGCTCGAGCATCTCGTCGAATGTCTTGACCGCTGAGCGGGTTTCCACGTTTATCAGCAGGGAAACGTCGGCTATTTCGTCCTTCGGGAAAGCCATTTTGGCGGCGCCAAGGTATTTTTTGAGGGCGTAAGCCGATTCTATCATGGGCGCCACTATCCTGGTGACGCCTATGGACCTCGCGTCGTACATATCTTTAAGAGCCTCGCAGCCGCCTATCTTTATCGTCAGGTCCAGCCCGGCGCGAGTCACCACTTCTTTCAGACGCAGCGCTTCCTCGAGGCGGGTCCCTTCGGCCTCGAATTCGGCTTTTATACCTGCGACATGGTGATTCTCCTTTAAATCCTTCAGCGCGTCCACCATAGTTCTTTCCAAAGCGTTCATAAAAACCTCCTTTTCAGCCGATAATATTTTCCTCGAACTCTTTCCTGTCCAGGAAAGGCCACATATCCTCCAGCGGTTTGGAAACCATCGTCCCGTCCGCTTTCTTCTCGGAAGACAGTTTGGGCATGAACTTGTAATCCGCCGGGAGCCTGACGTCGCAAAGAGCCGGGCCCTCCGACGCCATTACCTTTTCTATTTTTTCACGCATTTCTCCGGCGGAGGTTATAACCGCCGTATAAAGGCCGAAAGCCTCTCCAAGCCTCGCGAAATCCGGAAAACCCACCCCTGAAGAAGGGCCGCAGGCCACGAGGCGGCCCTGGAAAAAATTTTCCTGGGTTTGTTTTATGGAAATATATCCGCCGTTATTCAGAACAAAGATCTTTACCGGAAGCTTGTAGTGCGCTACCGTAGCCAATTCCTGCAAATTCATCATTATACTGCCGTCCCCGGCCAGGCAGACGGTTTTTTTACCGCCGGAGCCCAGGCAGGCGCCTATCGCCGCCGGCAGGTCATATCCCATAGAAGCGCAGCCGGAATTAAAAAACATCTTTTGCCCTTTTTTCACTATTCCCGCCTGAAAAAGACAGACGCAGGCCGAACCATTGCCGGACACGACCGGAACATCGGGGGAAAGAAGGCCGGTAAGCTCATGGATGAAATGATAAGGGCTCACTCCTTCCTTCAGCTTCTTATATTCCTCCAGCACCACCGGGTATCTGGCGTTCCTTTCCCGGCACCAGGCCAGCCAGCCGGAAAAATTTCCAACCCCTTCCCGCGGCAGAATTCCCAGCAGGCCCTCGATAAAATCCTTGACGTCTGCGTTTACCGCCAGGTCAGGCTTTACCGTCGGCTTTTTAAGTTCCGCCGGGTCTATATCCACGATTATTTTTTTAGCCCGGCGGGCGAAATTCCCCCAGTCATAGCTCACCTGCCGGATATTATTGCGGCTCCCGAGCGAGACGACCAGGTCGGCGTTCTGGAGCGAGAAATTCCCTCCTCTCGTCCCCACCGTTCCTATCCTCCCGGCGAACCAGGGGCTTTCGTCGGGCACGAGGTCGAAACCGGCGAAGGTGGCCAAAACGGGTATTTTCAACGCGTCGGCCAGTTTTTCGAAAGCGGCCTCAGCCCCGGCCAGGCGTATGCCGTGGCCGGCTATCAGCGCCGGACGTTTCGCGGCGCGCAGCATTTTCAGTGTCTCTGAGATCTTTTCCTTAAGGCCGGGCGTTTCCGGTTCCGGCTCCGGCTCGCAGGAAGGGAGTTTAGTCTCGTCTATCAGAGCCGCCTGAACGTCGAACGGTATATCCAGCCACACCGGCCCGGGCCGTCCCGTGGTCGCCAGACGCACCGCTTTATCCAGCGCGCGCTTCACCTCGAGGGGGTCGGTAAGCAGATAAGAGAACTTCGTTACCGGCCTCACTATATCCGTTATGTTTATTTCCTGGTCGCCCAGCTGCCTCAGCCCGGCTTCGGGGCACGAAGCTATGGTGGTCTTGAATTTTACCTGTCCTGAAATATAAAGCGCCGGGATGGAATCCAGCCACTGGCCTATTACTCCCGTAAGCGCGTTGGTCCCGCCGGGGCCGGTGGTAACGACGGTCACGCCCAGCTTGCCTGAAACACGCGAATACCCTTCCGCGCCTATGGCCGAAGCCTGTTCATGATGGCTGCAGAAATATTCCAGCCCGGGGCATTTGCCCACGGCGTCGTTAAGATGCATGGCGCCGCCGCCCGAAATCATGAAAACGCGGCTCACGCCGTGTTCGGTCAGCCGCCTGGCGACATAATCAGCGAGTCTTATCATATTTTCCCCTGCCTTAAATTTTAACGCTCAAACCGTCTTCCGCCGCTTTTACCGCCGGGAAGATACGGCGCGCGGTTTCCAGCGCCCGCTTCCTGTCCTTTTTCCCCCGATACTTGTCGGCCGCGAAATGGGTCAGGACCAGTTTATGCGCCCCGGCCTCTTTGGCCAGCCGCGCGGCCGTTTCGGGATTGAAATGCGGCCAGCCGTCGTTCTTTTCTCCCTTGCGGTAAGAACATTCCGTTATCAGCAAATCCGCTCCCCGCGCCAGCTTCAGGGCGTTGGGGCAATACCCGGTGTCGGTCACATAAGAAAGCGTTTTCCCCTCTATCCGGAACCTGAAACCCGAAACCGGGTCGGTATGCTTCAGGGGGAGAGTTTCGACCCCGAAAGGGAACCGCTCTTTCCCCGGCAACCAGGCGAATCCCGCCTTATAAGGCAAACCCTTTAGAGGCACGGTATAGGGCTTCGCCAGGAACCTTTCCAGCTCTTTTTTATAAACCCCGGACACTATTATCTTAAGGCCCTTTTTAAAATTGAATTTTGCCAGAGTGTGCAGGCCGGTTATATGGTCCAGATGCAGATGGCTTAAAAAAAGATAGACCGGCTTTTTAAAATCGCAGTACTTGTCCAGTTTCGCCAGCCCGCTTCCAGCATCCAATATCAGGTCGAACTCCCGGCATTTAACCAGCGTAGAGACCGTATCCCCCGTTTCCGTGTCGTACCAGCCGTTGGTCCCCAAAAAGATCACTTGAAGACTGGAGGATTGGAGGACTGGAGGACTGGCTTTTGAATCCCGTTTTTTCATATTTTTATCAATTTTTGCTGTGTTGTCAGCTTCCTATCTTTTGCCAATCTTCTAATCTTCCAATCCTCTACATATTCCCTTATCTGTCTTCTGCAGACTTCGAGCATATCCTCTTTCGCCTGATACGCCCTGACCCAGTCCGAGATACTATCCAGCGCCCTGCCTATCCCCCACCTGGGGGTCCAGCCGAGCTCTCTGCGGGCCATAGTCGAATCCAGTTTCAGGTAGCGGGCCTCGTGAGGATGGCGGCCCTTCGATATTGTGTAACCTTTGTTACATTCGAATTTCCCCAAAAGCCTCTTTGCTATCCATTCCACGTCCATGGCGTCCCGCTCCGAAGGCCCGAAATTCCAGGCGCGGGAGAATTTTCCCCCTTTCGTATAAAGCTTCTCGCAAAGCGCGAGGTAGCCGCTTAACGATTCCAGCACGTGCTGCCAGGGCCTTATTGAGCGGGGATTTCTTATAAAAACCGGCTTCTTTCCCAGGATAGCTCTCACGATATCCGGCACAAGGCGGTCCTGCGCCCAGTCCCCTCCCCCTATCACGTTGCCGGCGCGGGCGGTAGCGAGGGCCACGCAGTGGCCGGAAGCATGGAGGCGTGGAGGCGTAGAGGCGTGGTGACGGCCCGGGAGAAAATAATTGTCGGGGTTGAAAAAGGAGTTCCTGT
>PEXN01000106.1 GCA_002774685.1 Elusimicrobia bacterium CG08_land_8_20_14_0_20_51_18 | reverse complement strand
GCCCGAAACCTTGAAACCGCTTTCGCCCGTCAGTTCTTCCACTTTAAGACCCACGTTGGTATGCGCTTCCCTGAAAAGCCTGTCCCTTATCTGGGTTATGGTGACGAACTTCCCGTCCCGCCCCGCGAAGGGTCCGTCGTTTACGTAAAAGCCCATGGAAACGGTCGGCTCGTCCACCGTTATCCCCTCCAGAAGACCCGGCTCCTCGGCGCAGGAAATAGTGTCGCCCACGTCTATTCCCTCTATCCCGCAAAGCGATACGATATCGCCGGAACCCGCGCTTTCGAGATCTATCCTTTCAAGGCCCATGTAACCCAGTATCTGCACCACCTTCCTGTTCAGATTTTTTCCGGATTTGGAAAGCAGCAGAATGTTCTGTCCCCTGGAGACGCGGCCCTGAAAAATCCTGCCTATGGCTATTCTGCCGGTATAACTACTGTAATCCAGCATGGTGACTATCATCCTGAGCGGCTCTTCGTCCTTTAGTTCCGGGCCCGGGATATGGTCCACTATGGCCTGAAAAAGAGGCTTGAGATCCTCGTTCTTTTCATTAAGCTTGAGCGTGGCCCAGCCGTTCTTGCCTGAACAGTAAATTATCGGGAAATTGAGTTGTTCGTCGGTGGCCCCCAGTTCCAGGAAAAGGGAAAAGACCTTGTCCAGAGCTTCGTCGGGCTTGGCGTTGGGCCGGTCTATTTTGTTCATGACGACCATGCACTTTAAATTGTGTTCGAGGGCCTTTTTAAGGACGAATCTGGTCTGCGGCATCGGCCCGTCCAGCGCGTCCACCAGGAGCAGCACCCCTTCCACCATTTTAAGTATCCTTTCGACTTCGCTTCCGAAATCGGCGTGACCGGGGGTGTCCACTATGTGTATCCGCGTGTCCCCGTATTTTATCGAGGTGTTCTTCGAAAGTATGGTTATACCGCGCTCGCGTTCCAGGTCGTTAGAATCCATGACGCATTCGGTCTGTTCTTTGTTCTTTATCTTGAAATAGCCGGTCTGTTTAAGCATGGCGTCCACGAGAGTGGTCTTGCCGTGGTCCACATGGGCTATAATGGCGATATTTCTCAAATCGTTTCTTTTCATAAGTTCCTTTCGCAAAAAAGAGGCAAAACACCGCGGATAAAGAGGCGCAAGGGGTGAAAAATTCTAGTAAAACCTGATTTTTCTGGAACGTCCGGGCTGCTCGGCGGCCGGTCTTTTATTTTTCCTAATTGCCTGATTGCCTATTGTTATATTTTAGCATTTTGCAGAGGGGCCGGCCAAGCTCCGGACCGCGGAAATCTTATTTCTTTTCTTTCACCGGATAAAGATAGCCGAGGTCCATTCTGGAATAGGCCCCGTCCACGAGCGTCCAGCTTTTGTCGGAATTCTTGCCGTAGACCAGCGGAAAGTAATTCCAGTTGAGATAATTCCCCTTAAGATCGGCGGCGGGAACGCGGAAATAAAAGCGGCTGCCCGAATAGCTCAAAGGGTACTTCTTCAGCCTTATATCGCTGTAATAGCCGGACTGATACATCTGCATCTTTCGGTTCTCGGAAACGAGAGCGTACTCCCAGGCGTTATTGTGTATTATTTTTTCCTTCTTGTTCCCGGACAGCTTAATGCTTCCCGAACCTATCCTGCCGTTCACGTCTATGTAGATCTCGAAAACCTGGCCGTTTTTGAGCGAAGAATCCAGTTCCAGGGAAAAATCCAGGTATTCGGAGGTTCCCGAAACCGTGAAAGTCGAGATCCTGGTATTCCCGGACCCCGTGGAGATTTCCACCCTCGAATAGGTCACACTTTCAGAGGTTTTTTCTATTTTAAAGACTTCGTCCTCGAAAGAAAGTTTGGAAAAAGACTGATAAATAAAACCGGGAGCCGCCTTGCCCATGAGCTGGTAGATCTCTTCGAGAGCCGTTCTTATCTCCTCCTCCGCGGCCGTTTCGTCCGGAGAATAAGGCAGCAGACCGGCGTATTTCTCGGCCCCGTAATATCTCTCCATTATGTCCTTCACTTTCTTCGAATTGGAATTGAGGAAGGCCATGATATCGTTCCGCACCTTGGCAAGAATGCCGAGCAGGCCATACTGCTCGTCCTTAAGCAGATATTCGGAGTATTTCCTCCAGGGGTTGAAAACAAGAGTGAAATTTTCCCGCGCCGTTTCGGTAGAAGCCGAAACGGCGATGACCTCGCCCACCGTGGAAAAAGGCGCTCCCCCTTCCCTGAAAAGTTCCGCCAGCATATCCACCGAACCCGAAGATAGGTCCAGCGTATCGTCGACGACGCAAAAAACCGGGGAAGAGGCGGTTATTTCCCAGGAAGACCCGCAAACCTGGAAAGGCGCCACCGTAACGCTGTCCACGCTCACCAGGGCGAAACCGGTGGAGTTTTCCGGCAGGCTGGAGGCCAGCCATTTATAGCCGAAAGCTTTGGCCAGCTGCAACCAGTCCTTCGTAACCTCCCCGTAGGGAAGGACCAGCCCCGGAGAAGAGGTCCCGAAATCTTTGGCGAATTTCGCTTTGGAATCGCTGATCCGGAGGGCAAAAAAATAGGGGTTATTCTCTATTTTGCCGACGTAATTGACGCTTACGCTCCTGGGATAATAAAGGAGGGAAACGAAGGGAGCGCCTTCCGGTGTATTGGCTATTTCAAGGTCGCCCCTTTCTTCGCGCTTTTTAAGGCGTTTGAGATCGAGGCCGTCTTTGGAGGAGAGCGCTATGGTTATTTTAAAGGGGTCGTCCCCCATTTTATCCAAAAAGGCGTCGACGGAAGCGTTCGAGGAGGGCAGCCAGAGCACGGCTTTTTCCCCGGCCCAGAGGCCCAAAGCGGGGAAAAGCAGGAAAAAAAATATTTTTTTCATTTTACGTTCAAAACGGAAACTTTTTCGTTCTCATAAACGTCCGTGGACGGATTAAGAGGATCAAGTGTCTTTTTCCCGTCCACGTAATAGACGTACCTGTAGGTTCCCGGAGTCAGGGGGATTATCGTCTCCCATTTGTCCCCCTCCCTCTTCACAAGCCTGACCGAATCCGCGCTCCATTTGTTGAAATCGCCGGAGAGGACTATTTCCCCGGCGGAATTTATTTTCACGGAAAAAGTTATAAACCTCAGCTCGGGCTGATTCAGATCCCCGCCGGACGTTCCCCTCCTGCGCATCTGAGGAAGATTCGAGACGAAAACCGGCTTTATCACGGAGGCGGGCTTCTCCGCCCAGATGCCGAGGAAATTAAGATACTTTTTAACCGCTTTATTAAAAAAAACGCCGGGGATGCTGACAAATACGAACAGCACGGCGGCTATCAGTATCAACACGTTCTTTCTTTCGATGTTCATAAAGAGGGCCTTAATCTAAATTGTACTCCATTTTTAAGCGAAAAATCCCCTATTTTTTTCAGGTCCACATCGTCTCTTTGGACCGCCGTGACCACCACTTCCCCCGCCTTTTTTCCGGCGGAAACTATAAATTCCAGCACGCTTTTGAAACCCGCGTCCCGGTAAACGGCCGCCGGGTTCATTAACTTCAGCCATTGCTCCGGGTCCAGGGAGTTCAGGCTCACGTTCAAAGAATCCACCAGCCCTTCCAGTTCCGGAACGATGTCCCTGCCGTTAACCAGGTTCCCCAGGCCGTTGGTATTAAGCCTTATCCGTATGCCGGGGTCCACGTTCTCCGCCTTCCCGGCCCTTATCTTTCCGCAGACCGACTTGAGAAGTTCGAATCTCATGGTAGGCTCCCCGTAGCCGCAAAAGACCAGTTCGGAATATTTTTTTGCCGCGAACTTTTCCGAAACCGCCGCAAGCACCTCGCCGGCGGACGGCTCCGCGCCCCGCAGGTTCAGGTCATGCCCCTCGAACTTCATTTCCCACTTCCTTTTTATGCAGAAAACGCAGGCGCTGGAACATTCGTTGGTTATGTTCAAATAGAGGGCGCCCTTGAATTCATAGGCGATATCGGCGCTGGTCATACTCCTATTTTATCATTTATCCGTTTTTTTTAAAACTCTGCCGCGTTTGCGCGGTGATTTGACACTTAAAATTTAATATCGTAACCTATGTTAGAATAGCAGGTTTCAGGTCTCAAGTTTCAGGA
Source organism: Elusimicrobia bacterium CG08_land_8_20_14_0_20_51_18 (assembly GCA_002774685.1). Lineage (GTDB taxonomy): Bacteria > Elusimicrobiota > Elusimicrobia > Elusimicrobiales > UBA9959 > 0-14-0-20-51-18. Next base: position 7,273 of record PEXN01000106.1, on the reverse strand, counting down.
CGCAAGTCTTGAAAAAATACTCTCATAAAAACCTGCGGCTTGGCACTTGCGACTTGTGCCGCGCCGCGACGTATATCGCGCGGCGTTACAGGAGCCTTTATGCTGACCTATAAAAAATCCGGAGTCGACGTAGGTCTTTCCGACAAGTTCACCGGGTTTCTCGAAAAAAAATCCAAAGCCATAGGCGGCTTCGCCGGACTTTTCAACATTAAACATTACGGCGCCGACTGCTCCATAGTCGCCTCCACCGACGGCGTGGGCACGAAGCTCAAACTGGCCTTCCTGCTGGACAAGCACGACACCATTGGCGTGGACCTGGTGGCGATGTGCGTGAACGACCTTATCACCTGCGGAGCCAAACCGCTTTTTTTTCTGGACTATTACGCCACCGCCGGGCTGAAACTGGAAAAGTCCAAAAAAATAATAGACGGCATAATGGACGGCTGCGCGCAGTCCGGCATGGCCCTTCTGGGCGGGGAAACGGCGGAGATGCCCGGTTTTTACCGGGGAGAAGAGTATGACCTGGCCGGCTTCGCGGTGGGCCTGGTAAAAAATTCCGAAATAATAGACGGCGGGAAAATAAGGCCCGGCGACGCCGTCCTGGGCTTCAAATCCTCCGGCTTTCATTCCAACGGCTATTCTCTCATAAGGAAAGTGCTGGAAGAAAAACGCCTGCTCAAAAAACACGCGCGCGAACTCCTGACACCTACCAGGATCTACGTGAAACAGATGGAAAAACTCAGGGCGGACCTGAGAAAGAGGAAAACGGACATACTGGGCATGGCGCATATAACCGGTTCCGGCATAGAGGGCAACCTGGTCCGGGTCCTGCCGAAGAACGCGGACGCTTTCGTTTACAAAAACCGCTGGGAAGTCCCGTGGATAATGCGCGCGGTGCAAAAGGCGGGCGGCATACCGGAAAAAGAAATGTTCAACGCTTTCAATATGGGGATAGGGATGATAATAGCGGTGAGAAAGGAATTCGCGGACCTGGTTCTGAGAACGAACGGGGACGCCGTCCTTCTGGGCGAGATAAAAAAAGGAAAAGGACGCGTCATACTGGCCTAAAAGACTGGATATGAGGGTTTGAGGTTTAGAGGGTTGGAAGGTTTGCAAATGCCGTTAACTTATACCTTCCGCTATGCGCAGCCCAAAGGGAGAACTCATGCTTAAAGCGGCGTTTTTACTGATACTTTTCTGCAATCCGGCGGGTTTTTCGCAGGAGACTGAAAAAAAGGAAAACGGCGGGAAATACAGGAAACTGATAGTCACGGCCTGGAAGCTGTCTTCCAGGATCTCCCCCGACCCGCAGAAGCTCAATTACGTTTTCGACAAATCCTTCTTCAATTACCTCTCCAGGACCAAAACCACCGCACTCCTTAGAGAACTTTATGAGGAGAACGGCGCGGTGGTGGACGTAAGCACGGTTTCGCTGGAAAGCCCCAGGCAGGGAAATTTTTTCTTCCGGACGGACCGGGATCTGACCATCCCCGTCACGATAACCATAGAAGAGGGAAAAGGCCGGATTACGGGCCTTTTTTTCAGACCCTCCTTCAAAAAAAGTTCTTCGCTCGCCGACGTCACGGCCGGCTTTGAAAAACTGAATTACGGGAAGAAAGCCCTGCTGATAAAAAAGCTCGGCGGCATAGAGGACAATGTCTACGCGAAAAACGAGAATGAGAGTCTCGCCATCGGCTCCGCTTTCAAGCTTTACGTTTTGGCCGCCCTGGCGCGGAACGAGCTGAAGTGGGACAAGATACTTAAGATCTCCCCGGAAAACAAGTCCCTCCCGACGGGCCGCTCCCAGTTCCTGCCGGACGGCTCGCCCCTTACCGCCTTTTCGCTGGCCTCCGTGATGATCTCCGAAAGCGACAATACCGCCTCCGACATACTGATAGATTACGCCGGCCGTGAAAAGGTAGAAAAACTTATGTCCGAATATAATTCCAGGCCGGAACTGAACGTCCCTTTCCTGAAAACGAACGAACTCTTCAAAATAAAATACTCCACCGCAGCAAACGAATATCTTTCCCTTAAAACGGTGAAGAAAAAAAGAAAATTCCTGGAAAAGCTGAAAAAAACCAAAATAAACCTGCGCTCTCTGAAGCTGGGAGAACCGGTACACATAGAAGACCTGGAATGGTTCGCCTCTCAGGACGACCTGTGCCGGCTGATGGATTATTTCCGAAAAAAGAACGACAAGTACGCCAACGCCATTCTGTCGCTCAACCCGGGGCTGGACGTAAAAACGTCAGGTTTCCGTTTCGCGGGCTTCAAGGGCGGAAGCGAGCCCGGCGTAATCTCCCTTACCTGGCTTCTCCAGACCAAAACCGGCGTCTGGTACTGCGTCGGCGCGGCCGCCAACGACCGGGAAAAACTTATAGAAGAAAAAGAATTTTTTTCCGTGATGCAGAATATCCTGAATCAGGTCGGCAGCGAAAGTTTTTAAAAAAGAGGATTAGAGGATTAGAAGATCGGAGGATTAAGGGATTAGCGTGAAGCGGGAAACGCAAAACGGAAAGCGTTTGCAAGGGACTTCCATATTACTTTTTACGCTTTACTCTTTACGATTTACGATAAATCATCCTCCATTCTTCCAGTCATCTCTTTCCGGAGGTTTCCCATGAACATCTGCGTTTTCGCCTCGGGCCGGGGCTCGAATTTCGGGGCCATACTCGAAAGAATAAAATCCGGCAGGATAAAGGGCGCCGTAAAACTTCTCATTTCCAATAAGGCCGGCTGCGGCGCCAAAGAGCTGGCCGCCGGAAGCGGCGTCCCTTTTCTGACCCTCAAAAGCGGGGATTTCTCCGGCGAAACCGATTACGCGGCCAGGCTGGAAAAGCTTTGCCGCGAAAACCGCATAGACCTCGTCTGCCTCGCCGGCTATATGGCGAAACTTCCGGCCGCCTTCGTGGAAAAATTCCGCGGAAAGATAATAAATGTACACCCCGCTCTTCTGCCCTCTTTCGGCGGGAAAGGGTTTTACGGCGAAAACGTGCACAAGGCCGTCCTGAAAAGCGGCGCCAAAGTCAGCGGGGTCACGGTGCATTTCGTGGACCCGGAATACGACAGCGGACCGATAATAGCGCAGGAAACCGTGAAAGTTTACGCGGGCGACACGCCGGAAACCCTGGCCGCCAGGATCCTGAAAACGGAACATGAGCTTTACCCGGAAATAGTCGGTCTTTTTTCCGAAAACAGGATAAAACTGGAAGGCGGGAAAGCCGTGGTCTTGCCTCCGGCCGCGGGCAGAGGGATAAAAACCGCCCTGCTTTCCGTTTCGGACAAGACGGGGCTCGTGGAATTCGCCGGGGAACTGGAAAAACTCGGCGTGGAAATAATTTCCACCGGCGGCACTTACAAAACCCTCAGAGAAAACGGGATAAGCTCGCGCTCCGTGGAAGCGGTCACGGGCTTTCCCGAAATACTGGAAGGACGGGTAAAAACCCTTAACAACAAAATTTTCGGAGGCATACTTTTTAAAAGAAACGATACGGCGCATTTGAAGGAGCTGACCGACAACGAAATAAACGGCATAGACCTGGTGGTTGTAAATCTCTACCCTTTCCGTGAAATTGCCGCGAAAGAGGAGAACTGGTCCGATAAACTGGTGGAAAACATAGACATAGGCGGGGTCGCCCTCCTCAGAGCGGCGGCTAAAAATTACCGCGACGTGGCGGTGGTCTGCGGGCGCGCGGATTACAAACCTCTACTGGAAAAGATGAAAAGCGGCGGGGTGGACGAAGAGACGAGAAAGGAACTCGCGGTAAAAGCCTTCAGGCACACCTCGGAATACGATTCGGCCATTTACGCCAAGCTTAGCTCCGGCGCCCTGAACCTTTCCCCGGAATATAAGTCCCTGCACCTGAATAAAATTTTCGACCTCAGATACGGCGAGAACCCGCACCAGAAAGCGGGTCTTTATTCGCTGAACGCCTCACTGCCTTTCGAAAAACTGCACGGCAAGGAGCTTTCCTACAACAATATACTGGACGCCTACGGCTCCGTTTCGGCGGTCTCCGATTTCGAAGACCCGGCCTGCGTCATCTTCAAGCACGTGACCCCCTGCGGAGCCGCCAGGGGCGAAAACGCGGCCGAAGCTTTCGAAAAAGCCTGGTCCTGCGACCCTCTCTCGGCTTTCGGGGGAATAATAGCCGTGAACAGAAAAATGGACTCCGGGACGGCGGCTTTCCTTTCGAAAAAATTCATAGAACTGGTGATAGCGCCGGAATTCGACAAAGAGGCGCTTGCTCTGCTCAGAAAAAAACCGAATCTGAGGATACTGCGCTGGCGCGAGGACGCCGGGAAACATCCGGTTTTCAAATCTTTGGGCGCGGAATTTCTGGTAAGCGAAAGCGACAACTCCGTGCTCGGGGACAAATGGGAAACCGTAAGCGGCGAAATAACCGAAGAGGAAAAAGCCGCGCTGAAATTCGCCTTTACCTGCGTAAAGCATGTGCGCTCTAACGGCATAGTCCTCTCGGACGGCTCAAAGACGCTGGGCATAGGCGCGGGCCAGATGTCCAGGGTGGATTCCGTTTTCATGGCGGGCCACAAGTATTCGGAATATCTCAAAAAAAATCCGAAACCGGAACTGCTGGTAATGGGTTCGGACGCCTTTTTCCCCTTCGAGGACGCCGTGGAAGAGGCCCGCAGAATAGGCGTAAGCGCCATAATACAGCCCGGCGGCTCGGTGAGGGACGGGGAAGTGATAGAAGCCGCGAAGAAACTGGGCGTAAAAATGGTTCTTACCGGGATAAGGCATTTTAAGCATTGACAAGAAGAGGCAAGAGGGTAGGGGTCAGCGTTCAGGAAACTTGTAACTTGAAACTTGAGACTTGTAACATTAGACGACCTATGACCACCGAAGAATTCGAAACGCTGGTAATGGAAGCAGTAAAGGAACTGCCGGAATTCTTCAGGCGCAAAATGGAGAACGTGGTGGTTCTGACCGCCGAAGCGCCCAAACCCGCGCAGGAAAGAAAATTCGGGAAAAATCTTCTGGGCTTATACGAAGGAATCCCCATCTCCCAAAGGGGCGCCTATTACAGCGGCGCCATGCCGGATAAAATAACCATTTTCAAAAAAAACATAGAGGCGGCCTGCCCGGGCGAAAAGGAAATAAAAACGGAAGTGAAGCACGTGGTCATGCACGAAATAGCCCACCATTTCGGCATGGACGACGACGAACTGAAGGAAAAAGGCCTTTACTGAGCTACTTGCTGGCTAAAAAAGGCAGTATGGGCAGGAACCGCCTGGGCACTAAAAATAGTGGCTGCCCCCATTCGCTCGACCCCATACAACAGGATGACAGCCCCCACAAACAACTTAAAAACTAAAAGTAATCCGCGCACCGATATTTTTTCCCTTCACATATATGCGCTTATTTAGATTCCTGATTTGCGGCATCAAATCCTGGTTCTGATCCCCCGGATTCAGATTTCGGTTAAAAGAAAAATAATAAAAGGAATAAACCACCCCGACACGCAGAAAAGGAGTAATATATCTTTGGACATCCACCCCAACATTAATTCCCAATGCCGCATATTTTTGCGAAGTCCTCTCCGGCAAGTTGACTCCAGGCCCCGCAACGCTGCCAAAAGGCAATTTAGAAAAATATTGTTCCGTATTTAACGCATAAAGCCCGAATCCACCAGTTAAATATATGCGGGATTTTTCTGAAAGGCGACGGGCCACTTTATACTTCGACAATACGCAAAAAAAGGAAGATACCGTTTCCTTAGCCTCCACAGTATAAGGAATTCCAGCCTGAATATCCCATTGTTCGCGGCCAAAGATATTAGCATTGTCGCCTATGGTTTTAAAAATTTCAAAAGAAAGAACATTTCGATTCGGCAATATATAATACAATTCGGTTCCAATCCCATTTTCCGCGAACGACAATTTACCGAAACTTGTCCGGCCTGCCATCACGGAAATTCCCGAAAGCCGCTGGAGGTATCTGAACTCCACCGATTTTTCTATCAACCCTTTTTTATCGGTTGTCACGCTTTGGGCGGTCACGACTTCTGCCGTTTCCACGTCTACTATACGCGCCTGGATTAAAAATTGATTTTCCGATTCGATAACGCTTCCGAGTAAAAGATAATCCACACCTAAAATCAATCCCGTTCTTTTTATCTCATCGGGACTTATAGCTCCGGAGAAGTTTAATTCAAGCTCCTTGAGTATTAAATGCAACTTTTCCCGTTCCACAACCTTTAACTCCGGATAACCGGAAAATTCCTGAATCAAGAAGGCGGAAACCGCCTGACCAATCTGATTTTTTTTCGCTTCGGCCCCCAATTCGTCAAAATTCAAGACGGATATTTTTTTAACTTTTAAAGAGGGGGGCTTGGCCCGATAGCCCTCTATCAGCCGCTCTCCCAACAACTTTATGTCGGAAGAAATTCCAGCGTGAACCGGAAGAACAACGGTCATTGCGATAAATAGATAAAAAATGAAAAACAATTTCCCTTTTTCCATTGTCAACTCCTTAATTTTATATCTGCGCCCACAAGATATTTACGAACAAAAATGCGGATAATGGGGTCAGCCACTATTTATTCAATACCTTGACCATTGTTATGAGAGGGCTTAAGTTAGCGCCATTCGGCGCTGTCCCTAATTCCCACCCGTAATGTCTAAACCGGATACTGCCTGCCTTCAAATTACCAATAACATGACAGGCTGATTTTGTGGGAATCACCCAGGGTGCCAAATGAAATGAAGGCATAATCAACTGAAAAACGGTTAATCTTTACGCCGCCGCCGGCTGTCAGCCCTGAACCGGGTTCACCCCTTCCGTTGTAGCCCAGGCGCAAAGCCAGCTTTTCAAACGCCACGTATTCTCCGCCCGCATGAACGGTGGCGCTGCCGTTTTTAGGCAGATTGGCGTCCACAACCAGCAGCCCGGAAGAAAACCGGTAAGATAGCCCCGTCTTGATATTGACCGGCAGCTCTTCGTAACTTGACTGGAATTTTGCCCTTGTCCCGAGATTCTGTACGGCAAACCCCAATGAAAGCGGCACATTTTTTGACCCAAAATCCAGCAAAGCCCCCAAATCTATTGCCAGGGATTGGGCTTTGTAATCGTCAATTTCCTCCCTTATGTATTTACCCGCTATGCCAAGGCTGATAAGGCCATAGCTTTTTCCATAGCCCGATGAAACTGCCCAGTCCCGGATGCCGGAATCGTCCAACCCTGTTCCCCTGGGGTTCGAGAGCGTGGTCCTTTGGATCTTGCCGTAACCCACAGTGTTGAACATAAACC
>PEXN01000130.1 GCA_002774685.1 Elusimicrobia bacterium CG08_land_8_20_14_0_20_51_18 | reverse complement strand
GCGAAGAAAGAGTGACCCTCCTGATCTCCGAGAAGGGAAAAAAGGGGGTCAAGGCCTCCGATATAAAGGCCAACGCGGCCGTGGAGATCTCCAATAAAGACCTGGAAATAGCCACCGTGGAAGCCGGCGCCCGGTTCGAAGCCGAACTGGAAGTATCCAAGGGCGTGGGTTATATGACCAGCGATGAAATAAGGAAGTCCATAACCCTTCCCCCGGATTATATCCCGGTCGACGCGCTGTTCTCGCCAATAAAAAAAGTCCACTATATGGTGGAAAACGCCAGGGTCGGACAGAAAACCGACTATGACAAGCTCATCCTGGAGCTCTGGACCGACGGCACCGTTACCCCCAAAGAAGCCGTGGACAAGACCGCCAGCCTGCTGAGTTTTTCCATAACCCCTTTCGTGGGAGAAAAGAAAGCGGCAAAAGCGGAAGCCTCCGAGACGGCTTCGGCGCAGGGTTCCGGGGACGACGAGATGAAAGAGCTTCTCAGTCAGAGCGTCGAAATGATAGAGCTTTCTTCCAGAGCCGCCAACTGTCTCAAGGTCGCCAATATCCAGACCATAGGCGAGCTGGTAGCCAAGACGGAAGAGGACCTTCTTTCGGTAAAGAATTTCGGGCAGAAATCCCTCGACGAGATAAAAGAAAAGCTCGAAGAGATGGGCCTGGCTCTCGGCATGAAGTGACCCGGTCTCCCGCTTGCGAACCGCAAGGTCCGCCTTCGGGCGAATAAGCGGGTGAAAGGGTGATATTTCCCGGGTTGAGGTGAAAATATGATAAAAAGCCATGGAGCAAAAAAACTTTCGAAGACGGGGTCTCACCGGAGAGCGATGTTCGCGAACATGCTTTCCAGCCTCATGATGAACGAAAAGATCGTGACCACTTTTCCGAAAGCTAAAGAGTTGAGGCGTTTCGCGGACAACGTGATCTGCGACGCCAAAAAAGAAAAATACGACAACGTTAGAAGCACCGTCAGAAGCAAGCAGGCGTTCAAGAAAATAGTGGAAGTCATAGCGCCCAGATACAAGGCAAGGACCAGCGGTTTTACCAGCGTTATGAAGATCGGCAACAGACGGGGCGACGCCACCCTTATGGCGATGATTAAACTGGTGGACTAGATGTTCGATTATTTTTTCAGCCTGTTTTCAAACGACATAGGAATGGACCTGGGAACCGCCAATACCCTCGTTTACGTAAAGAACAAGGGCATAGTTCTCCGGGAACCTTCCGTGGTCGCGATAGACAAGAACAGGCGGAAAGTCCTGGCCGTCGGGACCGAAGCCAAGCAGATGCTGGGCAGAACCCCGAGCAACATAGTGGCGGTAAGGCCTCTCAGGAACGGCGTAATAGCCGACTTCGAAGTTACCCAGGAGATGATAAAATATTTCATCCAGAAAGTGCATAACAGGCGCAGCCTTCTGCACCCGAGGATAGTGATAGGGATCCCTTCGGGCATAACGGAAGTGGAGAAGAGGGCCGTGCAGGAATCGGCTCAGCAGGCGGGCGCCAGGGAAGTTTACCTTATAGAGGAGCCCATGGCTGCGGCCATAGGTTCGGATCTGCCCGTTTCAGAGCCTCACGCTTCTATGATCTGCGACATAGGCGGGGGCACCACGGAAGTCGCCGTGGTATCGCTTGGAGGCATGGTGGTCACCAAATCGGTGGACGTGGCCGGCGACGAAATGGACGACTGCATAGTTCAGTACTTCAGAAGAAAGCATAATTTGATAATTGGAGAATCTACCGCGGAAGAGGTTAAGATTCAGATCGGATCGGTTTTTCCCTTAAAAGAAGAAAAGACAATAGAAGTAAAAGGCCGTGATCAGGCTAAAGGTTTGCCAAAAACCATTTTAGTCACATCTGAAGAGATCAGGCAGGCTCTCATGGAGCCGGTGCAGCTGATAATAGATGTGGTAAAGCAAGTTCTTGAGGAGACCCCGCCGGAATTGTCATCGGACCTCGTTGACCGGGGGATGGTGCTCGCCGGAGGCGGTTCTCTCTTGAGAGGTTTCCCGGAGCTGTTAAGGCAGGAAACCGAATTGCCTGTTCATAGGGCGGCCGACCCGCTGAGTTGCGTGGCTCTTGGTTGCGGTAAGTATCTTGAGGAACTGGACAAGATACGCCAGACGCCGGCATTCTTTAAATCTTTCTCCGAGTAAGATTTAAACCCGCAAGCGGGGTAACGCTATGAACAGACAGAGAAGTTTGGTAAATTATTTTTTCATTTCCCTCGCCCTTTTCTCCCTGCTGCTTCTCATATTCCCGACTACAAAGCTGGTCCATTCCGCGAAGCTCTTTTCCGGTTACGTGCTGAAGCCGGAATTCAATTACCTTTCCAGATACGAGAACGTCCTTAAAAAAATCCCCTCGCGCGTCAAAAATCTGGTCGAATCGGACATAAGGAACCGGGAACTCGGGGAAAAGATAAAAAAGCTGGAAATAGACCTGATACATCTCAAATCCCTCGAGGGGGAGAACGAGCGCCTGAAGAACGCGCTCGCCCTGTCGAAGCGCCTGTATTACAAGGGCGTCTTCGCCAGGATAATCTCCAGGAATCCGGCCAACGCTTATAACTCCTTTTTCATAGACAAGGGGGCCAGGCATTTCATCAGGGAAGGCTACCCGGTAATAGGCTTTTCCGGCGAAAGCTACGCGCTCATAGGCAGGATTTTCGACGTTTACGACGAATATTCCAAAGTGATACTGGTAAATAATCCGCAATTTTCCTTCATCGGCTCTATAGGCGGCCAGGGCATAGACGTCCTTGTGAAAGGCAATAACTCCGGCCGGCTTTCCGTGGATTATATAAATTCCAGGTACGAAGTCAGGATAGGCGATCAGCTGCGCACTTCGCCTTCTTCCATAACCTTTCCGCCCTGGCTTCCGATCGGGAAAATAGGGGACATTTACAAGGGTAAATCCTCCATGAATTTTTACGGGGCGGGGGCCGATCAGGCGGTAAAGCTGGAAAGCGTGAAAGAGGTTTACGTCATGGAATACGACCCGCCGATAAAAATAGAGGAGGAGGGAGTTCAATTATGATCCAGACACCCGCCTATCCGGACACCCGCTTGACCGCTGAAAGCGGGCATTTGGCCCGAAGCGGGTGTCTGGATATAAAAATAAAAACCGCCCCGATTTATCGGGGCAGGCAGGTGTCTGGATGAGAATAGGCGACATATTTTTTTACTTTCTGGCTTGTACGCTCTACTGGTGGTGGTCCGCCAATTTTTCCTTTTTCGGGATCTCTCCGGATTTCGTTTTTATAGCCGCTTTTTCAGCCAGCGTCATAGCGGGCCCCTTCAAGGGCCTGCTGATGTCTTTCCTGCTGGGCCTTTTTATGGACGCCTATTCCTGGGGAGCTTTCGGCCTTTACGCCTTTTTCTACTCTCTTCTTTCCTACGGCGTTTACCGGTTGAAATTCAAGATAGACCTGACCTCCTCCTTTTCGCGCGTAATTTCCTGTCTGATACTGAATTATATTTTCCTGGCCGCCTACCAGTTCGTTTCTTTCATGATATTCAAGAATTCGGTGGTTTTATACAAGATCATGCTTTTTCAGCCCGTTTTTACCGCGGTTTTTCTGGAACTGACTTTCGGTTTCGTTTACAGGATAAAGGAAAGGAACAGATTCTGGCTATGATCCCGACACCCGCCTATCCGGACACCCGCTTGACCGCTGAAAGCGGGCATTTGGCCCGAAGCGGGTGTCCGGATAGGCGGGTGTCCGGATGATTGAAAGCGGAGACGATTTTAACAGATTCGATTTTTTATGGCTGGCCGTGTATTTCATTATTTTCGTCTTTCTGATAAAAATAATAAATATGCAGGTGATCAAGTACTCCTATTACAGGGAGATGTCCGACAAGAACAGGACGCAGATAATCAACCAGACGGCCCCCAGGGGGAAGATAATAACCCGGGACGGGGTGACGATGGCTTCCAATAAGCCCTCTTTCAGCCTTATCTATTTCCCCAACCCGCAGAATTCCCAGCAGACCATCCGGAAAGTGGCCCATTTGATAGCCAAATATTCCGATTCCGACGGGAAAAAGATCTACGCCTCTATCCTGAAATCCCAGGGCGCCATGAAACCGGTGAAAATAGCGGACCGGCTCGGCGCTTCCTCCATCATGAACCTGTCGGAGCTTAAAAATTTTTACCAGGGTCTGGAACTTATCTCCGAGGCCAACAGGTTTTATCCCTACGACAACTATCTCAGCCACGTGATAGGCTATGTCGGGAAGATAGACTCTAACGATTGGAAAATTTATTCGAGCGACCTCAATTATTCCATGGATACTTTCGTCGGCAAGACCGGCCTGGAAAAGCTTTATGAGGGGAAATTCAAGGGAAAAGACGGCGGCCTGTATATGGAAGTGGATCACCGCGGCCGGCTTATGAGAATAATGGATTCCAGGCAGGGCGTTCCCGGCTGCGACGTCCATTTGACGGTGGATTTTAAGATGCAGGACGCCGCCGAGAAGGCGCTGGCCTCTCTCCCTTACAAGCGCGGCTGCGCCATAGCCCTGGAACCGGCCACGGGCAGGATACTCGCCTACGCGGTAAAACCCGGCTTTGATCCCAATATGTTCGTGAATTACAAGGAAGACAAAAAAGAGTTCGACGTCAAATTCGACGAATTCAATATCGGAGTGCAGGGGACCTACCCGCCGGCTTCCGTGTTCAAGATGCTTTCAACGATAGCGATACTCGAATCCGGCAAGGTGCGTCCCGACGAGACTTTTTACTGCCCGGGATTTTACGACGCCGGGGACAGGATATTCAAGTGCTGGGAAAAAAAGGGGCACAAGGAAGTGGACCTGCTAAAAGGCCTGGCCCATTCCTGCGACGTGTATTACTACAACGCGGCTTATAAAATGGGACCCCTCGCAATAGAGACTGCCGCGAGGAAGTTCAGAATAGGACTGAAGACCGGCGTGGATCTGCCCGGAGAGAAAAGCGGGAACCTTTTCGGTCCCACGGTAAGGGCCTCCCAAAAAAGCTACTGGTTCATAGGAGACACGCTGAATCTGGCCATAGGGCAGGGGGAAACGCTGGTGACTCCTATGCAGATGGCGGTAATAACGGCCGCCATAGCCGGCCGCGGCGCGATCTACAGGCCTTACTATGTGGAGAAAATCGTTTCCCGGGACGGGGAGCTGGTAACGGGCGGCAAGCCGGAAAAACTGTCGCAGGTGGAACTTAAAGAAGAGACCTGGGACCTGCTTTATAAGGCTTTGAAATCGGTGGTGGACGAAGGGACCGGCCGGCAGGCCTGGATAAAAGACCTGGAAGTATACGGAAAAACCGGCACCGCCCAGAATCCGCACGGGAAAGACCATGCCTGGTTCGTGGCCTTCGCCAGGCGCGTAAACGAGGCCCCGGGCGTAGCCGTAGCCGTTCTGATAGAGCACGGGGAACACGGTTCTTCCGCGGCGGCTCCCGTGGCCAGAAGCGTGATAAAAGCTTTTTATGAAGATAAAATAACGCCGGCGCCGGAAAAAGAAGAAGAAGCCGGGGAAGCGGTAATAGTGGAATAGGTTAGAAGGTTAGAGGTTTGGAAGGTTAGAAGGTTAGCTTTTAATTAAGGGAATTCCTTTTTAAGCCAAACCTCCAAACATCTAAACATCCAACCTTCAACATTTTAACTTTGGGAAATTAATTTATGTACGATCTGGGAGTAAGAATAAAAAAAAGCAGGTTCGACTGGGTCCTGATGTTCGCCGTCATAGCGTTGATGGTGATAGGGACCGTGGCCGTGCTTTCTTCCACGGTCTCGCTTAATTCACAGTCGAGGCTGATAAGGACCCAGTTCTTCGCCATCGGCATAGGCCTGTTTTTTATGCTGGTGGTCTGGACCCTTAATTACCAGATTTTCCAGGATCAGTGGAAATACGTTTACGCCCTGGCGATACTTATCCTCCTGGGGGTCCTTTTTTTCGGGGTGGTGGACAAGGGGTCCAGGTCATGGTACAGGCTTCCTTTTTTTTCCATACAGCCCAGCGAGTTCTCAAGGATAGGCCTCGTACTTGTAATAGCTAATTACCTGGATAAAAAAGGTCCCAGGATAAGGGAGTTTTCCGGCATCATCGTTCCCATACTTTTTTCCCTGCCGATACTTTTCGCGCTGCTTAAACAGCCGGATTTTTCCGGAATACTCACCACGGTGCCCGTGATAATGATAATGCTTTATTGCGCCGGAGCCAATATTTTCCATATATACGTAATACTTTCCTACGTCCTGCTCAGCGCCCTGTTCCCGCTCCTTTGGACGCTGATAGCGCTTAATCCCGACCTTACCGACAACGGGCTTGTAAACCTGTTTTTTGACCTGGCCAGTTTCGGCTGGAACACTCTTATTTTCGTCGTTTCGGTAATAGCCCTGTCTTATCTGCTCTGGCGCGTTTTTTTGAAATTCAAGCCTTTTATAAGCGGGATCTATTTCGCCGGTATAGCCGTGGTTTTGATAAGCGGTTTTCTTTCCGGGATCTTTATAAAAAAGCAGATAAAGGAATATCAGTACAAAAGAGTGGAAGTTTTTATTTCCCCGGAAAAAGATCCGCGCGGAGCCGGGTACAACCTGCTCCAGGCGAAGATCGCGATAGGTTCCGGCGGCTTTTTCGGCAAGGGCGTTTTTTCCGGCAGTCAGGCCAGGCTGGGTTTCGTCCCGGAGAAGCATACCGATTTTATACTTTCCGTGATAGGCGAGGAGATGGGCTTTATAGGAGTCAGCCTGGTAATGTTCCTGTACGCGGTTATAATGTACAGGATAAAAAAAATAGCCTCGTTCGCCAGGGACAGGTTCGGTTACTTCGCCGCTTGCGGGATATTCGGGCTTTTTCTCACTTATTTCGTCATAAATTTCGGCATGATACTGGGTTTCATCCCCGTGGCCGGTGTGCCGCTGCCCCTGCTTTCCTACGGAGGGTCCAATATGGTGGCCACTCTTTCGGCGATAGGGGTAATCCAGTCCATTTATTCGAGGAGATACTCGATAACGTGAAAATGAGGGTAACGAGTAATTAGTAATCAGTAATTAGCAGTAGAGGAATTCCTCGATTTACAATTTACTAATTACTATTTACTAATCACTGATTTATGAACGTATACAGGTACAGGCTGGTTTTTAAAAGGACCGCGCAGGCCAGGCAAATGACGCAGCGGGACCAGATGAATTTCTTCAGGGAATTGTTCTCCGGTGTTCTGCCCCTGGCGTTTTTTGAAAAAAAAGCGAAACTGGCTTTCGGGCCGGCGATTTCGGTAGGACACGAAAGCCTTTGCGAATACGTGGATGTCTGTCTGGAGAAAAGGATGGGAATGAAAGAGATGGAAGAGGCCCTGGCCGCGTCGGCGGCTTCCGGCTTCGAGCTTTCCGCCGCCAAAAGCATCCCTCTTTTTTTCCCGTCCATAGAAAAATCGGTGGCCGTTACGGAGTATGAGCTTTTTCCGGGTTCCGAGGACGCGGAGCTTGAAACCAGAATGGCCGAAAATATGGAAAAAGACGAGATTATTTACAGAAAGGAAAAGGCGAGCGGAGAGATAAAGACTACTGACCTGAAAAAATTCGTTTTCAGCTGGAAGGTGACCCGGCCCGTTTTTTTCGTCACGCTCCTCCTGCGGCATATCCAGGGGGTTTCCGTAAAACCGGAAGCCGTGCTGGCCGCGGCGGGGGGATATGAAGGTAAGGTTGAAAGGATATTGAGAAAAAGAATGTACTGGATCGATTCCCGCGGGGAATTGGTCGTTTTATAAGCCCCGTTAGAAATTTCCCGGCGGGAAAAGCCGCCGTTTTAAAAAAGAACAGGCTATGACGCCGCAATCTTGAATTTCTGACGGGGCAAGGCTTAGCCCCTCTTTATGGGGTAAAGGAGAAAAAATGGAAAAAAAAGAAACTAAAAGAGAAATATTTGCCAATACTTCGTTCGAAGAAACAAGGATAGCGGTGCTGGATGACGGGACGCTTTCGGAGCTTTTCTGGGAGAGGCGCTCCAGCGCGAATATAGTGGGGGATATCTACAAGGGGCTGGTGGAAAACGTACTGCCCGGAATTTCGAGCGCCTTCATAAACATAGGGCTCGATAAAAACGCCTATATCTACATTTCGGACGTTCTGGGGAACACGCGGGACGGGATAGACAAGGTGCTCAAGAGGGACAGGGAGGTCATGGTGCAGGTTACCAAAGACGCGATAAGCACCAAGGGGATGAAGGTCACCATGGACGTCTCCCTTCCGGGAAGGTACCTGGTACTGACCCCCTATCAGGAATTCGTCGGCGTCTCCAAGAACATAGAGAACGAGGAGGAGCGGAGAAGACTTTCCGATATAATCAAAAAAGCGGCCGAAGCCAACAACATGGAAAAGAAAGGTTGTATAGTGAGGACCGAGGCCGAAGGGGCTACGGAAGACGAACTCGAGAGAGAGCTTAAATACCTGATAAGGCTCTGGGAATCGATCCTCAAGAAATTTGAAACCTCGAGGCCGCCGCGTCTCCTGCATAAAGACATGAACGTAACCATGCAGGTGGCCAGGGACATCCTTTCCAAGGACGTGGAGATCTATATGATCGACAACAAGGACGATTACGGCAGCGTCGTGGAGTTTGTTTCCAAGATCTCCCCGGAACTCAGGGACCGGGTGAAATATTACGACGGCAAAACCCCCATTTTCAAGGCTTTTAACATAGAAGGCGAAATAGACGAGTTGAGAAAAATAAAGGTGGACCTGCCCAACGGGGGCAGCATCATAATCCAGGAAGCGGAGTCCCTCTGCGCCATAGACGTCAACACCGGCAGATATACGGGTTCCAAGTCCCAGGAAGAGACGGTGACGCAGACGAACATGGAGGCCGCTTACGAGGTCGCCAGGCAGCTGCGTCTCAGGAACATCGGCGGGATAATCGTAATAGATTTTATAGACATGAGGAGGGCTTCCAACAGGCACAAGGTCGTGCGGGCGCTGGAAGAATCGGTCGGGAAAGACAGGGCTAAAATAAGGATACTCCCGATAACGCGGCTGGGACTGGTGGAAATGACCAGGGAAAGGAAGAGGGAAAGCACTTTCAGCATGCTTACGGAAGAATGTCCGCAATGCCACGGTTCCGGCAGGGTCCTTTCCAGCGAAAGCATCAGGCTCAAGATACAGCGCGACATCCAGAACCTGACGCTCGGACGTCCCGGGGGGAACCTGCGTATAGTCCTTCATCCTCTGCTTATGGAGGTCCTGAAAGACAAGCAGAATCTGATAGAAAAGAACGTGCACCGGAGCGTCAAGATTTATTCGGATCCCCAGCTGGTCTGGGAGGATTACAGGATAATACTGGAGTAAAAAGCAGGACGAGCAAGAGAGCCGGAAAGCGAAACAAGCTCTGCGGCCGCGTTACGCGCTCCGCCATAACTTTATATAATTTAATTATCGGGAGAATCTATGATAAAAAGAATTTCTTTGTTTCTGTTCCTTTTAGGCTTCAGTTCCTTCGCGGGCGCGGAGATTTCGGAAGTGAAGCTTTATAAGAACGAGCATTACGTCACCAAGATAAAAACCTATCTTTTCGGAGAGCAGACCTATTTCGATTCCGGAGAAATAATAAAAAAATTCGGCGGGAAAACGCAATGGTATTCGGTTTCAGGAAAATTGATCATACAGATGAAATCCCACAAAATACAGGTGAACAAGGGTTCCGACCTGGTAAAATTCGACGAGGATTCTTCCGAGAGCGTCGCGAACGTCCTGCTCGTCCGCGCCGGCCGCATCTTTCTTTCTAAAGATTTTTTTACCTCCTCCCAGTTTTCCAGGACTATGGGGTTCAGGGTGGAATACGACGAGAAGGCCAAAACTCTGAAGATCTTTGAGAACATAAACATAAGCTCCATAAGGTATTTCTCCTACAGCGACAAGACCAGGGTGGTGGTCTATCTTTACGAAAAGCTGGAATTCAAGACCAGCAGGATGGAGAGGAAAAACTTCATTCTTTCCGTGCTCAACGGGTCTTATCCGGCTCAGAATGAAAAGCTCGAGGTCAACGACGGCGTGGTGAAAGGGATAGAATTCAACCAGGAGGAGAAATCGGCCAGGTTCGCCGTAAGCCTCGACGAGAATTTCGGCGACGTGGAAACCTTCACCCTCCCGGACCCGGACAGGATAGTGATGGATTTCAAGGCCGACGAAGGCCGGGTCCGGAACAAGATAGGCCTCGGCAAGGAAGAGGAAGTTAAAGTCATAATCCCCGAATCCTCCACGGCCGCGATTTCAGCTTCCACCATATCCGCCATTCTGCCGGATAAAATGACGGTGGATAAAAAAGGCGTGAAAAAGGTGGTTATAGACCCGGGCCACGGCGGCAAAGATCCCGGCGGGAAAAGATATTTCGGCCTGAAGGAAAAGGAGCTTAATCTCCTTG
Organism: Elusimicrobia bacterium CG08_land_8_20_14_0_20_51_18; assembly: GCA_002774685.1. Lineage (GTDB taxonomy): Bacteria > Elusimicrobiota > Elusimicrobia > Elusimicrobiales > UBA9959 > 0-14-0-20-51-18. The sequence continues at coordinate 1,027 of PEXN01000130.1, read as the reverse complement.
TCGCCAAAGAGCTTTACGCCCTGCTCAAGGGGGAAAAGAGTTTCGACGTCCTCCTGACCAGAAATTCCGACGTTTTCATCCCGCTGAACGAAAGGTCCAGGATGGCCAACGATTTCGGCGCGGATATCTTCATCTCCATACACGCCAACGCTTCCAGGAGCCGCAAGGAAAAAGGTTTCGAGATCTATTTCCTTTCCGAGAAGGCCTCGGACCCCTGGTCGGCCGAAGTCGCCGATTATGAAAACTCCGTGGTCAGTTTCGAGAGCGAAACTTCCAGCTACGACCCCGCCGCCCTGGTGCTGCATTCTCTGGCCAAGAACGAGTATATAAACGAAGGCAGCCAGCTCGCCGCGCATATATCAAAAGAATGCGAAAAGGGAACTCCTTTCAACAACAGGGGAATAAAACAGGCGGCTTTTTACGTCCTGAGAGGAGTCTATTCCCCCGGCGTGCTGGTGGAAATGGGCTTTATGACCAATTCCACCGACCAGAACAGGATGAACGACGCGAAGGTCAGGAAAAAACTGGCCAAGGCCGTATACAACGGGGTAATGAAATATGCCCAAAGCAAAGGCTGGTAAGAGCGGCCCCGCTTCACCCATAGGGATCTTCGATTCCGGCATAGGCGGCCTGACCGTATTCAGGGAAATAAGAAAAAAACTTCCGCGCGAGAAGCTCGTCTATTTCGGGGACACCGCCAGGGTCCCTTACGGAACTAAATCCAAAGAAACCATAATAAAATTCGCCGGTGAAATAGCCCTTTTCCTCAAAAGCCTGAAAGTCAAGATGATAGTGATAGCCTGCAACACGGTTTCCTCCTTCGCCCTCGAGGAGGTTAAAAGGATATCCGGCGTGCCGGTGGCCGGCGTGATAGAACCGGGCGCCGGCGCGGCTGTCGAAGCCAGCGAAAACGGGAAAATAATAGTCATAGGCACCTCAGCCACGATCTCGAGCCATTCCTATAAAAAAACCATAAAAAAAGCCGCTCCGGGCAGCGAGGTTTTTGAAAAAGCCTGTCCTCTTTTCG
>PEXN01000159.1 GCA_002774685.1 Elusimicrobia bacterium CG08_land_8_20_14_0_20_51_18 | reverse complement strand
GGGGAAGGAAGACATCAGGCTAAAAATGGAAATGCTGGTGAGGGCCTATGACCCGTGCATTTCCTGCTCGGCCCATTATCTCGACGTCAAATTCGTCGAGTGAGGTTTTCAATGATATCCTGGATAAAAACGAGAAAGAACCGGCGTGAAAAAGGCCGGAGAGGGAGAACTTATGCGAATTGAAGAAAAGGTGAAACGCGAATCCCGGCGGGATCCCGAATTCGCCCGTTGGGTGAGGTCCGTGGCCGGGGGGGAGGATATAAGGCGCTGCATACAGTGCGGCGCCTGCAGTTCGGCGTGCCAGCTGTCCTCCTATATGGATTATACTCCGCGGCGTATAATAAACCTGGCGCGGGAAGGTTTTAAAAAGGAAGTCCTGGGCAGTTTTACCATCTGGCTTTGCGCGAGCTGTTATGCCTGCAGAGCCCAGTGCCCCAAAGAAATAAAGATAACCGATATAATGTACGCGCTGAAAAGGCGGGCCATACGGGAAGGGACGTACCCGGCGCGGTTCCCGACCGCGGTAATGGCCAAAGAATTCGCCAATATGATCTTTTCGAGGGGAAGGGTCACCGAAAATTACCTCGTCACGATGTTGTTCCTTAAGACCAACTGGTTCAAATTCCTGGGGATGAGCCGGCTCGGGCTGGGCCTGCTTCGCGCGGGCAGGATGTCCTTTTTCCCGGATTCGGTCAAAAACCGTTCCGAGATAAAAACGATCCTGAACGCGGTGGACGGAAAATAAGGAGGATTTGATCATGAAATATCTTTACTACCCCGGATGTTCCCTTAAAGGCACGGGCAGAGCCTACGAAGAATCGTGGCTCGAGGTTTCCAAAGCCCTGGGTGTGGAGCTGGAGGAGATAGAGGACTGGAACTGCTGCGGCTCGACTCCTTACATGGGCGTGGACGAGGTTAAATCCCTGGCGCTCGCCGGCCGCAATTTCGCGCTGGCGGAAAGGCAGGGAGGGATGGATATAATCGCGCCCTGCAGCGCCTGCTACCTTTCCCTTAACAAAACCAATCACGTTTTAAACGATTACCCGGAGCTTCGAGCCAAAGTGGATTCCGCTCTGGGAAGCGCAGGGCTGAAATATTCCGGCAGAATAAAGGTAAGACATCCTCTCGACGTGATCCTGAACGATGTGGGAGTCGACAAGGTAAAGAAGCTGGTTAAAAAGCCGCTCGGGCTCAAACTCGCCGCTTATTACGGCTGCCAGATTACGCGGCCCTACAGCGATTTCGACGACCCGGTCCGCCCGGTGAGCATGGATAAACTCATGGAAGCGGCCGGCGCGAAGCCGGTCCCCTATTCCATGAAAACCAAATGCTGCGGGGGTAGCATTACCGGCACCGTGCCGGAAGCCGCGCTGGAACTGGCCTGCTCCCTGCTGAAAGAAGCCGTAAAGCGCGGGGCCGACGCTATGGTCACTCCCTGTCCCCTGTGCCAGTTCAATCTGGACGGCTATCAGGACCGGATCTCTAAAAAATACGGGAAAACGGAAATGCCGGTCCTGTATTTTACCCAGGCGCTGGGCCTCGCCTTCGGCATAAGCCCGGAGAAGCTCGGCATAAACCGCTGCCTCGCGTCCGCGGAAAAGATACTCGAAATTTCGCGATAAGACGCCGATAAAACAGGGATAAATTATAAGGGATAAAAAACTCTAAACTCTAAACTTTTATGAACTGGAGCTGAAAAATGAACTTAAACGATAAAATTTCCGACAAAGCCCCGGCCCGCATCGGCTTTTACATCTGCCATTGCGGCACGAATATCGCCGGGGCTCTCGATGTTCCCGCCGTGCGCGATTACGTGGCGAAGATGCCCGGGGTGATAGTCGCCAGAGATTACAAGTACATGTGTTCGGACCCGGGCCAGGAATTGCTGGGGAAAGACATAACGGAGCATAAGCTGAACAGGATAGTGGTGGCGTCCTGCTCTCCCCTGCTGCACGAGAACACTTTCAGAAAGGCCCTCGAAAAGGCCGGCCTTAACCCTTTTTATTTCCAGATGGTCAATATCAGGGAGCATGTGGCCTGGGTGCATACCGACAAGCCCGGCGCCACCCGCAAAGCGAAGGATCTCTGCAGCGCCGCCGTGCGCAGGGTTAAATTCCATAAATTCCTGGAAAAGAAAAAAGTTCCGTACCATCCCGACGTGCTCGTGGTAGGCGCCGGAATAGCGGGGATACAGGCGGCCCTGACTATGGCCAACGCGGGAAAGAAGGTTTATCTCGTGGAGCGCGAGCCTTCAATCGGCGGGCATATGGCCATGTTCGACAAGACCTTTCCGACGCTGGATTGCGCGGCCTGTATCCTGACGCCGAAAATGTCCGCGGTCAAATCCCATCCGAACATCACGCTGTGGACCTATTCCGAAGTGGCCAAGACCGAAGGCTCCGCCGGCAATTTCAAAGTTACCGTAAAGCGCAAGCCCCGCTACGTCAAAGAAGAGCTATGCGTGGGCTGCAACGACTGCATCGACAACTGCGTTTTCAAGGAACCGAAATTCGCGGATGAATTCAACATGGGTCTGGGCAAACGCAAACCCGTGTATATGCCTTTCCCGCAGGCCACGCCTCACGTGGCCCTGATAGACGCGGAAACCTGCCTGCACTTTAAAACGGGCAAGTGCAAGCAGAGCTGCGCCGAAGCCTGCGACCGCAAGGCCATAGATTTCAACCAGAAAGAAGAAATAAAGGAGATACAGGTCGGCACTTTGCTGCTGGCCACCGGCTTCGAGGTTTTCGACGCCGCGAAGGACCCGTATTACGGCTACGGAGTCCATCCCGGAGTCTACACTTCCCTGGAGATAGAGCGCCTCGTGAACGCCTCCGGCCCGACTAACGGCGAGATAGTCCTCAGGGACGGGCGGAAGCCGAAATCCGTGGGCATCATCCACTGCGTGGGTTCCCGCGACGCCAAGACCAATAAATGGTGTTCCAGGGTCTGCTGTATGTATTCCCTCAAGCTGGCGCATCTGATAAAGGAGCATACCGGGGCCGAAGTCTACAATTTCTACATAGACATGAGGACGCCTGGAAAGATGTACGAGGAATTTTACGACAGGCTGCTCGAGGAAGGCGTGCATTTCGTCAGGGGCCGGGTCTCCGAGGTGAGCGATTTTGCCATGTCGCCGGAAGAAGAGGGGAAACTTATTCTGAGAGCGGAAGACACTCTCGCCGGCTTCGTCAGGAGAGTGCCGGTGGACATGGTGGTCCTCTCGACGGGACTCACCCCGAAAAAAGATTCTCAGACCGTGGCGAGGCTGTTCAATATAGGCCGGTCCCCGGAAGGTTTTTTTCAGGAGAGGCATCCCAAGCTCGCCCCCGTAAATACTTTTACCGACGGCATCTTCATAGCCGGCTGCTGCCAGGGCCCTAAGGATATCCCGGACACCGTGGCCCAGGCCGGTGCCGCGGCCGCCGAGGCGCTGGCGCTCATAGACAAGGCTTATATAGAGCTGGAGCCGGATACCGCTTTCGTGGTGGAAGACACCTGCAGCGGCTGCAAATCCTGCGTGCCGCTCTGTCCTTATACCGCCGTCTCTTTCGACGAAGTCAAAAAGAAGGCGGTCATCAACGAAACTTTATGCAAAGGCTGCGGCACCTGCGTGGCCGCCTGCCCGTCGGGTTCCATAAAACAGAACCTTTTCGAAGACGAGCAGATATTCAGCGAAATTGAGGGGGTTTTGACCAATGACTAAAGAACAGAAACGGGGCGGCGTCCCACTCCCCTTAACCCATGTAGACGGGACAGTCCCTACCCTTATAAAAACAAGGAAAAGGGACGAATGGCAGCCCAGGATAGTGGCTTTCTTCTGCAACTGGTGCACTTACACGGCCGCGGACCTGGCCGGAGTTTCCAGGATGAAATACGCCCCTAACGCGCGCGTGATAAGAGTGATGTGTTCCGGAAGGGTCGACCCGCAATTCATTCTCGAAGCCTTCGCCAAAGGAGCGGACGGCGTGCTTATGGGCGGCTGCCATCCCGGCGACTGTCATTATTCGGAAGGCAATTACAAGGCCCTGCGCCGCGCGAAGCTCCTCAAAAGGTTTTTGAAGGATATGTGCGTGGAAGAGGACAGGTTCCGCCTGGAATGGATCTCGGGCGCGGAAGGGGAAAAGGTGAAGCTCGTTATTGACGAGATGGTGGAAAAAGTCAGGAAGCTGGGTCCGCTGAATCTGCCGGGCCGTTTCGCCGACTGGGACAGTGAGATTTCCGTCCTTGAGGAAAAAATATGCGCAAAAGAAGAAAAAGAAGGAGCTGCTCATCATGGCTGATAAACCCAAAATAGCTTTTTACTGGTGCGCCTCTTGCGGAGGCTGCGAAGAAGCCGTAGTCGACCTGGCGGAAGACATACTTTCCGTCGTCAGCGCGGTGGACATAGTTTTGTGGCCGGTGGCGATGGACTTTAAAAAAGCCGATATCGAGGCCATGCCCGACGGCTCGATAGCCGCCTCCCTTATCAACGGGGCGATAAGGACCTCGGAACAGGAGGAATTCGTAAGACTGCTTCGCAAAAAAAGCGGCGCCGTTATTTCTTTCGGTTCCTGCGCCTGTACCGGAGGCATTCCTTCCCTCGCCAACCAGTTCGAAAAAGAGCGTATTCTCTCTTACGTTTACGAACAGGCTCCCAGCGTGATTAACGAGCTTAAGACCAGGCCGCAGCTCGAATCTAAAGGCGACGAAGGCCATTCGCTGGAACTTCCGGCGTTCCGCGAAATGGTGCGGCCTCTCGACGAGGTTATAAAGGTGGATTATTACCTGCCGGGCTGTCCTCCGACTCCGAAGCTTATAAAAGAAGCGGTAACCGCTTTGCTTACGGGGAAACTCCCGCCGGCCGGCTCGACGCTGGCTCCGGACACCGCTCTTTGCGAAGAATGTCCGAGAAAGGATTCCAAGCCCGCGGACCTGGCGATAAGCGAATTTAAAATGCCGTCCGGCGCGGTAATAGACCCGGAAAAATGCATGCTCGCCCAGGGTTTCATCTGTATGGGCCCGGCGACGAGGGGCGGCTGCGAGGCCCTTTGTATAAAGGGGAATATGCCCTGCACCGGCTGTTTCGGCCCCACCTCCCGGGTAAAGGACCAGGGAGCCAAGATGCTTTCCTGCGTGGCCTCTTCGGCCGCGGGAAAGGAAGACGCCGAAATAGACAAGACGCTGGCCGGTATCCCCGATCCGGTCGGAACTTTTTACAGATACGGGCTCGCGAAATGCAGGCTTAGAGGAAAGGCCGACCGCGTTCCGGGCAAAGGCGTAAGGCAGAAGGCATAAGGCAGAAGGAGAGAAAATTTATGAAAACAGCGCAGGAAAAAAGAAAAATTTCTATCGAGCCGATAACCCGGCTCGAAGGACACGGCAGGATAGAAATATTCCTGGACGGAAGCGGCAACGTGGAAAAAGCTTATCTTCAGATCCCCGAGCTCAGAGGTTTCGAGACCTTTTGCGTGGGACGGCCCGCCGAGGATATGCCCCAGATAACCTCACGCATCTGCGGCGTGTGTCCTACGGCTCACCATATGGCGGGAACCAAGGCTTTGGACAGTCTTTACAAGGTGGAGCCGACCCCGACGGCTAAAAAAATAAGAGAGGCCGTTTATAACGCGTTCATGTTCGAGGACCACGCGCTTCATGTCTATATACTCGGCGGTCCGGATTTTATCGTGGGGCCCGACGCCCCCAAGGCGGCGAGGAACGTGGTAGGCGTCATAGAGAAAGTCGGCGTGGAGATAGGCAAGAAGCTTATTTCCGTACGCAGAAGGAACAGGGAATTCATCACCCAGATAGGCGGAAAAATAATACATCCGGTCATGGGCCTGCCCGGCGGCGTAGCCAAAGGGATATCGCCCGAGGATCTTCCGAAATTCAAAGAGCTCGCCAGGGATAACCTCGACTTTTCCCTGTTCACGCTCGAGACTTTCAGGAATATAGTTCTCAAGAACAAGGATTACGTGGACCTCATAACTTCCGACGCCTTCACGCACAAGACCTACTATATGGGCATGGTGGACGAGAAAAATAAAGTGAATTTCTACGAAGGAAAGATCCGCGTGGTGGATCCGGACGGGAAGGAATACGCTAAATTCCCGGCCGAGAAGTACCTGGATTACGTGGCCGAACACGTGGAACCCTGGACTTACATGAAATTCTGTTACCTGAAGCCGCTAGGCTGGAAAGGTTTCAAGGACGGCGCCGGCAGCGGAATTTATTCGGTGGCCCCCTTGGCCAGGCTTAACGCTTCCGACGGCATGGCCACTCCTCAGGCTCAAAAGGCCTACGAAGAGATGTTCAGGACGCTGGGGGGCAAGCCGGTGCATCATACTCTGGCGAATCACTGGGCCCGGGTGGTGGAAATGATCTACGCGGCCGAAAGAATGGTAGAGTTGTTCAACGACCCCGGGATAACCGGCAAGGACCTGAGGGTTATCCCTTCTAAAACGCCCGAAACCGGTATCGGGGTGGTGGAAGCTCCCCGGGGAACTTTGTTCCATCATTACGAGACCGGCCCGGACGGTCTTATCAAAAAAGCCAATCTTATCGTGGCCACGCAGAATAACGCGGCGCGTATAGCGATGAGCGTGGACAAGGCGGCCCGGGCCCTTATCCGCAACGGGGAAGTCTCGGACGGGCTCCTCAATAAAATAGAAATGGCTTTCAGAGCCTATGACCCGTGTTTCGGCTGCGCGACCCACTCTTTGCCCGGCCAGATGCCTCTTATCGTGAAGTTCCGCGACCGCTCGGGCCGCGTGATAGGGGAGATGAGACGGTAGAACAGGGATAAAGGATTAGGGATAAGGGATAAAAGGGGAAGTTTTATTCTGTTTTGGTTTTATTTTTTAAAAATACGTTTTCACGTTCTCCGCCCGTCTTTTCTGGAATAAATGAAAAAGAAAAAGCCTAAGATACTTCTTCTGGCGCTGGGCAACGACATACTCGGAGACGACGGCGCGGCTTTCGCGGCGGCGGAAAGGCTCGAAAAAAAGTTCCGCGCCGGTATAGACTTCGTCAAGTCGCGCGAATCGGGGCTTGCCTTGCTGGACCTCCTTAAAGACTACGATCACGCCCTTATCATAGACACGGTTACTATGGGGGACTCTCCGGCCGGAAAGGTACGCGAGTTCGGCGAGAAAGACTTCAAGAAAATAACGGTCCCTTCCATGCATTTCACCGGCCTCCCCGACGTGCTTCAGCTTGCCAGGGAACTCAAGATCCCGCTTCCGGATATCCGCATGCTCGCCATAGAGATAGAACCGCCTGAAGTTTTTGGGGAAAAATTGACGCCGGTAATAAAAAAAGCGGTTCCCGCTTTTACCGCGCGAGCCGAAAAAATCCTGTCGTCCTGGTTAAAACCTTAGTATAATAACTGAAATATTGCCGTTCCACAGGGGTTTTATGAAAAAAACGTTTCTTTTTCCCTTTTTATTTTTATTCTTCGCTAGCTTATGCCCCGCCGGCGAGGTAGGTAAATCCTCGGCCCCGGCCTCGGGGCTTCCTCCCGCTTCCGGGGAGAGAAAACAGAAAACTCCGGGCGGCGATTTCCGCGAGGAAACCATATACTTTCTCATGACGGACAGATACGCCGACGGCGACGCCTCGAACAACGACGTGTACGGCGACGAATACATGCAGGGGAACCTGAAATATTATCAGGGCGGGGATTTTAAGGGACTTATAGCCAACCTTGACCATATAAAGGAAATGGGTTTTACCGCCGTCTGGATAACCCCGCCGGTGGCACAGCCGCCCGGCCGTTACCAGAACCTGAATACCTCCTATGACGCTTCGGGATATCACGGCTACTGGGCCTGGGATTTTTCCAAAATAGATCCGCACCTGGAATCTCCGGGCGCTTCCTACAAGGACCTTATAGACGCGGTCCATTCCAGGGGCCTGAAAATAATCCAGGATATAGTGACCAATCACGCCCATGGAGCCTGGGTGAATCCTTCGGTGAAGTGGTATGACCGGAAGGGACAGGTTTCCGGCCTCGGGAAAACCTACGACTACCTGAACGACAAGGAGAAATGGTTCAACCACACCGGGCCGGCCATAGCCGACCTGCTGGATTTCAACGAGAGCAACCCGGAAGTTTTGAAATGGTTTTTGGGGATTTATAAAAGCTACCAGGATATGGGCGTGGACGCTTTCCGGCTGGATACCGTGGCCTGGATGAAACCGGAGTTCTGGAAGGATTTCACCGCGGGACTTCATAAAAATAAAAACAATTTTTTTATGTTCGGCGAGGTCTGGACCAACGGCGATTACAACTTGCTGGCCGGCTATACGCACCTGGGCGGCGGGGACCCGATGAACAGCGGGATGAGCGTTCTGGATATGCCGTCCTCTTCCATGGGGACCTGGGGCCAACTGGAACCGGTTTTCAAAGGGGGAGATTACTCCAAGGCCGGGGAAATCCTGAAGAACGACCCTAAATACAAGGACGCCACCTATCTGGTGACCTACCTGGACAATCACGACAAGCCCAGGTTCAACGGGCCGGGCTGGGACGGAAGTGCGGCGACGACGGAGCAGTATTTCGACGCCCTTAATTTCTATTTCACGGCGAGAGGCATTCCCTGCGTGTATTACGGCACCGAGATACAGATGGCGGGGGGCAACGACCCCGATAACAGGAAGATGCTGGGCGCCGAGGGGATAAGCAAGGCGAAAAGCGATCCGGTTTATCATCATCTCAAAAAGCTTAACGCGATAAGGCGGGCCAGCCCCGTTCTTCAGAAAGGGAAGCAAAGCTCGCTTTATGTTTCGAAGGACCAGTACGCTTTTAAAAGGGTTTACCGCGGCGAGACGGCTTATGTTTTTCTGAACAAGGGTTTGAGTGAGGCTTCTTTCGGCGCGGAGAAGGTCCCCGCCGGGACTTACACCGAGCTTTATACCGGGAACACCATAGAGATAAATGGCGGGGGGATTAGCGTGCCGGCTCACGGGGTGAGGGTTTTGGTAAGCGGCCGGATAAACGGCAAACCGTGGACGATAAAGGGCGTCCCTCTTCCTAAAAATTAATAAGGTAAGGGACAGTCCCGCCGCATAAAGAGCGGCTGTCCCCGACCTCAGGATTTATAGGAAATGGGACGTCTAATTGGGCTACCGCATAAAGAGCGGCTACTTCGTTGTGGGGAGTGGGACGGACCGGAGACGAAAAAGCCGGAAGGGAAGAAGTAAAAACCATCCCTGTTTTGGTGCGGTCATCCAGTTTTGGAGCCCTATCCGATTTCTTTTAAATGCGCGGGTATTTTACTTGACTCCAGCCTTTTTTTTTACAACAATTTAATATAGTTTTAGGGAGGGGGGGATGAAATCCAAGATATATATTGCGTTTTTCCTTTTAATACCGGTAAACACCGTTCTTTTCGCCGAAAAAGGGAATATAGATTTTGACGGTAAAATTCAGGTTTCCGGGCAAGTTAAGACATTAAGCGAACAATTCCCGGATAATCAGGATATTTCGCCGGTTTTTAAAACCACTTCCGGAATGAGTAAAAAAGTTTTTAAAATCGCGGAAAACGGGCAGGAAGTCGAGGTCTTGCCTGAAGAAGTCGACGGTAAAGGTTATTATACATTCAAACCTAATGAGCCGTTTTATGACAAGGTAAGATGCGACGCGGACGGTGGAACCTGGAATTTTTGTATAGATTACAAGTTTTATCCCTCATACGGAGGACATCAGCATACCGAAAACATTCCGCCGTATAGTGATTGGGATAACAATCCGGCCCCCTCTCCCCGGTGTTTTTATGATCTTCCCGTGAATACCGACATCCCTGTTTATTATAAAGCTCCCGCTTTTGCCACAAAAGCAGAACATACCATTTCCGGATGGGGGGATTGCGGGGGGCAGCTTTATGACACGGTGGATATAAAAATAGGCGGCTTAATGTCCCTGCCGCCGGCATATCAGGACAGCCTGCATGCCGGAGTCACTTATTATGATTTAATCGGCGATACTTCCTTTCATCCGATAAATCATTTCGGTCGTCGGTCGACTGTGACTTCCCTAAAACAAATAGCCTGGAATTATTATTTCGAATTTTCAGCTGCCCCGCTTTTCCCGGCGTTATCAATAAACGATATGAGCCTTATTCGGGGCGGGTTGTTTGATTTGAAAGCTGATTGGAGCCCTGAGCCTAACGGTCACCACGAACACAGATACGGGAATCAGGTGGATGTGAGAAGGATAATCTGGGTGTCTTCAACTGCCTATGTCGCAATGCCGGATATGCAGTGGAAAAAATTAGTGGAAATTGCCTGCAATTTTGGGGTCGAGGTAAAACCGGAGAGGAAGGACGGGACTCTTATAGATCTGCTTCCGGTGGAAAATTGGCTTAAATCCACCGCACCGCATTTTCATCTGAGATTTCCCATCCAAGAGGGGGTTACCGAAAATCCTCCTGATGTGGCGCCTGATTTGACGGAATGCGCCCGCTTTCTGTAAGAGTTTAAAAATGAAAAAAACAACAGGTAATTTTTTTCTTTTCTTATTCATTTTAATTGCGTTCTCACCAAACTCTTTTACACAGGCATTCGGGATGTCTGGTAAATTGGAGCGAAGCGATAATAAGTCTGAAAAAAAACGGGAAAATAATGACAGTTATGTTGTCGGCAAAAAAACAGAAATCGCTTATAAAGTCAGTTTGAGTTCTGAAATGGCTGAGGCGTTGGGAAAATATGAAGAAAGACGTAATTCCGTTTTCAGAATTTGTGACATTGAAAGTTTTAGCGAGGGAATAATCGATTCATCCAGTTTTGGAAAACTTCAATCGCCATCTGCCGTTTTTGGCGATTTTAACGGCGATGGAATGGTTGATTCCGTGTTGATGGGGTATATGGAAAACGGGCAGGGCGAAGTAATTGCAATTGTTTCCCAACTCGCTAAACGCGACAAAGATAAGGCAAAAGAAATCCAGGATGTCGTTATGTCGCCAAGTCCCGGTTGGACCGACACTCCAAATAATTCCAAAAAAGAAGAAATAAAAGAAAAATATAAAGCTTTCGAGATTGCGTTATTGAATGGGTGGGCGTTTAGAGGTGAGAAGCCCTACAGGCTTGATTTAGCTTTGACCCTTCACAGAAAAGGAGAAATTATAAAAAGTTCTAATCCAAACAGATGTTCCCATGTTTTAACGACGGACGCTTTCGGAATTGAAAATTTTGATGAGAAAAACACGGAAACATTGTTCCCTTGTGGTGAGATGCCCTTATCCGTTGCATGCCTCATGGATAAATAGTTTTGCCCCCAGAGAAATACTCGGGTAAATAGGGGACAGCGCCCTATTTATCTGTTGACACACCGCAAGCGAGAATCGTATTATTTAACTATGCCGAGATTGGCAAGAGTCGTGGGGCTTGGGCTTCCGCAT
>PEXN01000081.1 GCA_002774685.1 Elusimicrobia bacterium CG08_land_8_20_14_0_20_51_18 | reverse complement strand
CGCCGGGATAATGAAGTAGTAAAGTCGGAAGATTGGAGGATTAGAGGACTGGAGGATCGGTAAAAAAGAAAGTTTAGAAGCGTAAAATGGGAAACGAAGGGAGAGGATAGGGTAAACCTCATAATCCTAAATTCCAATCTCTCGTCTCTAATCCCTGTCGCTAATGGAGGATGTTATGAACAAGAAACTGGTTTCTTTAGCCGCTTTGTTTTTGATCGGCGCTTCGCTTTCTTACGGCGCGGAGAGCGGGGACTGGAAGGGCTGGTATAAAGGTTTTCTGAGAAGCCTGAAGGCCAAAATAGAAAAAAGGGTTACTCCCAAGTCTAAAATAACGGCCGTCGCGGCCGTGCGGGGAGCCAGGCAGGAGGACAAGTCCGCCAAGGTTTACTGGAAAGGCTCCACCAGCCATAAGGCCCAGGAAAAGATAGATCAGGACCGGAAGACTATAAAAGAAGCGGTGGAGAATATCGTGGAAGGAGATCTGGAGAAAGGCCGGACCCAACTCAGTGAATTCGTCCGGAAAAACCCGGACAGCTATTTCATAGCCGAGGCCAAGGAAGCGCTGGAAAAGCTCCCCGCCAAAGAAGGCGGGGCGCCCGGGGTAAAGCCGGAGGGGGAAAAGTCGCCTGAACCGGAGAAGAAGGAAGTGAAGGAAGAGAAACCCGTTGAAAGCGGTAAAGAGTGAAAGGCGTAAGGTTTAGAGCAACTCCCGGCATATGTCTCTGAATTATTTACCGTTCTCCTGATAATCCTGTTTGTACTCGCTCTTTTGTAAAAGCTGTTCCGGAGTCTTGATCTCCTTTATCTTTTCAGCCGGTTCTTCTTTCAGGCCTTTCTGTTTCAGGTAGACGCCGGTGGCGGTTTTCCAGATCATTTGTTTCAGAAGACTTTTTTCGCTGGACGAGAAAGGGGCCAGGGGGTAAAGGGGGAACAGGAGCAGGTGGAAAGTCGTTTTTATCGAGGCGGTTTCCTCCACTTTGTCCGTCAGCTCGCCCTGTTCTATTTCCGTTACCATATAATAATTTACCTTTATCGAGCTCGGCAGTATGAAAATAAACGAGGTGTCGGTAAGATACGAGGAGAAAAGCTCGGAATAGGTCCATTTGCCGAAGGTCAGGAGGTCGACTTTCAGCGTCCCCGCGCCCTTTTCCGCGTCATAAATCCCGGATTCCTTGAAAATTTTCAACACCCTGCCCTTGAATTTGGAGTAATCCGCGTAAGCGACGTTCACGGGCTTCATCTTTTCTTTTTCCGCGTCGGTATAGCCTATGCTCTGGCTGTAGGTTTTGAAGGGATAATTCCTCCAGCGTACCAGGATCCTGGAAAAAGGTTTAAGTTCTTTGTCTTTCGACATTTCGTAAACCGTATTTCTGGGAAAAAGGTCCACGTGCTTGAAAGAGGCGCAGGAAGTAAGGAATAAAACCGAAGCCAGGACGGCTAGCCGCGTCAGCCCGCCCCGAGATATGATTTTGGTCATAGGAGTTCCCCTCATGTTTTATTATTATATATATTGTTAAAAGTTTTTAAAAGCCAAAATTTGGTAAAATATTACCCATGGCCACCAACAAAAAAATGGAAAAAACCGTAACCGTACCCGGCAAAGGGGAGATAACTATACGCCCCGCCAGAATTCAGGATATGAGAAGGATACAGGTGCTTTACGCCGAGATTTACGGCGCTTCCTATTCCGTCACCCTGATAACGGACAAGGAAAAGATGCGCTACGCCATAGAGCACGACGATTATTACTGGCTGGTGGCCGAGTTCCAGAACAGGATAATAGGCAGTTTGGTGTACGCCATAGACCTTAAGGACCGGATCTCAAAGGCTTTCGGAGCGGTAGTGTCCCAGGAATTCAGAAAACACGATCTCGCCTATACGATGATGAAACTGGTGCTGGACGACATAACCCATACCAGGGATCTCGTCGATCTGGTTTACGCCACCACCAGGACCGCCAGCTCCGCCCCGCAGCGCCTGACGGAGAGTCTGGGATTCATAAAGCTCGGTATTTTCCCCAATACCCACAAGGTTTCCGAGAACGAGACTCACTGCCTTACCGCTTATATGACGGAGAAAGCCCTGAAAAAAAGAAGGAAAAATCCTCGTTTCATCCCCGAAATAAGGCCTTTTTACGAAATAGTTCTTAAACAGCTTAAGCTGGATAAACCTTCCATAGAAGACTACAAGAGTCCGTACAGCGATCATAAGCAGAAGATCCCCACGCTTGCTTTTGAGATGATAACGGCGCCCGGTTTCGTAAAAAACAGGTATAAAAGCGTGAAAAGGGAAGGTTTTTTCGCCGCCACTTTCATGCCTTTTCACGAGCCGAACCTTATCTTCGTGACGCTGGACGGCAAAACCGAGATATATCTGCATTACAACACCAAGGACAAATACAGCGTGGTCATGGGCGGTTTCACGGACCAGCATATGACGGTAGTCCTGGACAGCCTGTCTCAGAAGCTGAACGAGTTGAACATGTCTTATGTCGAGGTTATCGTGGACGCTTACAGCCCGGAATACCAGCGGATGGCGGTGGACGCCAGGTTCATTCCCACGGGGTATTTCCCGTGCAGCAAAAGGGTCGGCAACAGGCGGTATGACTGCATAGTTTTTTCGAGGACTTTCGAGATACTGGATTTCAGGAACGTGAAAATAATTTCCCTTTACAGGAACATACTTAAGGAATACCTTAAGCTTTGGAGGGAAAATTACGTGGAGGTCGTGTTCAAGCCCTGAGAAATCCTATGAATCCGGCCACCCGCTTATCGCCTTTAAGGCGATTTAAAAAAAGAAACTGCCCGCTTTCGGCGGGCAAGCGGGTGGCCGGATGAAAGAACTGCAGATAGAAGAAAAACTCCCCTCGCCCTCCAAGCCTCTTAAAGTAACTTCGCCCCTCGAGGAGCTCCTGGAAAAGAACGCTTTCGATTATTCGGGTAAAACCCCGGCCCTTTTCACCGAGGCGATGAGGTATGCGCTGGAATACCAGGCGAAAAAATCCTCTTTCCTGAAAAAATACTATAAAACCCTGGGGTTCAGCCCGAAATCCCTGAAAAAATATTCCGAACTCGAAAAAGCGCCTTTTGTTTTCGTCAACGGTCTCAAGGAAAGAGATCTTACCACCATAAAAAAGAGAGAGATGGCGCTGGAACTCAAATCGAGCGGAACCAGCGGTCAGACGAGCAGGATGCAGCTCGATAAGGGTTCCCTTATGAGGGTGAGAAGGATGGCCTGGCAGGTTTTCGACGCTCTCGGTCTTTGCGACCTTTCCAATAAATACGACTACATATGTTTCACTTACGATCCGGAAGTCGCGAAAGACGTCGGCACGGCCTGGACCGACAAACTTTTAACGGGTTTTACCGGACAGGGAGAGATATTCTACGCTTTCAAGTGGAGCGTGGAAAAGGGGGATTTTTATTTCGATATAGAGAGTTCCATAAAAAAATTGAGAGAGATAGAGGAAAAAGGCGGCTTGGTCCGCCTTATAGGTTTTCCCGCCTTCGCGCTGAAACTTACCGAGGAATACAAGAAAAGATTTTCCAGATATCCGAAGCTGAACCCAGGCTCTTTCGTCATAACCGGAGGAGGCTGGAAGACCCTGGCCGACGAGGCGATAGATAAAAAGATTTACAGGAAGATATTAGCCGGAAATCTGGGGCTTTCCCCGGACAATGTAAGGGACCTCTTCGGAATGGTGGAGCATGGCGTGCCTTATGTGGATTGCAGGCTGGGGAATTTCCACGTGCCGGTATACGGGAAGATCATTCCCAGGGATCCCGCCACGCTCGCGCCGCTTCCTTACGGGGTTACCGGACTTTTGCAGTTTATGACCTCTTATCTTACCTCTTATCCCTCGCTTTCCCTGCTTTCGAGCGATTGGGGATACCTGGAGGAAAAGTGCGCCTGCGGACTGCCCGGTCCCGTGCTTTTTATAAAGGGAAGGGCCGGCGTGAAGAAACTTAAGGGCTGCGCCATAAGCGCTTCGCAGATGCTTTAAACGAGAGATGTGAAAGGCCGTGATTCGTAATCCGTGATTCGAAACGGCGAAATAAGCGCAAAAGGCGCAAAAATAGAAATTAAGAGATTGAGAGATTAAGAAATTAACTTTAAACTCTCAACTTCGAACTCCGAACTTTTTTAGCCTTAATCTTGGTCTGTTGTTAACTTGGGTTGTTATGGAAATAAAAAACACTTACATTTTCGGAGAGGAGCTGAATAAGGACGTCTGGACGGCGAAGGAGATAAGAGAGCTGGGAATCAAGGCTCAGGCCGGGCGGCGGGAGATATTTTCGGTCTCCAAGGATTATGTAATAGCGGTACTGAGCAAAACCGGCAGGTCGTTCGCGAACAGGAATTCCCCTTATTATCTGACCGCCAGGGAGCATTTGCTTAAAACGGTGAGTTTTTCTCCGGAGATGACCGAAGAAACGCTCAATATAATCCCTCATATTTTAAACAAGAACGAATTGTCCAAGAGAATGAACCTGGAAATGTTTTTCCCTTACGCCCTGGACGTGCCCATGGAAAGGCACAGCTATGACGGTTTGCTGCGGGCGCTTCCCAGGGGGGTGGCGGTGCATATAGGCGCGGGAAACGTGTTCCTGGGAATACTCGATTCTCTCGTTCTGGGCATGCTTACGAAAAATGTCAATATAGTCAAGCTTTCCTCTTCGGGTTCGAACTTCCTGAATATTTTCGCCTCGGCCCTTAAAGAGGCCGATGAGAAAAAAGTCCTGGCCCGCTCTTTCGCCATACTCAACTGGGGCGGCGGGAAAAAAGAGCTGGAAACGGAGATACTGAAGCATTCGAACAGCGTTTTCGTCTGGGGCGGGGCGGAAGCGGTGGATTCTTACAAAAAAATGGCCCCGGCCGGCGTTAAGGTGGAAGGCTTCGGCCCGAAAACCAGCTTCGGCGTGCTTTTTGGGAGCGCCATAAAAAACGAGGGCTGGGACGCCATAGCCAAGAAGGCGGTTAAAGATTGTTCCATGTGGGACCAGGCGGCCTGCTCCAACATGCACACGCTTTATATAGTCGCCCCCAAAAAAGAGCACGGCGGAATGGTGAAGGATTTCTTCAAAGCGGCGGAAAAAGCTTTCGAGGAATTTCAGAGGAAGCTGCCGCAGGGGGCGCTGGACGACGACGAGAAGGTGGAAATAACGAAGGCCAGGGAATTGGCCAAGATAGATAAAGCCCTCGGAAACGCCGAGTACGCGAGTTCCTTCCCGCGCACGCACTGGACCGTGATATACGAAAAAAAACCTTTTTACAGGATCTCGCCGCTGAACAGGGTCCTTTACGTCAAAACCGTGGAAAATGTGGACCAGATAAAGACGGAGCTCCTTCCCCTAAGGGGCTATCTCCAGACCGCGGGAATAGCCGGGAACATACTGGAAAAAAAACACGTTCTTGAAACATTTTTCGACCTGGACCTCGCGAGATTCGTGTCCCTGGGGAATATGCTGGAAGGCAAGACCGGTTCTCCTCATGACGGCGTTTTCCCCATGATGAACCTGGTGAATTGGGTGGCGATAGAGGAAAAACCCAGGAACAATGACCGGCTGATAGAAATAGTGAAATATGCCAGGGAAAAAAGCGCTTTTTATAAAAGGCATTTTTCCAAAGCCGGGGAAATACTTAATCCCGCCGATTTCCGCAAGCTTCCTTTTCTGGAAAAGCGGCATGTCCTGGAAAATACCCCGCCGGATAGCGACGACCTGCTGACCTCGAAGGCCAAAAGGGGCATTTATTTCGCCAGCGGAGGCTCCACCGGCCAGCCTAAATACGTTTTTTACGACCAGCATGAATATGAACACACCTGCAGGATGCTCGCTCACGCCTACGAAACCGCCGGGCTCGGAGAAAACGACGTCATAGCGAATCTTTTCGTGGCGGGAAATCTCTGGTCCAGCTGGCTTTCCGTGGAAAAAGCCATAGCTTACACCAAAGCCATTTCGGTGCCTACCGGCAGCAATCTTCCCATGGAAAATATAGTCAAATATCTGCAGGATTTCGGCGTCAACTCCATAATAGGCCTGCCGTCCTTCCTGCTTAAGCTGGCCGAATACGCCGAGTCGAAGGGCATAAAGCTCGGCATAAAGACGGTTTTTTACGGCGGCGAATATGTCGGAGACGAAATGGTGTCTTTTTTCGGAAGGGTTTTCCCCGGTGCAGCCGTCAAATCGGCCGGGTACGCCACGGCCGACGCCGGCGTAATAGGTTTTCAATGCGAAAGCCTTTCCAAGGGCGCCCATCATCTCTTCGCTTACAGCCAGTACGTGGAGTTCATAGATCCCGATACGGGGGTTCCGGTAAAAGACGGAGAAATAGGCGAGCTGGTGGTCACCAGTCTCAACAAACGGCATATGCCCATAATCAGATACAGGGTGGGGGATCTGGGCAGGTGGGCGCTGAAGCCCTGTTCCTGCGGCAGGAAAGAGCCGGTTTTCGAGATATTGGGCCGCTGCGACGACCGGATACATGTCGGAGGCGCTCACCTTTTCGTAAACGACATTCAGAACGCGGCGGGAAAGACAAAGGAGCTCAGTTTCAATTTCCAGGTGATAATAGAAAAAATAAAACACAGGGACAGACTCAGACTGGTCATGGAAGTGAGGAATGAAAAAGATCTGGAACATGCGAAGGACCTGAAAGACAGATTTTACGCCCGGCTTTACGAAAAATGCGAGGATCTGAGGGAAAGCGTGAAGATGGGCTGGCTGGACGAGCCGGAGATCAGCCTGGTCCCGCCCAATACCGTCGAAAGAATAAAAAGAACGGGCAAGATAAAAAGGGTGGTGGACCTCAGGATAAAAGTATAAGGGAGAAGGCATAAGGCGTAAGTTTCAGGAGATAAAAAATCTTCTACCGCCTGAAGCCTCCGGCCTTCAGCCTGTTAAAGGAGGCTCAAATGATTTTTACCGACAAACAGATGGGAAAATACGCGGAAGTGATGATATGGGGACTTAAAACCGCCCGCCCCGGATTTAAGAAATACGACACCGTGATGGTGCGCTGCGATCTCGAAGGTCTTAAGCTGGGGGAGCTTGTATACAGGAAACTGGTTCAATTGAAGTATAATCCCGTCTTCAGGCCCGGAGTCACGCCGGGCATGGAAAGGGATTTTTATCTTTATTCGGACGAGAAACAGAGGAAATTCACAGCGGCCGGGGACAGGGAGTTGACCTCCGCCCTGAACGGCTACATTTACATACACGCTCCGGCCTCCCTGACCCATCTCAAGGGGATAGACACGAAAAAGCAGTCCCAAACCGCCATAGCCAGAAAATTTCTCAGGGATATAATGGACAAGAACGAGGCCGGCGGAAAATTCGGCTGGACGCTCTGCACCTATCCCACGGAAGAGCCGGCGCGGCAGGCCGGGCTTTCCGTCGCGGAGTACGCCGGACAGATAGCCAAGGCCTGTTTCCTGGACGAGAAAAACCCCGCCGGGAAATGGGGAGAGATATACAAAAACACCATGGAAATAAAAAAATGGCTTAAATCCCTCAACATAGATTCCTTCAACGCGGTTTCGGAATCCATGGACCTGAAAATAAAGCTGGGTGAAAAGAGAAGGTTTTTAGGGGTAAGCGGCCACAATATTCCCTCTTTCGAGATCTTCACCTCACCGGACTGGCGCGGGACCTCCGGGGTTTATTACGCGAATCTGCCGACCTTCAGGGGCGGGAATTACGTCGAGGGCATAAAGCTCGAATTCAAGGACGGGAGGGCCGTAAAAATTTCCGCTAAGAAGGGGGAGGAATACGTAAAGAAAATAATGGCTACCGACAGGGGGGCTTCGCAAATCGGCGAATTCTCCATGACGGACAAGAGATTTTCCAGGATAGATAAATTCATGGCCGACATCCTTTTCGACGAGAATCACGGCGGAAAGCACGGGAACTGCCATCTGGCCGTGGGCGCTTCCTATTCCGACACTTTCGACGGGAACGCGTCCCGGCTCGACAAAAAGCTTAAAGAAAAGCTCGGGTTTAACGATTCGGCCATACACTGGGACCTGATAAATACCGAAGAGAAGACTATAAAGGCCCGGCTTAAGGACGGCCGGGAGAAGACCGTTTACGAGAACGGGATGTTCAAATATTAAAACCAGATATTGAGAAATCAGAGATTAAGAAATTAAGGCTGAGAAATAAAAAAAGAGTCTTAATCGTAAGGGCGGCCTGATAAGTGGAAGTTTTTCTTAATATCTTAATCCCTCAATCTCTTAATTTCTTTGTTGCCTTATGACCGACCTCATAGCATATCTTAAAACTGAACGCGGCCGGAAAGCCGGGATCGGAGTTTTCCTGGCGGGACTTTCCGCCCTTTTTACCTTTTCCGGCTACGAGATGATCCGCTCCCCCAGCGAATCCATCTTTCTCGATTATTTTACCGCCCAGGACAAGGCTTACGCGCTCAGCCTCGTGCCCCTGGTCATGTTTTTTTTTATATACCTCTACGGCCGGGCCCTTTCCGCCTGGGGGAGCATGCGGGCCATGTCGGTTTCGATGTCGTTCGCTATCCTGAGTTTTTTCGCCTTTTACCTTCTGCTCAAATACAGCCCTAATAAGCCCCTGGCTTTTCTCGTTTTCGTTTTCAAGGAATCCTACGTGGTCATACTGTCGGAGCAGTACTGGTCTTACATAAACAGCGTTCTCAAGGACGACGAGGGGAGGCTCTTCAACGGGCCGGTGGCGGGTCTGGGGGCGCTCGGCTCCCTTATCGGGGGCTGGTTTGTAAGCCGTTACGTTTCTTATTTCAAGACTGACCTTTATATACTCTTTTCCGGCCTGTGTCTCCTCCCGGCTCTCTGGCTGTTTCGCGCGGCTTACCGGGATACGGGAGAACCTGAGCCGGGAGAGGACGAGGCCGCCGGCAAAAAAGGCCATTTGCATCTTTCCATACTTAAAGAGAACCGCACGGTCCTTCTGATAGCTTTGATGATCTTCACCACCCAGGTGGTGGCCACTCTTTTCGACATAAATTTTACCGGGTATGTCAAAGATTCCATGGGGGACAAAGATCTGCGTACGGCTTTCCTGGGGGATTTCTGGATGAAGGTGAACATAGTCTCCTTTTCCATGCAGTTCCTGCTCACGCCGCTCATACTCAAGCATTTCAGGATCAAGGCCATACAGGTGGCCATCCCCCTCATTCATATAGCGACTTCGCTTTACATTATAGCGGCTCCGGGGCTTTTCAGCGCTTCACTGGCTTTTTTGCTTTTCAAGTCCATGGATTATTCCATTTTCAGGGCCAGCAAGGAGATACTTTATATACCCTTTTCATACGATACCAGATACCGGGCCAAACAGGTGGCCGACGCCTTTACCTACAGATTCTCAAAGGGGACGACTTCCGTCTTCCTGTCTCTTACCAACCTCGTTTCGAAGGTCTCAATAGCCGTCTTCCCGATTTTTACGCTTCTCTTTTCGGGGATATGGACCTTCCTGGCGTTCAATATAAGGGAAAAAGGCCCCGCGGAAGCGGGGCCGGATGTATAGATGTATGGATGCGTAGAGGTGTGGAGGCGGGAAGATTTTATAAGGAACTCCTTCTTCCATTCATCCACTCATCTATGCGTCTATGCCTCTTTTTTTCAGTAGTTCATGGAGAGGGCCAGCCTGTGTATGCCGCCCAGTTCGCCGTAGGGGGTGAACGCGTAATCGAAAGTGTATTCGTCGAATCTCAAGCCTATGCCTGAGGTTATATTCTTGAATCCGGAAAGTTCGAACAAATTCCTGGTATTAAACCCGCCTCTCAGATACAGCGCCGATTTTTTCGCCAGTTTCAGGCGCAGTTCTCCTCCCATGCAAAAATAGAAGAAGCTGTCTTTCGGCGCCGTCAGGTCCGCCGTCGCCGTAAAAGAGTCGGAAATGTACGCGACGGAGCCGAGGCGGAGTATCATGGGGAGGTCAAAAGATTCCCTGTCGAATTTGAGCGCGCCCATTATATTCTGCGCGACCAGGGACATCCTGAATTTTTTATCGAACATGTAAGGAGTAAGAAGGCCCATGTCGGCTGAAACGGCGTTGTCCGCGTCCACTATTTTGGATCTCACTATCTTCCCGGTGCCCCCGAAGACGAATCTTTCTTCCTCGTCCTTGTTGAACCCGGTTATGTAAGAGGCGAAACTTACGTTCACGGAAACGTCGTAAGGACTGAAACTCGAGAGCCTGCCTCCGCCTTCGTCCGTCCTCTCTATTTTGCCCCAGTTGAAATATTTAAAAGCCAGGCCCCAGGCTCCCGTTTCTTCTCCCAGGTTCTGGGAATAGGAGACGAATTCCAGCGAGGTGTCCGCCAGATACTGGGAATGGCCCAGAAAAAGGGATTCTTTCTTTATGTTCAGGAGACAGGCCGGGTTTACGTCTATGGCGCTGGAATCGTTCGCCATGGCGCTGTAGGCCTCTCCCATGGCCGAACCCCGCGGGCTCGCCATGATCTTTAAAAACTGGGCCGAGGTCGTTCCGGCGGAGGCTTTGTCGAAACTCTGAGCCCGGGCTTGCGGGCTTAAGACGAAAAAGGCGGCCGCCGAGGTCATGAAAAAATAAATTATGGTCGGAATCTTTTTCATAATTATCTTTCTATAGCCACCTTCTTCATCTTTTTATCGCCCGAGGGACTTTTGAAAATGGCTATATAAACGCCGGAAGCCACTTTCCGGTTGCTTTCGTTTTTCGCGTCCCAGTGGGCCATGCCGTAATCGCTGACCGTAAATTTTTTGACCAGTTCGCCGGTGGCGGTGAAGATCCTTATCTGGGTTCCTTTCGGCATATTGGAAAAGTTCATCAGGCCGGAATGACTGTTCGGTTTGTAGGGGTTAGGGTAGATCTTTATGTTGGAGAGGTCGTCTCCGGGAGTGAGTTCCATTATCTGGAAAAGAGAAAAATGATAGGTTTGTCCGGTAACCCTGCGGTTCGCGGTATCGGAAACGGAACTGAGGGGCGCCCAGAGCCCGGCGGCTTCGCTGTAAGTCGCGATAACGAATTTTTGCGGGTCAAGCCCGGCCGGGATGTCGGAGAGTCTGTAGGGGATGGTTATCCTTACGGGCGAATTGAAAACGGTCGGGGGGAAGTTCTCTATCATTATCCCTATATTGGTGGGTCTAAGGACCCCGGCATTGGAGTTGGCCGCCGGGAAAGAAGTTTCCGGATAAAGGGATATCCTGGTCGCTCCGCCCAGAAAGTTCGCTCCTATGTAAATTTCTATGTTTCCGTAGGAATAAGGCAGGGAGATAACCGTGGTCTCGTCGGAGTCTACGGTCCTTTTGGTCGAAGAGACCGTGCAGGTGGAGCCGAGAGCCACCCAGTCCGTAGTCAGTCCGGTCTGGCCTGTCGCCATTATCCTGACGTGGTAAGTGGTTCCGGTTTGAAGGGCGGAAAAGGTGAAAGAAGCGTTCAGGGTCGAGACGGAAGAGTTGAACATATTGAACAGCCCGTCCGTGGAGGCCCATAAAGAATAAACCGTGGCCGTGGAATTGTAATTTTCAGACCAGGAGGCGGTAAAGCCGTCTATCATAAGGTTTGAAAAAGTGTTTTCCGCCGAAAAAGCCGCGGGAGCCTGCGGCTCCGTCAGCGCCGTGGAAAGGCTGACGTAGTTCGAGGGGATGTCGCTGTAATTAAGCGCGGAAACCCTCAGGTAATAGGAGGTGTTGGAAAGCAGGCCGTAAAAGGCGGCGGAGGCGTTCAGGGTAACGGAAGAGATTATGGAATCGTTGAAGTTAGTGGAGGAGATCTCCGCCAGGAAAAGAGTGCCGGGGAAGGGGTTGGAGCCGCCGGGGCCCCAGTTCAGGGTGACCGTCGATCTTCCCAAACCGGTGAACGGCGCCGGGTCCGGGTCGTAGGCCAGAGCGGCTACCGGTGAAAAATTTACGATGCCGGCGGTTCTGTTGAGCCTGTTATACGTGGTTATTCTCTGGTAATAGGTGGTGTTGGAGTTGAGGTCCCCGAAAACGGCGAAATTGTTTTTAGTGGAAGAGGAATGAAGGGGGGCGGAAAACCCGGGATTGGACGAAACTTCTATGACGTAAAGGGTGTCCGTCGGGTTGGAGTTCCGGCTCCAATTGACCTTGACGCTGCCGGTGGAAAGATCCGCCGTGGTGAAAGGAAGCGTCTGCAAAGGGAAATTGGCCAGGGTCGAGGTTACGAAGTAAACGGCGTAATTTTTATTGTTTTCAAAGTTGATGCTGCCGGTCCTGAAATAATAGCTGGTATTCGGGGTAAGAGCGCTTACCGTAAGGCCGGCTGAGGAGGAATCATAAGTCGTGGAAGCGTAGACCGTTCCCGTAAAGTTGGACCGGGTGGAAGCCTCCACCTGGTAGCCGTTGCAGGAAACGGTGTTCCAGGACAAGGCCGCGCTGGAAATGTAAACGTTTTGCAGGGCCTGACCGGTTACCTTGTTGGTAAAGGTGTACATATAGTAAGGAGAGGCGCCGATATAGGCCGGGGCGCCGTTAAAAATAGAGGCGTGCCTGAAGTAATAGCCGGTGTTCGGCGTAAGCCCGAACACGGTCAGCGAGGCAAGGTCCGACAGCAGAGTGGAAGAGGTTTGGGAAACGTTGCGAAATTCGTCGAGGGAGGCGTCTATGCTGTAACCGTCCGAAGGCACGGTCGTGTAGGAAATAGTGGCAAAAACGTCGCCCATTTCCGAGATTACCACGCCCGTGGTGGGGTCCGGCATCGCCGTTCTTTTCATAGTTACCGGGGAGTAATTGGGGGCCAGGGCGTGATTTAAGGTTCCCAGCCTCATGTAATAGTCCGTGTTCGGCCGGAGATTCTCTATCCTGAGCGAGCCGTTGTCGTTCTCGTAAGTGGTCGAAGAATAGACGGGCCCCGTGGTGAAGGGGTTGGTCGAGACCTGAAAAACGTAGCCTTTTGAGCTCAGTGATTCCGGGTTGGGAGGAGCCGGGGGGAGGGGATAATACGCCGCCTGTATCGACATGGTGGAGGGGGAGTAGCTTATCTCGTTCGAGGATAAAGGGAGAGAGAGCGTGACGGTGGTCGTTCTCTGGGAATAATTGGGATCGCCGCGCTGATTCAGGGCGCCCACCCGGAAATAATAGGTGGTGTTGGAGTCGAGGACGCCCACGGTAAGGGTGCTTGGAAAAATATTGAACGAGGAGGATGAGACGTAGCTTGAAAAGGAGGTCGAAGTCGAGGCCTCCAGCCTGTACCCCATGGCCGAAGACGAGGACGGCCAGGAGGGGAAAGCCGTCCAGCCCAGCCTGGCATGGGTTGAAGAAATGCTTATTAACTGAAAAGACGAGGGCTTATTGGTAAGGGTGGTGAATTCCTTAAGCGTAGGATTGAGTTCGTTGTTCCAGTTAAGCGTGCCCATCTTGTAATAGTAGGTCGTATTCCTGTTCAGGCTGGTGAAAGTTCTTGAACTTTTTGAAATATCCGTGTCCGACCAGATCTCTATAGCGGCTTCGAAATTTGCGTTTGTGGAAAGGATTATTTTGTACCCTTCGGCGGTGGATTCCTGCGGAGAAGGCGGCAGGGTGGTCCAGATTACCGTGGCGCTGGTCTCATATACGGAGTGGGTTATGAGCGGGGAAAAAACCGCCATGGTGGCCGTGGTCAAAACGGAGGAATAAGAGGTTTCCCTTCCCAGGGAATTTATGGCGAGCACGTCTATCGAGTATGTGGTATTGGCCAGCAGTCCGGCCAGGCCCAGCGGCGGGGCTCCCTGAATATAGGAATAATTCGCCACTCCCGAGGAATATCTTATTTTGTACCTGGTCCAGGAGGGGTTTATATTCGGGAAATTAAGCCTGAGTTCGGCGTTGTTTTCGGAAAAGGCGTAAGAATATTCCACGCTCAGGTTTTGCGGGGCCGCGGCCCAGGTTACGGTGGAAAGATGGTTGAAGTCGGAAGAGTAGGAGGCGTCCGTTTCCGTGGCTATTTTGACCCTGAAAAAATAGGTGGTGTCGGGTGTCAGGTTAAGGTAGTTGGTGGAATTGGACGCGACGCTTCCGCTGGATACCGTAGAGGTGAAATCGTCGGTGGAAAGGGCCACTATCCAGGGGGCGCCCGTATTGATCCAGGAGCATCTCAGCGAGGTGGAGGAAATATGGACGCTGCTCACGTTCAGGTCGGTGGGCGCCGAAAAAGCCGGCAAATTGAACGCGAAAAATGAGAGGGCCAAGAGAATTTTCCCGATCATAGTATCCATCATAATATATATAGTCTAACAGATAAATGTTAAAAATCAATTGAAAATATGTTACAAAGAGGGCAGGCAGAAGGCTTAAGG
>PEXN01000146.1:17612-22394 GCA_002774685.1 Elusimicrobia bacterium CG08_land_8_20_14_0_20_51_18 | reverse complement strand
TGGGTTGCGGATTGGGTGCTATGCATCCCAAATCCGCAAGGGTGAACCCAGCGCGAGGCGCTCCCGAACTCTGTGAGGGGAAAGTTTCATCCCACTCCCCATAGCCCATGTGGACGGGATAGTCCCAGTGGGACAACTGAAACTTTCGGGTTAAGACGTAAGACGTAAGGCGGAAGGCAGAAGAATGGAACAAACCGGCAACAGGATAATCACTTTCACCGGCCCCAAGGAAGGGGTCGGGAAGACCTCTGTCGTAATAAATTTAGCCCTGGCCTGGGCGCATTACCAGAAAAGGCAGGTCCTTATCGTTCCGATGGACCATCTCTGCCGGTACGAGCATGACAAGCTTCTCGGCCTGAACCCGCCTTCCATAGCGGACGTGCTCAAGACCCTGGGCCGCGACTCCATGGGCGCGGCCGGAGCCCTGCTCAAGGGGAAGATCCCTCTCAGCCAGTGGGGCGTGGGGGTTTTCCCTCTGGCCCAGAAAAGATCGGACGTCTCCAAGATGTCCAGCGATATAATAAGCCCCATTTTGGCCAAGCTCTCCCAGTCTTTCGATATTTTTATAGATGTGGACCCTTATTTCCCGATGCAGTTCTTCGCTTTCGACATTTCCGACGCGGTCTTCTGGATAACGAACTCCAACGCCGCTTCCCTTAACGCCACGGCCAACATGTTCAGGGACATAAACGAGATGCATTTCCCGCTCAGTAAATTCGAAGTGGTGGTGAACCTTTATGATATGCCGGGCTCCCTGAGCCCGAAGGAAGTGGAGAAATTTTTCAAGCAGATAGGCAAGGATATACTGGCCTTCATGCCCTGGGAAGACGCCCTGCCGGGATATACCAACCAGAACAAGATACTGATAGTGGAAGAGCCCAACACGCAATGGATAAAAATACTCAGGATACTCCTGGGAAGGCTCGGCGAGATACAGCCGACCGAAAAACAGTGGTCCAATACAGTTTCCGCGAGCGAATTCTCGCACGGCGCGGACCTGCTCTGGCGGCCGCTGGAAAAAAGCAACGAATTCAACCAGTTCCAGACCTCGGCTCCTTCCGCGGCCTCGGCCCGGACGGCCCGGAAAAGGGTTGACGTTCCGCCTTTCTGGGAAGACCTCAAAATGGACGTGCACAAGAACGTGGTGGCCTCCCTGGAAACCGAAAGAATAAAAATCAGCGACAATTCCAGCCAGAACCAGGAAGTGAGAAAAAAAGTGGACTCCCTCATAAACAATCTGCTCCAGAAAGAAGCCTCCAGGCCTCTTACCAGGGAACAGCGGACCAAATTCATAGGCGAACTGCTGGACGAGATACTGGGCCTCGGTCCGTTGGAAGAGCTGATGAGGGACCCGGCCGTAACCGAAATCATGGTCAACGGCCCGGAAAAGGTGTACATAGAAAAATCCGGCAAACTCATATTGACCAAGTATAAATTCAGGGACGAAGACCAGATAATACAGGTCATGAAAAGGATCGTCTCTCCGCTGGGGAGAAGAATAGACGAATCGGTACCGCTCGTGGACGCCAGGCTTAAGGACGGTTCCCGCGTGAACGCGATCATCCCGCCCCTGGCCGTTTCCGGCCCGACTCTTACCATAAGAAGGTTTTCGCAAAAGCCTTTTACCGACGAGGACCTGATAAAGAAAGGCAGCATAGGCATTAACGCCGTGCAGTTCATAAAAGCCTGCGTTAAGCTGAGGAAGGATATAATAATCTCGGGCGGTACCGGCACCGGTAAAACCACCTTTTTGAACATGTGTTCCAGTTATATTCCGGAAGACGAGCGTATAGTGACCGTGGAAGACACCGCCGAATTGAAGCTTCAGCAGGACCACTGGGTAAGGCTCGAATCCAGGCCGCCTAACATAGAAGGAAAAGGCGAAGTCACCATAAGGGACCTCGTGAAAAACTGCCTGAGGATGAGACCGGACAGAATAGTGGTCGGCGAAGTCCGCGGCGCCGAGGCGCTGGATATGTTACAGGCCATGAATACGGGCCATGAAGGTTCGCTGGCCACTATCCACGCCAACACACCCAGGGACGCCCTTACCCGTATGGAAGCTATGTGTCTCATGGCCGGAGCCGACCTGCCTATCTGGGCTTTGAGGGAAATGATCGCCAGCGCCGTCCACATGATAGTGCAGCTCACCAGGTTCTCGGACGGCGCCAGGAAGATCACTTCCATAACGGAGGTAACCGGCCGCGACGAAAACCAGATTTTGACGCATGAGATATTCAAATATACGCAGAGCGGTATAGACGACAGCGGGAAGGTTGTAGGTTCTTTTACCGCTACCGGCGAACCGCCCAAATTTTTTCAGGATTTCAAGACGCACGGCATCACTCTGCCCATAGATCTTTTTTGGACCGAGGAACAGCGTAAGCAGAGGATGGGGAAGTAGTAAATAGTAAAGAGTAAATAGTAAAGAGTAAATAGTAAATAGTAAATAGTAAATAGTAAAGAGTAAAGAGTAAATAGTAAAGAGTGAAGAGTAAAGAGTAAAGAGTAAATAGTAAAGAGTAAATAGTAAATAGAGAATATTTTATGAGAAAAATTTCAAAAATTATTTTTTTTCTGGCGGCTTCGGCTGTTTGCGGCAGCGCCGAAGCGGCCGTTTTTACCCCCCGGCAGATGGACGAAATAACCTGCGCCTCCACCAAAATGCAGCTTTTTTATTATTACATCTCGCCTAACAGAAGCGAAACGATAAAGGATTTCAAATTCAAGTGCAAGGGCAAGGAAATAAGGTACATAATGCCCAAGTGGATAGACGAAGCCCTCGTTCAGATGACGGCCAAAAAAGTCTGGAGAGACCCCGAAGAAGGGGAGATCTCGGAGGCCAATCTCTGGCAGACGGCGACTTCCATCCTTTACGAATTCATGGAGGTCACAAAAAAAACCTTCCCGATAGAGAAAGGCGGCTCCAATATACAGCCCGCCCTTCTCGTTAAGGAATACTCGGACATGAAAATAAGATTCCAGATGGCGCTGGACAGGCTTTACAGAGCGCGCCTCGGGGATTCTTTCGACGGCCGCGGGCGTTCCATCCTGGCCGAGTTCAACCTCGTATTGAAAGAAATGGAAAGCATTTCCGACGCCATTTCCAGCTCCAACGCCAAGCAGTATTCCGACGCCGTTTCCGCTATCTCCGTGCTTTCCCAGGACGCGTTCAGCCTCATAATCAAGTCTCCACGCAATTACGAGCCTCCGGTCCCGCTCAATAAGTTCAAGCAGGTTCTTTATAACATGCTGACGATAGTGGGAATAATCCTCGTTTTCCTCGCGGTAAGGTTCTTTTTCGTGATGAACGAGGAAAAGAACGAGAAGGTGATGCAGGATTACAACGCGAGGCTGAATAAGTGGAAAGACGAGTTTTCAAGGCAGTTCATGCAGGTTAAAGTGGAGTATATGGTGGCGGTCCCGATCGGCGTTTCGGTCATTCTGGGCATTCTGTCCATGAATTTTTTCGTTTTCATCTTCCTCGTGCTCTTGGGAACGTACCTGGGCTTCAAGGCTCCGACCATGATATTGAACGCGATGAAGGTGAGAAGGGGTAAAAAAATAGACGGCCAGCTTATGGACGCGCTGATACTCATGTCCAACGCCCTGAAGTCGGGTCTGGACGTGGTTCAGGGGTTCGAAATGGTTTCAAAGGACCTCGTTCCCCCCATTTCCGACGAATTCGCCCTGGTGATAAAAAATTATCAGCTCGGCATGACTTTCGAAAGGGCTCTGGGCGTCATGGAAGACAGGGTCTCCAGCAAGATGCTTTCCTATATGATAAGGGCGGTGGTCCTCCAGAGGCAGATAGGCGGAAACCTTACCAAGGTTTTCGAGAGGATAGTCATAGACATAAGGGAAGAATCCAAACTGGAAGAAAAGACGAAGGCCCTTACGGCCCAGCAGAAGATCCAGTCCATAGTCGTGGGACTTATGCCCTGGGTCATGGTCTCGGTAATGTTCATGTTCCAGCCGGACGTGATGATAAGATTTTACAGCACCCCTTTGGGAATGTTCGTTCTGGTTTTCTGTATAGTATGGATAGGGATAGGCATGAAGGTGGTTTCGAGCCTCGGTAAAATAAGGGTGTAATGCAGGGATAAAACGTAATAGGGATAAGGGACAAAACGGCGGATGCCGGAGATTTTCGGGAAATTCGCGACATTAAGGGCGACTATTTATGAACATGGACATAACGCACGTAATTCTGATGGTACTTTCTTTCGGCGGCTCGCTGGCGGCTTTCGTGGCGGTGCAGAGGTTTTTCACCCCGCCGGAACAGACCGCCTCCTCCATCTCCGACGTAAGCGACATGGAAGGCAAGGAAATGTCGGCTTTCGACAAGATAGATCCCAACAGGAGCTTTCTGGACAAAGTGGACTATTTTTTCGCCAAGGGGCTGGGTATGGCGAAAAAACTCGAGCAGACGCACGTGCTTCTGGGAAAGCCGGAAAACATGGACCCCCTCAGGATGCTCCATTCCAAGGAGATCCTTGCCGTGGTAATTCCCTCGGCGATCTTTCTCATGATAGAGTCTCCACTGGCTTTCCTCTTCATGCCCATAGCTTTCATTCTCCCGGATATGACCTATTCCAGTAAGATCAGGAAACGTCAGGACGAGATCCTGAGAAATTTTCCCACTTTCGTGGACCTCGCGGCCCTGATGATAGAATCCGGCCTGGACTATATGACGGCTTTCGATAAGATCGTAAAGATAGCGCCGAAAAAGTCGGAACTGGAAAAAGAGGTGGAAAGGACCATAAACGAGGTGCAGCTGGG
>PEXN01000146.1:0-17585 GCA_002774685.1 Elusimicrobia bacterium CG08_land_8_20_14_0_20_51_18 | reverse complement strand
GCTGGCCGGGAGAACGGGCCTGCAGGAGATAAGATCTTTTTCGGGTCTCGTGATACAGAGCGACGAACTGGGGACCAGCCTGGTGGAGCTTCTCAGAAATTTTTCCACCGATATGCGTTTCAGAAGGCTTAACAGGGCCGAAAAGCTGGCCGCCCAGGCTTCGACCAAGATGCTCATACCTCTCTTCATCTTTATCTTTCCCACGGTCTTTATCTTGATGCTTTCCCCCATGATAAGCGACCTGCTCAGGGGAGGAATGCCGTTTTAAAACGTGAAACGGGAAGCGGGAATAGTTTAGAGTTGAGAGTTTAGAGTGTAGAGTTTTGAAAACTAAGCTCTCTAAACTAAACTACTATTTACGATAAGAGCTTTCAGGTTTTTGCTTGTGACTTGTAACTTGAAACTTGGATGGAGCCGATTATGAAAAACATAACGTTAATTTTCCTTGTGATGGCCCTCCCGGGCCTGTCCTTTTCCCAGTCCAAAAAGGGCCAGGGCGAGGAATCCGCTTTTTTGAGCATGCAGAAGGTGGGGCTGGGACAGTTGAGCGACCTCGAGGAGAAGAAAAAGTTCCTCGACACGATACAGCTGGAAAAGCAGAAGCTGCAGTACAGGATGCTGCAGAATATTTACGAAAACGCCTACAGCCTTTATATGAGCGGGGATTATGAAAGCGCGAAAGAAATGGCTTCCAGGATACTTTCCATAGACCCCAATTTCGAGGACGCCCAGATGCTCAAGGAAGCCAGCGAACAGCTTAAGGGCTCTCTGAACCCGAAATTTTCGGAAAAGCTCATGATAGAAGACAAGTTCAAGGCCGCTCTTTCTCTGTATCAGGAGGGCGCGGTCGTGGAAGCTCACAGGCAGATGACCGAAGTGGTCAAGCTTTCCCCAAACAATATAAAAGCAAAATACTGGCTGGGCAAGATAAAGGACGATTTGAAGGAGTATTACCTGATGAAAGGCGAGGAAATGTACAGGAAAGGCGATATCAAGGAAGCCCTGAACAATTACTACAACGCCCTGCTTATCAGGCCGAAAGAAGACGCGATAATAGAGAGGATCTCTTCTCTGGAGGAAGAGCTGCGGAACCAGCGGCTGAACGAGAAGCTCAAAATGGCGCTGGAGATCTACGCCCAGGGAAATCTTTATAAAACCTATACGGCCCTGAAGGACGCCATTCAGATAAACCCCGGGGACAGCAAGGCCAACAAGCTTCTGAAAGAGGTTAAAAAGGAGATCGAGGACGGATTCGTCTCCCTGGGAAGAAAGCTTTATTCGCAGAGAAAATACACGGCCGCCATAGGAGAATGGAACAAGGCCAAGCCTTATTCCGAGAATACCCAGTATCTTGAAAAGCTTATCGCCAGGGCCAAGGAACAGATGGCCAAGGAAGCCGAGGAAAAGAGAAGAAAGGAAGAAGAAGCCAGGAGAAAGGCCGAGGAAGCGGAAGAGAGGCGTCAAAAAGAGGAAGCGGAGAGGAAGAAACAGGAAGCGGCCGCCGCCAAGGGGCAGGGCGGTCCCATAATACAGCAGGGAGTCACGGAACAGAACAAGATTTCCTCCACCCAGCATTACCTGGAAGGGCTCAAATATTTCCAGAACGCCAACTACCAGAAAGCCAGGGACGAATGGACGATAGCCAAACAGCTGGATCCCTCCAACTCCGACGTGGAAGCCGGTCTTAAAAGGATAGAGCAGATTCTTTCCGGCGGGCAATAACGACAGGTTAACCTGAATTCCTCAGTTGAGGAATTCAGGAGTTGCATGTTTCCTGCCTGCCGGTACGCAGGTTGCGACTCGGCGTCAGGCAGGCAAGTCACATCCCTCTCCTCATAAGCTTAAAGGAAGGGATAGTCCCTTACAACGTTTTTAAAGGTAAAAGGGACAAGACACAAGTAACAACGCAAGAAACGTAAAGAGTAAAGGGTAGAGAAAAAATGTCAGGAAGGTTGGAGGTTTAGAGGTCTGGCTTTTTATAAGGAATTTTCCTTATTAGACTGACCCTCAAGCTTTAGACTGTTTTATGCTAACCTATTCTCCGCTTTATACCTATATTCGTTGCCGTGAGGGGGAGGCCATCTCCCGGTTTTTTGCCGGGCGGTCCTCTTAGAATTAAAATTTTAAAAACAATTCTGTAACAGCGGAAGTCATATAATATAAATATGAAACTCACGGCGAAGTGGATGATATGGTTCATAGGCATAGGGCTTTATGTCATGGCTCTGGGCGGGGTTTTTTACTATAACCTTTTCAAATGGACTTTCGACGAGAAATTGAAGCTGGACATAATAGACACGGTGAAGATTTACGGACAGAACCTGAGAGACGGGCTTCTCAAGAACCCGAGGGTCATCACCTTCGATGAGTACGGCATCATGGAGTCTCTTTCCAAGGACGAAAGGATAACTTCGGTCATCTATCTCAACAAGTCCGGCAGTATAAGGTGGCACAGGGAGGCCAGGTTCATAAACGTTTCCTGGGGCGAATTCACGAAAACGATGCCCACTCTTACCGACGCGATAGGTCAGGCGGTGCAGGGGAAAACGGCCAAGGTCAGGCCGGTTTCCAAACAACCTTTTTATGAAATAGCCATACCGCTGACCGTTAACGGAGAGATCGTGGGGATAATAGATCTGCTGGTTTCGAGAGCCAGTTCGGACCTGCTGATAAGCTCCGCCATGAAAAAATACGTTTTCGGGGCTTTGGGCGTGCTTTTCCTTCTGGGGCTGCCTTTTTATTTCTTCTTCCACCATTACGTCGTTTCTCCGCTGGAGATACTTTCCGAGGCCATAGATTCCATCTCTTTCAAAACTTTTGAAATAAGGTTTCCTCCGAAAAACGACGAGATAGGGGTGGTCGCCGGGTCGGTCTCCAACCTCCTCATAAAGCTCAAAACGGAGCTTGAAAACGTCTCTAAAAAAGACAAGAGGTACAGGGAAGCCGAAGAAAAATGGTGGAGATCCGTACTGATGACGACGATACCGCTGAACCAGTACGTCATAGTGGTGGACGAAAACAATAACGTGCTTTACGCCAATTTCGAGCTTGCCCAGGGGATGGACGCCAAAAATATACACCTTCTCGACGTGGTGGACAGCCAGCAGCAGAATCTCCTCAGGATAGTCGGCCAGGCTTTCGACTCCCCGGGAAGCGTAGTCGAAGGGGAAACGGTTTTTAAGGGCGAAAATCTCAGCGTAAAAGTGCTTCATATAGGCGACAGCTCGGAAGTCAGCAGAACTCTCATACTTTTTTATCCGAAACAGGCATACTAAAAGAGGCCGGAAGCAGGTCGCAAGTCTCAGGTTTCAAGTCTTGACTCTAAACTCCCGACCCCGAACTCTAAACTCTAAACTTTTTTAATTTCTTCCCGCTTTTTCAACTTACCCGCTATTTTTGTCCCGTATTATCGCCCCGAGCATATTTCTTCATAGAGAAAAGTAACCTGACACCGCCTTTTAAAATGATATAATTGTAATACGAACCGGAGTCCCGGGGGAATCGGCCCGCGCTTAAGAGCCGCGTGGAACGGGATTTTCGGTTTAATTACATTTTATTCGCTGGAATCCGGAGATTTATGGGAAAATTTTTCGGCACGGACGGAATAAGGGGAATACCCTGGGATTTCCCTTTTACTCCCGTTTTTTTGCGAAAAATCGGCTATTGTTCCGCTTACGCGATAAAGAAACGCGGCGCGAGGAAAGGCAGGGTCTGCATAGGCGTGGATTCCAGGGAATCGGGTCGTAAGATAAAGAAGCTTATGGCCGAAGGCATAAGCGCCAACGGCTTCGGGGTCGTGGACGTAGGCATAGTGACCACCCCCTGCCTGGCTTACGTGACGAAAAAAGAAAAAGCGCCTTTTGGGATAATGATCTCGGCCAGCCACAACCCCCCTGAATTCAACGGGATAAAGATTTTCTCCTCCAACGGCAAGAAGATCTCCGACAGCCTGGAAAACGAAATAGAAAAAATGCTGGAAAGCGATTTTCAGCCGGCGCGCGCCCGGAAAAAGGCCGGGAAACCGTTAAAAAAAGATTTTTCGGGGGAATACGCGGATTACGTCCTTTCCACCCTGCCCGGAGGATTCAGCCTCAAAGGAGTGAAGATCTGCCTGGATTGTTCCAACGGCGGCGGATACAGGATAGCGCCGGAAATATTCAGGCGGCTGGGCGCGGAACTCGCGCTTCTGGGGAACAGTCCTGACGGGAAAAATATAAATAAAAATTGCGGCGCTCTGGATACCGAAAGGATGAGGGAGAAGACCAGGACCTCGAAAGCTTTCTGCGGGATAAGCCTCGACGGCGACGGCGACAGATGCATCCTTTCCGATGAAAAGGGCGGACTTTTCGACGGGGACGATATAATAGCGCTGTTGGCCGTTTATTTTAAGGGCAAAAAATGGCTGAACGGCTCCAAGGCCGTTTTGACCGTCATGTCGAATTACGGTCTTCTCAAATACCTGAAGAGAAAAGGGATCGGAGCGGTCCAGGTTTCAGTGGGCGACAAGAACGTCACGGACGCCATAGACAATGAACGCCTTTCTCTCGGAGGAGAGGCCAGCGGGCATATTATAATCAGAAAGTTCGCCCCGAGCGGCGACGGCGTGCTGTCCTCGCTATGGACCCTGTGCGCGGCTCTTTCCACAGGGAAAAAACTGGGCGAGATAAAGAAAAACTGGAAAAGATATCCGCAGAAACTTAAAGCCATAAAAGTGGAAAAAAAGACCGAGATAGAGAAGATCCCCGGTTTCAGCGACAAGGTCAGGGAATTCGAAAAATTGGTAAAGGGCAGGATTTTCGTGAGATATTCCGGCACGGAGCCTCTCCTCCGGATACTGGTGGAAGGGGAGGACGAAAAAGGTGTGGACAGGGCCGCCGAGGAAATAGCGGCCCATTACGTCTCGCATGCCGGGAAAAAAGATAAGGAGACGGGTATAAGGCATAAGGCATAAGGCAATAATAAGTGGCAAAGGAGCATAGGCGCAGAGGCACAAAGTGAAATATGATAGTCCTTATAACACTTTGTCACTTTGGCCCTTTGTGACTTTTCCACTCCCTAAGGGCCTTCGGCCTTCCGCCTGTTATTTAAGGAGGAAGTATGGGAAACGTTAAGCTGGGCGTGAATATAGATCATATAGCGACTTTGAGGCAGGCGAGAAAGGAGACCAACCCCGATACGGTCGAGGCCGCGAGGGTGGCTTTAAGCGCCGGAGCGGAAATGATAGTCATGCATTTGAGGCATGACCGCAGGCACGTCCAGGAAAGCGACATAGAAAGGGTAAGGCGCGGGGTTAAATGCTTCCTGCACCTTGAAATGGCGGCTACGGAAGAAATGGAGAAGATAGCGCTCAAGCTGAGGCCCGATTCGGTCTGCATAGTGCCCGAAGCCGCGAACGAGGTTACGACCCAGGGCGGCCTGAAGCTTTCCGGCAAGACCGCCGGTTTCGAAAAGATAATAAAAAATATCTCCTCGAAAGGGATAGAAGTCAGCCTTTTCGTGGATCCCGAACCCCAGGACATACGGACCGCTTATAAAATGGGCGCCGACACGATAGAGCTTTGTACCAAAATTTACGGGGAAAGCTGGGGCAGGAAAAACCAGGCTAAAGAACTGGAAAAACTGCAGTTGGCGTCTTACCTGGTAAAGGAGCTCAATATGTCTCTTCACGCCGGGCACGGACTGGATTATTACAACGTGGTGCCGATTTCCAGAATAGAGGGGATGGAATGCCTGAACATCGGTTTTTCGATAATTTCCAGGGCCGTTTTCGTAGGACTTAAGGGCGCGGTTTCCGAAATGAAAACGCTGATATCGTAAAGTGTGAAGCGGAAAGCGTGAAGAGTAAAGAGTTTAGAGTGTAGAACTTAGAGTTTTAAAACTAAGCTCTCTAAACTAAATTACTCTAAACTAGGTTGCTCTAAACTGAGAGTTCTTAGGCTTAATCTTGCTCTGACCTCTAACCTCTCGCCCCTGACTTCTATATCTTAACGGGAGAATCTGAAATGTGCGGAATAGTCGGATACATAGGCGATAGAAAGACGGAAGAAATCCTTCTCGAGGGTCTCAGGAGGCTTGAATACAGGGGATACGACTCCTGCGGTTTGGCGGTTTCCAATCTGAAAAACAAGCTTCAGCTTAAAAGAGCCAAGGGCAGGGTCGAGGCGCTGGCCGATATCGTCGCCGCGGAGAATTTTAAGGGCACGGTTTCCGGCATCGCTCATACGCGCTGGGCCACCCACGGGGTTCCAAGCGAAGATAACGCTCATCCTCATACCGATTGCCAGGGCGAAATAGTGGTCGTCCACAACGGCATAATAGAAAATTATCTGGAACTCAAGGACGAGCTCCTCAAAAAGGGACACCTCTTTAAATCCGACACCGACACCGAGGTCATCGCTCATCTGGTCGAGGAAAAATTGAAAACCCTTAACAAGGGAGCCAATTCCATACGGGCCGAAATGCCGGAACCGGTTTTTTTTGAGGCTTTCAGAAGGGCTGTTTCCGTTCTGAAGGGGTCTTTCGCCGTTTCCGTCCTCTGGGCCAAAACTCCCGGCATAATACTTTCCGCCAGGATGTACAGCCCGCTGGTGATAGGGGCCGGAGAGAAGGAAAATTTCCTGGCTTCCGACGTTTCGGCCTTTCTGAAATTCACGAAAAAAGTGTTTTTCATGAAAGACGGGGAAATAGCGGTTTTGAGAAAGTCCGGCGTGGATTTTTTCGATTTCGGAGGGAAAAAAATACAGAAAGAAAACTCCACGGTCAACTGGGACCTCAGTATGGCTGAAAAGGGCGGTTATAAGCATTTCATGCTCAAAGAAATACACGAGCAGCCGCAGTCCGTGGAAAATACCCTCAGAGGCAGGGTTCTGCCGGTAAGCGGGGAACTTCTTGAAAAAGAGCTGGGAATGACCGCGGCGGAAATAAAAAAGACGGGCGGTATACAGGTAATAGCCTGCGGAACCGCCTTTCACGCCGGTTTCGCCGGTAAATATATTTTCGAAAAATTCGGTTTAAGAACGGAGGCCGACCTGGCTTCGGAATTCGACGAAAGGTCGAGGCTCCTGGAAAAAAACACGCTGGTCCTGGCCATAAGCCAGTCCGGTGAGACCGCCGACACTCTTTACGCCGTAAAACTGGCCAAAAAGAACGGGAATAAAGTCCTGGCCATAACCAATACTTTGGGTTCCTCCATCACCAGGGAAGCCGATTACACCCTTTACACCCATTGCGGTCCGGAAATAGGCGTGGCTTCTACCAAAGCGTTCCTCGGACAGCTTACGGCGATGTATATCCTGGCCGTCAATTTCGCCTTCGTAAAGGGGAATATCAGCGAAGAAAAAGCCCGCCTTTGCGTGGAAGAGCTGCTCAAAATACCCAGGTGGGTGGAAGAGACGCTCGGGCTGGAGCGCGACGTGGAAAAACTGACCCTGTCTTTTTCCGGGAAGGAACATTACCTTTTCATAGCCAGGGGCATAAATTATCCGATAGCCCTGGAAGGGGCGCTTAAGATAAAAGAGATCTCCTACGTCCACGCCGAGGGCTATGCCGCCGGGGAAATGAAGCACGGACCTATAGCCATAATAGAGAACGGCATGCCGGTGCTGGCCGTGGCCGTTTCCGGCCCGAATCTGGATTTGATAAGGGGGAATATAGAGGAAGCCAGGGCCCGGGGAGCTGAAATAATAGCCATAGTGGACCGTGAGTCGGGAAAAAAGGTGAAAGCCGCTCATTATCTCGAAATCCCGGCGACCGACGAACTTTTTTCTCCTCTGCTTACCGTGCTTCCCCTGCAGTTGTTCGCCTACTATATAGCTCTTAACAGGAATTGCGATATAGACAAGCCGAGAAATCTGGCCAAAAGCGTGACGGTCAGATAGGGTGGAGTAGGGATAAAACGTAATAGGGCTAAGGGATAAAAGAGGGAATAGAAACTGGAAATTAGAGAATTACCTTATAAATCTTACTTCTGACTTCTAACCTCTGCTCTCCCGTCTCTTGATTGAAATATATGAAACCTTACGGGATCGGAGTGGATATAATAGAAACGGAAAGGATAAGGAAGAGCGTAAGCGGCAATCCTAAATTCCTTAAAAGATTCTTTTCCGCTTCCGAAACGGCCTATTGCCTGAAATACAAAAATAAATATGAGAGGTTCGCCGCCAAGTTTTCCGCCAAGGAAGCCGTGATAAAAGCCCTTGGCGACAAAAGTATCCCTTTAAAAGACATAGAAATAGTGAACGAATTTTCCGGCAAGCCGGTCGCGAAAATAAGGAAGAAAAAAAACTTCGGTTTTATGATAAGCGTTTCGCATACCGAAAATTACGCCTGCGCCGTCTGTATGGCTTTCAAAAAATAGCGGGTTCGCGCATATGAAAATTCTTGAAACCGACAGAAAATACCTGAAAAGTCTTCTTCCGCCGAGACCGCGCGACTCTAATAAGACTCATTTCGGCCGCGTCCTTGTCGTAGGAGGTTCGCGCGGGATGAGCGGAGCCGCTTTCCTGGCCTCTTTCGCCGCGCTTAAAAGCGGCTGCGGCCTGGTATATTGCGCCGCTCCCGAGACCGAAAGGGCGATAATAGCCGGGATGCTTCCCGAAGCCATAACTATAGGGCTTGAATCGGAAAACGGCCGGCCTTCTCCCGGCGCCGCCGCCGGCCTTGAAAGGGCCGCTTCCGCGTTTAACTTCGATCTTATGGTAATAGGCCCCGGCCTGTCATGCGAAGGCGGGGTAATGGAGTTCGTTTTCAGAACGGCGGAAAACCTCGGCCTTCCCTGCCTGATGGACGCGGACGCCTTGAACTGCTTCGCCGCGGCCCCGGGAAAACTTAAACTGCTGAAAAAAACACCCAGCGTCATGACGCCTCACGAGGGCGAAATGAAAAGACTGGTGGGCAAAACAGCGGGAGACAGGAAGGAAATGGCTTTGAGATTGAGCGGCCTTACCGGGGGAATAACCGTTCTCAAGGGTCCCGGAACGCTTATAACGGACGGCGAAAGGATTCTGCGAAATCCAACCGGCGGGCCGGCTCTGGCCAAAGGCGGAACGGGAGACGTTCTTGCCGGGCTTATAGGAGGACTCTGGGCCCAGAAGGGAAAACGGTCCGGTTTTGACCTTAACTCGGCTTTTGAAAGCGCCGTTCTCGGGGTGTGGCTTCACGGAAGAGCGGGGGAACTTGCCGGCGAGCTCATGACCGACCGATGCGTCCTCGCTTCGGAACTGCCCGCGTTCTTTCCCCGCGCTTTCACGGAAGCTGGAGGCGGTGATGCGTAGATGTATGGACGCGTGGATGCGTAGGCTGAAAACCGGAAAGTTAAAAAAAATAAAAGTCGCTTCGTTACATTTTAATGCCGGTCTTCCTTGTTTTTTCAGCCAGGTTTTCGTTTTCCGCTCACTCTTTACCCTTCACTCTTCACGCTTTACGCTCAAAGAGGCGGCCGGATGAATCCGGCCACCTGCTTGCCCGCTGAAAGCGGGCGTTGTTTACAGAATTTTAATCCTCACCACCTATTTAGGGCAGAATGCCCTTTGCGTCCCACTCCACACCACATAAAGGGTGGCCGCTCTTTATGCGGTAACCCATATAGATGGGACAGTCCCTTACTCCGATTACACGAGGAAAAGGGACGGGCAAATAGGTGGTGGGATAAGCGGGTGGCCGGATGAAAAGCGAATACGGGCTCATAGAATATTTTTCGCGCGTTTTTAAGCCGCTAGACAAAAAGCTCCTGCTGGGCCCCGGCGACGACTGCGCCGTTTTCGACCTGGGCGGGAAAAAGGCGCTTTTGCTGACGACCGACGAAATGGTCGAGGGCGCTCACTTCCTTATGAGATTTTCTTCGCCCGAACTTATAGCCGCCAAGCTCGTGCGTATGAATGTGAGCGACATCTATTCCATGGGCGCCGCCAAACCTGCGGCCTGTCTGGTTTCCAGCGGTCTTAACGGCCGCCTGCCCCGCGGCTGGGTGGAAAGATTCGCCCGCGCCCTTAAAAGGGAATCCCTGAAATTCGGCATGAGCGTGGCCGGAGGCAATCTGGCGCGGGCCCGGGAATTGCATTTCTCAATGACGGTTATCGGTTTCGCGGAAAAAAAACGCATAGTGCGCAGGACCGGCGCTTCTCCCGGCGATCTTGTCTACTCTCTCGGGACCATGGGCGGTTCCAGGGCGGGACTTGAGCTTCTGGTTAAGAACCTTGCCGGCGGAAAACCCGGGGAAAGGCTTAAGAATTTCTTCTGGCGCCCGCCGCTTTTTCCAAGGGAGGCCCGCCTTTTGTCGGGCTTCGCCACTTCCATGCTGGATAACTCGGACGGGCTTTATAAAAGTCTGGGACTGCTCTCCGGTCTTAACGGGGTGAAAGTCCGGGTCGAGTTGAGCGAAAGATTCGCGGACAAGGCCCTCCTGTCCTGGTGCGCCGAAACGAAAAAAGACTGGAGAAAATACGCGCTCGCCGGCGGCGAGGATTACGGGCTTCTCTTCACGGTATCTCCCGGGAACGAGCGAAGGCTTAAAAATACCGTCCCGGCCTGTTACAAGGTCGGAGAGGCGGAAAAAGGGAAAGGGGTTTTTATAGAAGGATATGACGGCAAAATCGAAGCTTTTGAACACTTTTAGAACTTTTCGTGAAAAAGAAACCCTGTTTCTGGCCGCGAAATTCGCCTCGGGCCTCGAAGGGGGGGAGATAGTCCTTCTCAGGGGACCGATAGGGGCGGGGAAGACGGTTTTCGTCAAGGGTCTGGCCAAGGCGCTCGGCTGCGACAGGAGTCCCATAAGTTCCAGCTTCAATATAATGCGTTCCTATTCGGGCCGGCTCAGGCTTTATCATTTCGACCTTTTCAGGCTGGAAGAGGCGGAACTCGGTGAAATAGCCCTCGGGGATTATCTCGGCGACGATTCGGTGACGGTGGTGGAATGGCCGGATTGTTCCGAAAAATTTTATTCCAGATTCGAGCGGTTCGTCATAGATATCGGCCTTGAAAAGGGCGACGAAAGGACGATTAAGATAGAGAGTAAGAAGGCTTTTAAAAGATGAAACTCACACTTGGCGTCTGCACCGTAGGAAGTTTTTTGAAGCTTTCCGTTTATAACGGCGAAAGATATTTTAATTTTTCCAAAAAGATACTTAACCAGGAAGAGCTCTTTTTTGACAAGCTCGGAGAACTGGCCGGTAAGGCCGGCGGCGGCTTCGGGGATTTCGGGAAGATCTGCGTGATAAACGGTCCGGGAAGGTTTACCGGAATGAGGATCTCCTACACTTTCGCCAGGATTTACGAGGCGCTTTCCGGAGCCGAACTTTACGGAGCCAGCGTTTTCGACGCCCTGGCTTTCAACCTTTATGAAAAACTCTCCATCGGGGGGCGGTTCAGGAACGCCGGGGTAAGCGTGGTTTGCCGGGCTTTCAAGGACGAATTTTACCTCTGCCGCTATGAGATTAAAAAAAACACGTTGAGGCGCGTTTCCGAGCCCCTTTGGCTTAAAGCCGGCGAAGCCGCGGAAAAACTCCGTAGCTTTTCAGGCACGGTCGTCGGGGACAGCGAAGAGTACGGCGGGATATACGGACTCTCGCCCTCGGCTGAAAAAGCCGGCGCTTCAGTTTCCCTGATAAAACCCGAAAACATAATCAAATCGGCCCTTTATTTCAAAAAAAGAGATATAAAACCTCTTTATCTGAAACCCGCTAAATATGAAGACAGAGATAAGAAGAGCTCTTAAGGAAGACTTGCCGGCCCTGGCATTGCTGGAAAAGGAGCATGAGGGTTATCCGGCCTGGGGCGAAAAGGGACTTGCGGCTGAGCTTGAAAAAAGCTTCAGCGTGGTCCTTTTGCTGAAATGCGAAGGCGAAACGGCCGGATTCATGAATTTCTGGATAATGAGGCCCAGGCTCGAGATTAATTCGGTGGTCGTTTCAAAAAAACATCTTCGCAAAGGCTGCGCCGGCCGGCTTTTGGAAAAGATGCTGGAATACGCCGAAAAAAACGGATGTTCGCTGATAGACCTGGAGGTAAGCGAAAAAAATCTGCCGGCCGTCACCCTGTACTCTAAAGCGGGATTCCGGGAAATAGGCAGAAGGCCAAAATACTATAATAATACGTATGACGCGCTTCTTATGAGAATGGAGATAAGATGAAAAAAAATATTTTTCTGCTTTGTTTTCTGCTTCTGCCCGCCGCCGGCCAGGCCAAAGAATCGTACTCGGTTTTTTCGCAGGCCCTGGTCCTGGAAAAGGAGGGCAATTACGACAAAGCTCTGGAATACTATAAGAAAGCCATCGACCTGGACCCCCAGGTTTTCGTTTACCGGCAGGCTCTCAATCTGGCCCTGCA
Source organism: Elusimicrobia bacterium CG08_land_8_20_14_0_20_51_18 (assembly GCA_002774685.1). Taxonomy (GTDB): domain Bacteria; phylum Elusimicrobiota; class Elusimicrobia; order Elusimicrobiales; family UBA9959; genus 0-14-0-20-51-18. The sequence goes on along the minus strand of PEXN01000146.1, from coordinate 5,264 downwards.
ATCCGGAAAGCTGAAAGAGGCCGGGGAATATTCCGAATACCTGGTCAGGAACGATTCCTCCTCGGCGGAAAGCTGGTTCATGTACGGCAATTCCCTGTGGGCCGCCGGCGAACTGGAAGAAGCGAAATCGGCTTTCGAAAAAGTAATAAAACTGGATCCCTCCTACGCCGACGCCTATTACCAGCTTTCCTCGCTTAACGTGAATAATCCCGAGAAGGCCATGAATTACCTTAAAAAATTCATGGAACTGAAGCCCGACTATAAAGCGGACGTCTATTACCAGATAGCGCTTATTTACCAGGCGAAAAACGACGTTAAAGCTATGATAGATTACGTCCGCCGGGCCGTCCGGGAAGACCCGGGGTATCTTAAACCGAGGTATTTCCTAGCCTCTTATTACGAAGGCTTGAGCGATTTTAAATCGGCCCTTAAGGAATACGAGGGGATTTTCGACCAGGACCCGGGGAATCCGGAACTGGTGAACCACATAGGCGAGACGTACATTTCCCCGGCTTTCAACGACAAAGTTTCGGCAAAAAAATATTTTCTTAAAACCGTGGAAATAGACACGGGCAATCCCACGGCGGTTTACTGGCTCAGCCTTATAAGCGAGGACGATAAGGAATACGAAAAGGCGGCGGCTTATCTGGAAAGCTCCAGGGACCTGGAGAGCAACGCCTCTACGGTCCTCAGGCTGAGCTACTACTACACGCTCACCAACAGATACAACGAGGCCATTTCGCTTCTGGAGAAGTCCGCTAAAAAATGGCCGGAAAATTCCGAAATAGCCTATTTTCTTTCGCTCGGTTACGACGATCTCGGTAAAAAAAACGAGGCTTACGAGATACTTTCCTCCCTCACGGCCCTGAAGCCGGAATACGACGACGCCGTCATGCAGCTGGCCGTGGTCTGCGAAAAGCTTAACAAGGTGGAATGCTTCGAAAAGAATTTCAGGAAGCTTCTTCAGAAAAATCCGAATAACGCCAACGTGCTGAATTATCTGGGTTATTCCCTCACAGACAGGGACTTGAAGCTTGAAGAAGCTTTCGGCATGGTGGAAAAAGCCCTCTCGATAGAGCCCGGGAACGGGGCCTATCTGGATTCCCTGGGCTGGGCCTATTTTAAGAAAGGCGATTACAAGAAAGCGGAGGAAAACCTGCTCAGATCCGTCAAAATGATAAGCTTCGACCCGATAGTCTGGGAACACCTGGGCGCGCTTTACGGAAAGGCGGGGAACGCCGGCCGCGCCTGGCTGGCCTATAAGATTTCCAGCGCGGTCGGGCAGAAGAAAAATGAAACCGTGGCCGGAAGGCTGAAAGAGCTTTACGTCGGCGGTGAGAAATTTTCCGCGCAGGAGAAATATCTGAAAACCTTTTCGCTTAAGGACGCCAAGTTCAGCTGTTTCCTCAAGGTTTCCGCGGGCGTGAAAGGGAAAACTTTCAAAATGGACGGAATATTGTCCTATGACCCGTCCGGGAAATTCTCCTTTTCGCTTCTCGGTCCGCTGATGGCGCCCATCTGGGACATAGAATATTCGGACGAGATGCTGAGGGTTTCAAGCCCGCAGATAGAGGGGATAAACCCCGACGTCTTCAACCTGTGGGCGCAGGAGATCTTTTCCGCGCTCAGGGGATATTTTAACGGCGAAGCGGCTGAGTTCTCCGGCGTTCCGGCCTCGGGTAAATACGTTGAGAAAGCCGGGAAAAGGATCTATTTTTCGTGGGATTCGCAATATATAGACCGGATAAAATCCGTAAAGGGAGCCAGGTTCGAGATAATTTTTAAAAAATACGCCCTGGTTAAAAATTACCTGGTGCCTTCCCTGCTCGAAATAGAGGTTCCGCACCTGGTCCTCAAGCTGGAGATAGACCCCTCTAAGGTCAATATAGACGGAAAGAACGACGTCCTGAAAGAGTGGAAAGATGATTGAAGTAAAAGCCCGGGCCAAGCTCAACCTTTTCCTGGAAATAACCTCGAAAAGGGCCGACGGCTACCATAACCTGGAAAGCGTTTTTGCCAGGATCTCTCTTTGCGACAGTCTTCGCCTGAAGAAAGGCCCGGGAATAAAAATTTCGGTAAAGGATAATTCCAATCTTGGAAGGCTGGACCCGCGGGACAACCTGGCGTATAAAGCCTGCGAGGCCTTTTTCAGGGAATTTGGGATAACTCCTTCCGTGGAAATAGAGCTGGAAAAGAACATTCCGGTCGGAGCCGGCCTGGGCGGCGGCTCCAGCGATTGCGCGGCCGCCCTGCGGGGCCTGGCCCGTCTCTATTCGGTCCAGGTAGACGGCAGGCTTTTTAAAATAGCGGAAAGACTGGGCAGCGACGTTCCTTTTTTTCTTTCGGATCTCCCTTTCGCCCGTTGCTCCGGGAAAGGGGAAAAGATAACAAGGATAGAGGTAAAGGCCGGGCTTCCGCAAATACTTCTGGTTTGGCCGGACTTTTTCGTTTCCACCAAAGAGGTTTACGGAAAGTTTTCCGCGGCGGGGAAAGCCGAGATAGGCCGGAATCTGCGGAAAATGAAGGGGTTCATCTCCTCCCTCGGCAAAGAAGGGAAGAAGCCCGCCTTCGATAAGGTCCTCTTTAACAGGCTGGAAGACGCGGTTCTGCCCTGTTCGCCCCCGGTGAAAAAGATGAAAGAAACTCTGCTGGCGGCAGGTCTTCCGGCCCTTATGAGCGGTTCCGGCTCCGCCGTTTTCGCGCTTTCCTATTCGGGCCGGGAATTGAGGGGGATTTCCCGGAAAATATCCTCTTTACATAAAGCTATTTTTTTTGCAAAATTTGTTTAGTATAACCTGCTTGTCGTTCCTGTAGGAGCGAAGCAGCGCGTTATACTTGAAACTTGAAACCTGTATCTCGCAGCGTCGTTAAAAGAAAAAGGGACAGCAGGGGGGGCGGGCGCGGCAGTGAACCTTCGTGGGTTCAAGTCTCCGCCGTCCGCGAGGAGAGAATATGGAGATCACAGAAGTAAGGATTCATCTGAGGAATGAAGCCAGGTTAAAGGCTTTCGCAACGGTTACTTTTGATAACGCTTTCGTGGTGCATAACATGAAAGTCGTCAACGGCAATAAGGGGCTTATAGTTTGCATGCCTTCCAGAAAGATAAAGGACGGAACATACAAGGATATAGCCCATCCCATAAGCAACGAATTCAGGAGCAAGCTCGAAAAGGCGATAACCGACGAGTATAACAAGTCTCTCGAAGGACAGGGGAACGCGGCTCCCACAAGCGCAAGCACGGAATCCGAATACTAACCTGAAAACTTTGGTTAAAGTTTTCAGGAGTTGCATGTTGCAAGTCGCAAGACACAAGTAACAACACAAGAAGCGTAAAGAGTTTAGAGTTGAGAGTGTAGGGTTTAGACTAAGCTCTCTAAACTAAATTACTCTAAACTACGTTGCTCTAAACTTGCGAACTTGTGTTACTTTTACGCTGATTTTACTTGTGACCTGTAACCTGCGGCAGTTTCCAGGGGTCGCCATTCTTTATTCCCGGGTAGTGTAATGGTAACACAGCGCCCTTTGGAGGCGTTATTCATGGTTCGAATCCATGCCCGGGAGTGGACTTCGCTATCTTTGCAAAAGGTACCAGGTACCTTTTGTTCATCTAAGTTCTTCCCAGGTAAAGAAGTTCCAGGCGGCGATTGTAAACAACAGCAAACTTGAGCAGACTATGCAGAATATGCGGAGTTTATCGCAAAAGATTTGCGAGGCAACAACAACGGGTGTTAAGAAGCGAAAATCTTAAGTTAGCGCCATTCTTGTGTGTCACCTTAACCCCCCTTAACCGGGGCCTCGGTTTTGAGCCACTTTTATAATTTTGTAAAATTTATCCGTATGAGGAATAACCTTTCGGTCGTAATAATGGCTGCCGGTCTCGGCACCAGGATGAAATCGGCGCTTCCGAAAGTCCTTCATCACCTGGATTCCACTCCGCTTATAATACATGTGCTTAAGAAGGCTCTTTCTCTGCGCCCCGATTCCGTGACGGTTATAGTCGGCCACAAGGGGAAAATGGTCGAGTCCGCGGTCAGGGAATGGGCCGGGAAAAATAAACTGAAAACCGGAATAGTTTTCGTGGAACAGAAACTGCTTAAAGGCAGCGGCCGCGCGGTACAGGAGGCCTCGGAAAGCTTTAAAAAATACGGGACAGTTTTCATCCTTTCCGGCGACGCCCCTCTTACCGAGCCCGGTACGATTTCCGCGATGTTGAAAAAATTCAGGGCTTCCTCCGCCGACTGCATGGTGCTGACCTGCGAAGTCGAGGATACCAAGAGTTACGGGAGGATAGTCAGAGATCCTTTCGGCGGAGTAAAAGCCATCGTGGAGGCTCCCGACGCCTCGGAAGACGAGTTAAAAATAAAAGAGGTAAATTCCGGGATCTACGTTTTCAAATCCAGGGAGCTTTTGAAAGCCGTTTCCCGTCTCGAGCCCAAAGGCCCCAAAAAAGAGTATTACCTTACTGATTCCGTGGAAAACATAATGAAAAGCGGGGGGAAAGTTATGGCTTTTAAAATAAAAGACGAGCTTCAGATAACGGGGATAAATTCAAGGCGGGAACTGTATAGGACCTCCCGGCAGATGATAAACCGGAAACTTGAGAAGCTTATGGCCGGCGGCGTTACCATAATGGACCCGTCCAATACGTACATTTCCCCCGAGGCGAAAATTTCAAGGGATACCGTGGTCTATCCCGGATGCGTTATTTCGGGGAGCGCGGTAATAGGGAAAAACTGCAAGATAGGACCTTACGCGGTAATATCCGACGCCAGGATAATGGCCGGCACGGAAATAAAGCCTTTCTGCTGTATCTATGAAAGTTTGGTGAAGAACGACTGCGTCCTCGGCCCTTTCTCCCATATAAGGCCGGCCAGCGAGATAGGTCCGTCGGCCAAGGTGGGCAATTTTTCCGAAATAAAGAAGTCGAGGATAGGTCGCGGTTCCAAGGTCCCGCATCTCAGCTACATAGGCGATACCGAGATGGGAGAAAAAGTCAACATAGGGGCCGGGACCATAACCTGCAATTATGACGGCGTGAAAAAAAGCAAAACAGTGATACAGGACGGCGCCTTTGTCGGTTCCAATGCGAATCTCGTGGCTCCCGTAAAAGTAGGTAAAAACGCGCTTATAGGAGCCGGCTCCACTATAACCGGGGATGTCCCGGATGAAAAACTCGCCATAGCGAGGGCCAGACAGGTGATCAAGGAAAAGAAGCGGTAAGCCGCCGCCGAAAGAGGAAAACATGAAAGAATTCTGGAAGACTG
>PEXN01000047.1 GCA_002774685.1 Elusimicrobia bacterium CG08_land_8_20_14_0_20_51_18 | reverse complement strand
CCAGTAACAAGAAAGCCAGACCTGCGATAAAGATGGAAAGGAAGAGGTTTTTGTAAGGGGTTTTATATTCCTTTTTAAAACCCAGCAGTATGGCGGCCGCGGTGGAGCCCAGGGCGAAGAAGGTCTCGAAGAGGGCCAGCCATTTCACGTCTTCCAGGATTATAAATTTCACCACCATCGGTATAAGGATGAAAATAGGCGCTATGAAAAAATTCAGGAACGAGAAAAAAAGGACCAGGTATAAAACCGGCTTATTGCCGGTCAGATAACCGAAGCCTTCCTTCAGGTCGCGCAGGTAGGAGCCCCCGGAAGGGCCTTCCTCCGGGGCCAGACTGGTTTTTATCATCAGAATGAATAAGAAAGAGAGGAGATAGGTGGCGCTGTTGAAAAAGAAGGCCCCCGCTATGCCTATAGCCGTTATGAGCACGCTGCCCAAAGCGGCTCCAAAGACGCCGGAAAGCTGTATCGAGGAAGAATCCACCGCCGTGGCCTGGGAAAGATGGTCCCTGGAGGTCAGCCGGAAAAGGGAGCTGGCGACCGAGCTCTCGAACATGGGGCCGAAACCGGAAAGCAGGAATACCAGGGCCAGGGCCGCGTAGAGGCTGAGGTGGTCGAGGCGGAGGAGTATGAAGAGCGTAAAGACCAGAAGGGCTCTCGCGAAATCCGCGAAAAGCATGGCCCTTTTTTTATTGGCTCTATCCACGTAAGCGCCTAAAAAGGGGCCGAACAGCACCACGGGCAGGAAATTCACCGCCATGATAAGTCCCACGTTGAATTTCCCCCTGTCCCCTTCCCCCAGCGCCCACCAGACCAGAGCTATCTGGAAAAACTTGTCGCCTACAGCCGAGATCATCCTGGCGAGAAAGAGATTGCGGAAATCCCGGAAAAGAAAAAGGGGGTGTTCTTTGAACATAATAAGATGATACAATTTTTTTATCCTCCTCCGCGGATGAACGCCGGGCCGCTTCGGAGGGATTTTGGCCTGGGAAAAAGGAGAAGCCCATGAACATAAGCGAGAGGAAGATCTATTATTACGACACCGATTGCGGAGGAGTGGTCTATTACGCCCCATACAAGAGGTCGTCGTCAGAGCCTCCCTGGCTGCGCCCAGCGGGCAAGCCGACACCTGATGAGCCGGAGGCTCGTTGTTCCGGGGCAGTCCCGTCGCATAAAGAGCGACTGTCCCGTCTAAATGGGTTATGTGGAATGGGACGTCTATTTGGGTTAAGAGGAGTGGGACGCCAATTATCTCAGGTTTTTCGAAGAGGCCAGGACGGCTTATCTGGAGGCGCTGGGCTTTTCCGTGAGCGACCTGGCCGCCAAAAATTTTCTTTTCGCCGTAAGAAGGCAGGAGGTGGATTATAAAGCTCCCGCCCGGCTCGGAGACCCGCTCAGGATAAAAACGGAAGTCGAGGAGATCTCCGTTTACAGGATAAAGTTCAGGTGCGAAATAGAGAACGGGGAGAAAAAGTCCCTTACCAAAGGGGTGACGGAGCTGGTCTGCGTGAATGAAAAATTCGGGCTGAATGAGATACCGAAAGAGGTGGCGCAGGCGGTAAAAAAAGAGGCGGGAATAGCGTAAGGGCGGAAGGCTGGAGGATTGGCAAATCAGAGGCGTGGAGGTATAGCAATTTGGAGGCGTAGTTTTATAAGGAAAATCCTTCTTCTACACGTCCATACCTCTATGCTTCTATTCCTCTAACTCTGATCCTCCAATCTTCCTGTTTATTTCTTTTTATCCGCTAGCTTTTCGGTCATCCGCGAATGCCAGTCGGAGATATAAAAGTTAAGGCCGGCCGGCGAATCCCATGAATGGGACCTGAGGTAGCGGGAAACCTCTCTTTCCACGGCCGCCGGAGAGAGCTCCCCCTCGAGGAGGGGAACCTCCAGGTTTTCCAGGTCGTTAGGCCTTAGATAAACATATTCGTTTTCCTTCAGCCAGTTTTTATCCACCCTGTCCCTTTTTACCGCCGCGAATATCCTGGCGTCGAAATAGACCACGGCCCATTCTTTTTTAGGCAGAAGAAAGAGGTAAAAGGGGCGCTGGGCCATAAAGCTTCCGCCGCCTTTCAGGCCGTGTTTGACCGCCAGCCTGGTCTGGGTGGGTTCCATGACGACCAGCTCTATGCCGTATTTTTTTTCCAGAGTTTTCCAGAAGTCGAGATAGGCCCTGGCTTTTACGGTTTCTTCCAGCATCGGATGAAAAATATATCTCCCGTCCACAAAAACCTTGTAATCGGGATAAAGTTCCCAGCCGAGCCAGCCGCCCCAGGCCCACATATTGTACATTTTCAGTCCGCCGATCTCATCGCGGTTTTTCTTGAGAAAATCGGAAAGTTCCGGCGAATTCTTTTCGAATTTGGCGTAATCGAAGCGGCCGTAATACTGGAAAACGGAATTGTAAAAATGCAGACCGAGAAGAAGTAAAACCAGCGCTACGGCCGGGAGCGCGGCCCCGGGACTTTTCGCCCTTTCCGGGAGAGAAGAAAGAAGAATCGCAGAAAAGACCACCGTGCCGTACATGGAATTGCGCATATGGCTCAGACAGAGGAACGAAAAAGAGAGTATCAGAAAAAAGCGCGTAAAATCCGTTCTCCTGTTTTTCAGGAAATCCGCCAGAAAAAAGGTTATGGACAGGATCATCAGCGCGGCGAAAGGCCTTATGTACTCGTAGGTTATGTCGAAGGCCCGCCATTCCGTGATATAGTCCTGTATCAGCGGGGCGAGTCTGTAGTGGTCGGCTATTACGGCGTAGACTTTGCAGCCGTAGGGATTCAGGAAGGTCCCGGCGAAAGCGGCCGCCAGCCAGGCCGCGAGCGGCGCGCTTTTGGAGAAGGAGAGCTTCCGGGTTTCGCCGTAAATGTACGGCGTGTTTTCATTCAGAAAGGCCCCGGCGGTATAAATGCACATAAGCAGAAGGCCGTAAAGGAAGCCCCCGTGCAGGTTGGCCCAGAGCGCGAAGGCGAAGAAAAAGAAGAAAAGCGTCCCCGCTCCCGCGGAGGGCGAAGTTTTCTTTTTTTCCAGCAGATAAAAAACGAGGGAAAAAAATCCGGCGGAAAAATTTTCAGGCCTCAGGTCGGAGGAACTGAGCATGGAAGCGGCCGCCAGGGGCAGGCACCAGAGAAGATGGCGCGGATTTTTCAGGAAAAGGGAGAGCAGGGCGCCGGCAGCCGAAAGCGAGAGAAGGACGAGAAGCAGCTTAAGGGCGTAAAGCCCTCCGGCGCCGTATTCGGAGTGGACGAAGTAATACAGGACCTGCGTCAGCCATTCGAAATCTATCCATTCGGCTCCTTGCGCCGTCCAACTGAGGAAATCCGCCCGCGGAACCGCCAGATTCCCGAAAATAAACTTCCCGGCCGAGAGATGCCAGAAAAGGTCCGGATTAACGAGAGGCATGCAGACGAAGGGAAGGGAAAGAACAAGCGCCAGAAAGAAATAAAAGACAAAACCGGTCTTTTCGCCCAGGCCGGAGTTCAGCGCGGTTCTCAGGTTTTGAAAGCTCATATTTTCTTTTTTTCGGACAGTTCCGTTCTGCCTTTGTGCCATTTCCCGACGGCTTCGACCTGGGGATCGTGGAAATCTTTCCTCCGGCCGGCGTAATATCTTGAAAGTTCCTTTTCGGCTTTTTTCAGGTCCACGGCGGAGTTTCCCGGCCCCGGCAGGAGATTCTCGTAGCCCCAGGGCCTGAGATAAATGTATTCGTTCTCTTTGAGCCAGCCGGGGCTTACCGAATCTCTTTTTACGGCGGCGAAGATCCTCGAATCGAAATAAACCAGCGCCCATTTGCCGGCCGGCAGAAAAACGGAGTTTTCTTCCGTTTCATTCCCGGTTTTGGAGGGGTTTTTAAAGAGTATTTCTCCGTTTTCGGGCTTCATGAGGACCATTTCAAACCGGTTCCTGCTTTCGGCTTCCCTCCATGAATCCAGGTAGTCCCTGGAATCGGCGAGTTCTTTCAGGTAGCCGTGAAAGATGTACCGGCCGTCGACGAAAACGCCGTAAGCCGGATGGAGTTTCCAGCCGAGCCAGCCGCCCCATTCCCAGGGATTGCTCATTTTAAGCCAGCCCAGTTCGGAGGCGTTC
>PEXN01000075.1:8056-19648 GCA_002774685.1 Elusimicrobia bacterium CG08_land_8_20_14_0_20_51_18 | reverse complement strand
TTTTATAAGCCCCTTCTCGTCTATTTCGTAATTATGGAACAAAATACCCCGCGGCACTTCCACGGCCGCCACGCCGTTCCCGGCTTTGACCGGTATATGGCCTTTCTCATTCACGCCCACCACCAGTTCTTCGGAATAGTTTATTCCCTTCTTCCTGAGGTCCCTCAGGATATCGAGGGCGTGCTCGTAGCAGTGGACGACTTCCACCACCTGAGCCACGGTATTCATGTAGGGATTGTAATCGGGAGCTTTAAAACCCAGATCTTTAGCGGCCTTTTTGGCTTTGGGATGCAGCTTATTGGAGTTCAAATTGAACCTGGCCAGCGCGCCCACCATATAGGATTCCCTGGAAAGCTTGGTGAATTTGGCCGAAGATCTGGGATCCACGAACTCGTTCGTGGCTTCCCTGTAATCCTTCTTCGCGAACCTTCTTCCGTCGGTGGAGCCGATGTCCCCCGAAAGCAACGGATATTCCTCATCGTCCGAGACCAACCCGAGATACTCGGTTTCCCTGTAAAATTCGGGAAATTTAAGTTTGGAGGCCAGTGCCACAGTTTCTTCCATGTCTTTTCTTATTCCCTCGAACAAATCTATCATGGCGTCCAGGTCTTTGGGCCTGGGAAGCTTTGTGAACCCGCCTACTATGGAGGAAATGGGATGCACATGCCTGCCGACCAGTATGTCGCAAACGTCATTGCAGGTCTTCTTCATCCTCAAAGCCCTTCTTACCACCGCGTTATGGGTTTTTATGAGCGGAACGAAAGAAGGCGCCCCCAGAGCGTCCGGGGCGGCCAGCAGATAAATATGCAGGAGATGGCTGTCCAGGAATTCGTAGTCCAGCAGCACCTTCCTGAGCTTTATCGTCTGTTCGCTGGGTTTAAAACCCAGGGCGTCCTCCGCTCCCTGTATGGAAGCCAGCGTGTGACCGCAGGAACAAATGCCGCAGATCCTGGAAGTTATATGCTGGGCCTCGAAAATGGACCTGTCCCTCAGCATACCCTCGAAAAACCTGGGAGATTCCACCACATGGAATTCACATTTCTCTATGTTCCCGCTCTTTACGTCGACCACTATATTCCCGTGCCCTTCCACCCGGGTCACATATTCCACTTTTATGTCGAGATCTTTATTTTTTGGGCTCATTGGTAGCCTCCTTCGCTTTGTTGTACATATCAAACTTGTTTTTCATCAGGGCGGGATCAAGGCGGTATTTTTCTATGATATTCTTAGCGGCGTTCTTGGCCGGATTTTTCACCAGGCCCCTGCAACCGTAACAAATGTTTCCATTATTGGGACACCAGGAATTGCAACCCGCCTTGGTCCAGGGGCCGAGGCAAACCACTCCCTTTTCGTATAGACAGCCGTTTTCGTTCAGCTTACACTCGGAACAAACGGGCTTATCCGGAACCGAATAAGGGATTCCCCTTAAAGCGCATTTAAGGACCTCGACTACCTCCGGCAGATAAACGGGGCAGCCGTGAACGTAATAATCCACCTTTACCACCTGGTCCACCGCCTTTGTGGGCGTGGAATCGAAATATGTGTACCCGGCCCCGTAAACGTATTTCCTTATCTCGTCGAGTTCGAAGGAATTTTTCATCCCGTTTACGCCGCCCAGTGTGGCGCAGGATCCGTAGGCAATGAGAACTTTGGACCTGCTCCTTATCTTCTTTATCCGCTCCTCGGCATGATGGTCCGTTATGGAGCCCTCTATCATGGCCACGTCGTAGTCCTTGTCCCATTTCTCGCTCATGACTTCCCTGAACTCCACCACGTCTATCACTCCGAGGAGGTCCAGGAGGTCTTCCCCCATATTCGCTATCTGAAGCTGACAGCCTTCGCAACAGGCGAAATCAAAAAAGGCCACTTTAGGTTTATTCGAGATTTTCTTTTCGTTCTTTGGCATTTTTTTCTCCTTTGATTAAAGCTTTTTAGCGTCTTTGACTTCGTCGTAAGTGAAGGTCGGACCGTCCTTGCAGCAATAATAATTTTTAGGATGGTCTATCTGGCAGTGCCCGCATTTACCCATTCCGCACTTCATATGCCTTTCCAGAGACAGCACGATATGCCTTTCCGAGATGTTTTTTTTGAGGAGTTCGTTTATGACGAACTTGTACATTATGGGCGGGCCCACCACCACCGCGTAGGTCCTTTCCGGATTCAGGTTTATACCGGGGATAAGGCTGGTTATCAGGCCCACATTACCCTTCCACTCGGGGGCGCCCCTGTCGACGGTACAGGCGAAATTGACGTCCAGCCTTTTCTGCCATTCGCTTATTTCATTGCCGAACAACATGTCTTTCGGGGATCTGGAACCGAGAAGTATATCCACTTTCCCGAATTCGCGCCTGTTATCCATCACGTAATTTATGAGGGAGCGAAGGGGAGCGAGGCCGAGGCCTCCGGCCACGAAAAGAAGGTCGTTCCCCACCATGGTCTTAACCGGGAAAGGTTTTCCAAAAGGGCCTCTTACCGCTATATTGTCGCCCTTGTCCAGTTTATGCATCTCCCTGGTGACCCGGCCGGCGGCCCTTACGGTAAGTTCGAAACTGCCCTTTTTGGTGGGAGAGGAACAAATGGAAATAGGGGCTTCGCCCACCCCGAAAAGTTCCACCTGCACGAACTGTCCGGGTTCATGGTCCAGTTCTCCGTCCTCAAGCCGTATGTCGAACCACTTTTCGGAGACCGTCATCTGCCTGGCGTTTATTATTTTAGCTTTTCTCGACTTCCAGTTTGAATTTTTTATTTCCATTTTTCGCCTCCACGCTCAAAATTTGGATTCTTCCGCCACTTCTTTCAGGATCTCCTTGAGATTTATGCCGGCCATACAGGTCCTCGAGCAGCGCCCGCAACCGGTGCAGAAAAACCTGTTAAACTTGTCCACGGGGAATTTGAATTTCCTGTAAACCCTGTGCCTCTGCCTCATGGATCTTTCCCCCCTGAAATTTTCCCCGCCGGCCACGGCGGCGAAGGTCTCGAACTGGCAGGAATCCCAGGTCCTGACCCTCGAACCGGTTTTCAGGTCCAGGTTTATAAAATCCTCCATGTCGAAACAATAGCAGGTCGGGCAGACATTCGTGCAGTTGCCGCAGGAAAGGCATTTTTCCGCCACCTTTTCCCAGACCTTGCTGTTATAGGATTTGTCAAAAATCTCCGGAAGCTTTTTGGGGTCTATATCGACCTCGTTTTTGAAAATCTTTCTTTTTTCTTCCCTTATCTTGTCCATGGCGGCTAAGTCCCTGCCCTCCGCTTTGTCGAGACCGACGCTTTCCACGAAATCCTCTCCCTTCTGGGTATTGACGTTTATCACATACCTGTCCCCCACATCCGTGAAGAAAAGGTCGTAACCGCCGTTCGGAAGATGGGAATTGACCAGGGCGCAGCTGGCGTATTCGTCGCAGTACTTGTTGCATTCCACGCCTATTATAAAAAGTTTTTCTTTCCTTAAGAGGTAATTGTAGTCCCTGGGCCTTTCGTTAAAAACGATATTGAGACACTGTATGCCGGCAAGGTCGCAGGTATGAACTCCCATGATGGCCAGTTCCTCGCATTCCAGGGCGGCCTGAGCCGACGGGGTTTTCCCGCCCAGATCGAAATCTATCATCTTCTCCTTGTTGGGCATGAAATACTTCTTGGGCGGAAGTATCGTGGGGATATAATCAAGGCTTAGCTGGGAGGCGCTGGTGACTTCCTCAAACGCGTAATTATTGTGACCCTTTGCCACCGGACCCACCGCCTTCATTTTTTTGGAAAGGCTTCTTACGAAGCATTCCAGCTGATCTTTTTCCAGTATATGATATTTCACTTTCGCGACCTCCGTTACCAAGTTGATTCCCCCGAATAAAGCGGAATCTCACAAATCCATAGCTAAATTTTATTAAATTTGCCGGAGCATTTTACCTGTCTGAGACCGGCCAAGCGGCGATTATTAGAAAAACTTATAACCCGTAAGCCGGACGGGGGAACAAAAAGACGGCGGCGTATCCGCCTCCCTCCCCGCCGAATAAGAAAATTTAATACTCTTTCGGCGTCAATTTGCTAAAATTTAGATATGACGAATTTAGAACTGGTGCGGGCCATAGCCAACGAGGAACAAGCCGATATTTCGCTTTACGCCGGGGAAAGTTCTCTTTTCTTAAAAAAAATAAAGGGAGGAGCCGATATCGCCGGGACTTTCAAGGCTTTCGCCCTGGACGAACAGGCTCATCTGAACGCCCTTTCCGCGGCGGCCGGGCTGAAATTGAATCCCAAGCCCAGGAGCATACCCCCTTTTTCTTCCCTGAGAAAAACGCTGAGAATGCACCTGGCCAGGGAAAACGCCGGCATAAAGCTTTACGAAGCTCTCCTGAACTACTGCGAAAAAGAAAGCGAAAAGACCGCCATAAAGCGGATACTGCTGCAGGAAGCCCATCACCTCAAGGTAATAAAGAAATATCTTCTTCTCATAGGATGAATATGGAAATAGTTTTTTTCAGACATGGTAACGCTCTTTCCCTCTCCGAGGCGGGAGTTTCATCGGACGCCGAAAGACCGCTTTCCGAAAAAGGCGAGGAAGAAGTAACGGCTTCGGCCGCAAATCTGGAAAGAGAAAATTTCGCCCCCGAAATAATAATTTCCAGCCCGCTCAAAAGGGCCGGACAGACGGCGGCGATAATTTCCCGGCGTTTCAAGACGGAAGAGGTCCGCTTTCTGAATTCCCTGGCCAGTTCCTCGGATATAGGCTCGATTCTCAAATCCGTAATAGAACTCTCCGCCGGCAAAAACGCCTTAATAGTCGGGCATCAGCCCACTCTTAACATCCTCGCCAGGCTCATAAGCGGCGAAGAGGAACTGGACCTGCGCACCGCGGGGTACGCCCTGATAGAACTCGAAGCTCCCGACAAACCCGCCGGCAAATTAAAATCCAATTTCAACTTGTAGGAGAGATTTTGAAACTCAAAACGGCCGCCCTGTTTTCCATAATTATTTTTTCCGCCCTGAACGCTTTCTCCCTCGAGATAAAAGTCAGGCTCTTCTCCAACAAAAGCCTTAAAACGGTTTCGCTTAAAGCCTCCGGCGGAAATTTTAAAATAGGCAAAGCCTCACCCCGGGAAATCCGGCTCACGGCGGAAGACGGGGAAATCCGGGTGAGGCACGATTCCGTTTCCAAAAAACTCAAAAAAGCGGAGATACGCTCCCAGTGCGCCTTTTCGCTTAAAGCCGGGGGAAGGGAAAGGATCTATTACGGTAAACTTCTCGTGGAAAACGAGGGAGGACGGCTCAAAATAGTGAACGAGATCTCCCTCGAAACCTACCTTTTGAGCGTAGTGGCGGCCGAGAGCAGGGACCTGGCCAATTACCAGGCCTATAAAGCCCAGGCCGTAGTTGCCAGGACATACACTCTTGCCAATATAAACAGGCACAAGCCGAGAGGTTACAATCTTTGCGACACCACGCACTGCCAGCTGTATAACGGCTTTTCCGACATAAAAAAAGAAATTAAAAAAGCCGTGAAAGAAACCGAAGGAGAGATCCTGGTCTACCGCGGAAAACCGGCCTGGACTTTTTACCATTCGATATGCGGAGGCGTCACCGAGGACGTTTCTAATTTGTGGCAATACGAAAAAAAACCTTACCTTAAATCTGTGACGGACGGGGAGAACGGCAAGGCTTACTGCTCCGGCGCCTACGGCTTCAAGTGGCGCACCAAAATAGGGCTCAAAACCTTCGAAAAATTTCTCAGGAGAAAAATAATCTCCCCCAAAGAAATTTTTAAAGAGGCAAAAATCGTTTCGCTGAGCCCCTCGGGAAGAGTCATGGAAATGGAGCTGGTCACCGATGGAAAAGGCAAAAAGATTTCCGGGGTGGACTTTTACCATATAACGGGCCGGGACCTCGGGTGGAACGCTATAAGGAGCACCAAGTTCAGGATTTACCTGGAAAAAAAATATATCGTTTTTGAAGGTTACGGTTACGGGCACGGGGTGGGACTCTGCCAGCACGGCTCCGACGGCATGGCCAAACTCGGCTACGACTACCGCGCCATACTCAATCATTACTACAAGAACGTAAAAATGATAAAATTAAAACAGTTGTAAGAAGTTTGCCCGGGAAGCATGACAGTAAGGAGGACTAGAGGATTAGGAGAATAGAGGATAGTTTATCGTAAAGAGTAAAGCGTAAAGAGTAAAGCGTAAAAAGTAATATGGAAATCCCTTACAAACGCTTTCCGTTTTACGTTTCCCGCTTCACGCTAATTCCTTAATCCTCCAATCATCTGCCTTATGACTCTTTTAGAATACATTTTTCTCGGTCTCATACAAGGCGTGGGAGAATTCCTCCCCATCTCCAGTTCCGCGCATCTGGTTATCTTCCCCTATTTTTTAGGCAGGGAATATCAGGGGCTTCAGTTTGACGTCATGCTGCACCTGGGCACTCTGCTGGCCATAATAATCTTTTTCTTCAGGGACTGGATCAAAATACTGAAGGACGCGGTTCAAAAACCGGGAACTTCCGAAGGGAATTTTCTGTGGCTTCTCGTCCTGGCCACCGTCCCGGCCGGGGTAATAGGCCTCGCATTCGAAAAACAGGCGGAAGAAATTTTCAGGAACCCGTTTTTGGTAGCGGCCAATCTGATCTTCTTCTCCTTCGTGATCCTCTGGGCAGACAAAAAAGCGAAAAACTCAAGGGATGCTTCCTCCTTTTCCGCGAAAGACGCCCTTTTGCTGGGCCTGGCGCAGAGCATAGCCATACTGCCGGGGGCTTCCAGGTCCGGCATGACGATAATGGCCGCTCTTTTCCTCGGCTATAAAAGATTCGACGCCGCCCGTATTTCCTTCCTTATGGCGACTCCGGTGATTTTGGGGGCGGGTCTGCTGGAAGCGGGAAAACTGGATCTTTCGGCTCTGGATTCCGGACTGGCCGCGGCTTTTATAAGCTCTTTATTTTTCGGGATCTTTTCGATCAAATTCCTGATGGACTACCTGAAAGACAAAAACCTGACCCCGTTCATAATTTACAGGATCGCGCTCGGCGCGGGCGTATTCTGGAAATATATCTCGGACAGAACCTGAAATTACCAGTTTCATATTCTCACCCGGGAATATTCTAACCTGAAAAATTCAGTTCCCCGCGCTTTTACCGATTAAAGCCGGGAACATTTTTGTTCCTGTTTTTCACCCTTTCAGGGCGGCCACCCCTATAGAGAAGCATCCACGCCCCGCGTCCCACTCCCCGCAACGAAGCAGCCGCTCTTTACCCCACAAGTAGGGGCCGCTCTTTATGCGGTGCGGTAGCCCATACAGACGTCCCATTCCACATAACCCATTTAGACGGGACAGTCGCTCTTTATGCGACGGGACAGCCCCCATTTATGGGGCGTATCCGGATGGCCGGGTTTACCCTGCCACCTGTTCAGCGGCTCAAGGCCGCTCCTTTCAGTATGACCGGGTGGCAGCCGCGGCGGTGAATCCTTCAGCAACTGAAGGATTCAGGCTGATATTTTTTAACCTCCGGAAAAAGCCCGCCCGGCGCGCCCTTCAATAATGCTAAAATATATCCCGGGACCCGATTTATATGGAAGAAAATAAAAAATTCCTGAATCTGAACAAAAGACAGGTTTTCAATATTTTTTTCGTAAGCATACTGCTCATCCTCCTCTATCACCTGGTAAGGATATTTTCGCCGTTTATAGCCCCGATTTTCCTGGCAATAAGCTTCGCCATAATTTTTCATCCCCTTAACTTTTTTCTGAGAAAAAAGGATTTTAACCCAAGTCTCGCGGCCGGATTGACCACCATGAGCGTTTTTCTCACGGTGATAATCCCGATGCTCCTCTTCGGCTGGCTTCTTTTCAAGGAAACGCGCGACATTTACCCCAGAACGGTGGCCTACCTCAACCAGAATACCGGCATCAATCTGACCATCCGGCTTCCCAAAATCCTTCCGGTCTCGGAGTTCGACCTGAAGGAAATAGCCCTCAAGAACGTGGAAGACATTCAGGACAAGATCATAAAATCCGGAACCAGGATACTCAGGAACATCTTTTTCATCATAGTGGATTTCTTCGTGATGATAATAATGCTCTTTTTCATCTTCCGCGACGGGGATAAGCTCCTCAAATGGATAATAGAGATAACCCCGATGGACCCGGACCACAAATACCGCATACTGAACCAGTTTTACCTGACCGTGATAGCCGTGGTGAAAGGCCTGCTCCTTACGGCCGCGATACAGGGCATGGCGGGAGGAATAGGCTACTACATAGCCGGCGCGCCCTCGCCCGTACTCCTGGGAATGTTCACCTCCTTCTCGGCCATAATACCCTTTATAGGCACCTCCACCGTATGGATCCCCCTTTCGCTGGGCATGTTCATCTTTGAAAGCCACATTTCGGGCATATTCATCTTTCTCTGGGGTTCTCTGGTAGTGGGCCTGCTGGATAATGTTTTAAGGCCTATTCTGATAGGCCGGGAAGCGAAACTGCCGGTTTTTCTGCTCTTTATAGGGATTTTCGGAGGACTGAGGATTTACGGACCGCTGGGCCTCTTTATAGGCCCCATACTTATTTCCATGGTAATGACTTTCCTGCAGATCTACAGGGAACACATCGCCAAAACCAAATTCAACTGACGTCCCTGCTTTCGCTCTCGGAACACAGATTCCTTATCTGGCAAACCGCGCATTTGCCTTTCGCCCCGAATTCCCGGTTCATTATTTTCTCCCCCGTTACGGCCAGATATTCCGATATGACCGTTTCAGACCCGCCTTCATAAGGAACCGTTATTTTTTTGTCTATCGAAACCAGGTAGAAACTGAGATAATCCGGGCTCATCCTGCAGCTGTTCTTAAGGCCCAGCGCGTAAATGGCCAGCTGACGGTCGTTTTTAAGGCTTTCCTCGGTCCTCTCCTCGAGCCCCGTTTTATACTCTATAAGCTCGATCTTCCCGTCCTTGAGCCTGTCCACCCTGTCTATGGTGCCTTTTATCCTGAATTTTCCGGCTTCGAAGTCGAAATTCTTTTCATAAAGCGCTATTTTGGCCTCGCTTTCCTGTTCCCTGAGCCAGAAATTCTCCAGGAGCTTTCTTCCCCGGCCGTAAAACTCCATCATCTCCCCCGGAGATTTATAGCCCTCGTGTTTCCAGGCCTCCTCGTAATAAATGAAAAGACTTTCCAGATCGCCTTTGAAAGCGGCGTATTTTTCCAGGGTCCTGTGAATGCTTATCCCGAAGGAAGAGTAGGCGTTGTGCGGAGCGTATTTCCCGTCCAGGTAAACGTATTTATAAAGGAAAGGGCAGAAAGAATAGGCGTTTATCTTGGAATAATTCAATTCAAACAGTTCTGTCATCGGCTCACGCCTGCGGCGGCAGAGGGGACGCCGCCGGTTTTCTGGGCTTTATGAAATCTATGTTGGTATCCCCGTATTTCTGCGTCCTGTATACGACCAGGCTTTCTGGAACCTGTACTATTTCTTTCCCGTGATGCTGGGCCACGATAAAGCCGTATTCCGAAAGGAGTCCTTCCTCGGCCACCATTTTTATGGTCTGGGAGGAATAGGAAAGAGGATTGTTCTCCCTGTCCCTGTAAGGCGGGCCCATATAAACGATATCGTAGCCCTCGGGACTGTAATATTTAAGCCAGATAAGACCTTTAAGGATATCCCCCTTTGCGACCACGGCGTTCTCCTTTAATTCCAGATTTTCCAGGTTTTTCTTTATGATGTCGAGGCATCTCCTGTCGCTGTCCACGAAAACCACTTTGCCCGCGCCCCTTGAGAGGGCTTCCAGGCCCACGGCCCCGACCCCGGCGTAAAGGTCCAGAAAAAGAGACCCGGTTATATTAGGCCTTATTATGTCGAAAACGGATTTCCGCATTCTCACCGAAATGGGTTTGACGTGGTGGGACGCAGGGAGGGAAAGTATCCTTCTGTTTTTTTTGGCGCCGGCTATTATTCGTATCATCCGAACACCCGCTTGCCCCGGCGAAGCGGGGCCTTCTTTATCTTTAAATCCAGCCGCCCGCTTTCAGCGGTCAAACGTATGGCTGGATAAGCGGGTGTCTGGATCATAATGATTAAACCTTTTTGTAACAAATTTATAATTTTCTACAATATATACTGTATATTATAGAATTAATTCACCTGTCTTTTGCAGCATAAGGAAACTATGGCGAACCCCGATATAATCATTGTCGACGACGATCCGATGGTGGGAGAGCTCTCGCGGGACCTCCTTACCGACGCCGGCTGGAACGTAATGCTGGTGCAGGATTCCCTCCAGGCCATAGAAATCATAAGGCAGAACATGCCCCGCCTGGTCATAAGCGACATAATGATGCCCGGAATAACGGGAATGGACATCTGTAAACACATAAAGACCGATCCCGACATGAAGAGAATAAAAGTAATGATAGTTTCCGGCAAATCTTATGACGTGGAAAAGCAGCGCGCTTTCCAACTGGGAGCGGACTTTTTTCTCCAGAAGCCTTACAACGTGGAAACCTTTTCCGAAACCGTAAAATCCATACTCGAAGGGGTGGCGCAGAACTCTCCCCCTCCCGCCGCGCCGATAAGGGCTTCCCTGGAAACCGACGACGAGAAGGAACCGCAGCTCAACGACCTGGCTAAAGACCAGCTGCGCCTCACCATTTACGGCGCCAAAGCTCTGCCGTCCGTTTTCCCGAATTCCCCCTCGAAGTACGGAAGACAGACCATGTGCGCTTCCCTGGAAACTCACGAAAACATTTTCATCTTCGACGCCGGCACGGGGATAGTGGAGCTGGGAAAGGAGATAGTGAGCAAAAAAAGATATTACAAAGATATCTGGCTCTTCCTGAGCCATTTCCACCTGGAAAACATTATGGGGCTTCCTCATTTCGAGCCCATCCACGACCCCAGGTTCTCCATACACATAGTGGGACCCAACGATCCGGAAAAGACCCTTAAAGAGGTCGTAAGAAGCAATTTTTACAGTTCCTTTTCCCCCGTGAGGTCGGCGCCTAAAGCCAAAATAGACCTTTACGAAATACTGGAAGACAATTACGAGCTCATGCCGGGCCTTAAACTGAGCACCATGTATTCCAACCACCCGACCACGACCATGCTTTACTTCATGGAATTTAACGGCTTCAAAGTAGGTTACGCCCCGGACAGTGAAATTTGGGGCGACGCCACGGCTCTTCAGGATTACGACGAAAGGCTGGGGAAATTCACCAACGGCTTCAACGTTTTAATTCATGACACCTATTACAACGACGAGGATTACGAGAAACTGGCGAAAAAGGGCCATTCCGGACTTACCATAACCACCGAATTCGCCATAAAAAACGAAATTCAAAATCTTGTACTTTTTAACCTGAACCCGGAATACTCCGACGAGACGCTGGAAGGGATGGCGGCAAAGGCCGCTTCGGTGATCCAAAAAGAGAACGCCCCCCTCAAATCCATACTGGCGCAGGAAAGACAGCAATTCATATATAAGATATAAACCGAAAAGAGATTAAGAGATTGAGCAATTAAGAAATTAAGGTTTAAGGGAACCGGTATTTAGCCTGATTACTTAATCCCTGTTTTCTTAATATCTATCTATCAGCTATGCCCTTGGGTAAGATTAACTT
>PEXN01000075.1:0-8008 GCA_002774685.1 Elusimicrobia bacterium CG08_land_8_20_14_0_20_51_18 | reverse complement strand
CCCTCTGGGGGATGGCGCCGAATCTTTCCTCGTATCTTTTGATGTTTTCCATGAGGGCCATCAGGAATCTTTTTGTGTGTACCGGGCTGGAAATAATCCTGGATCTCAGCTTGGCTTTAGGCTGGTTGGGCTGTAAAAACAGGAAATCCATTATAAATTCCGTTTCGCTGTGGGTTACGCCGGCCAGGTTGGCGTAAGCGCCCTGCGCCGTCTGCTCGTCCATCTGGACCTCGAGTTGGAGTTGATTCGCGTCGTTTTTCTTTTCCGTCATAAATTCCTCCGAAAACGTAAAGTGTAAAGGGTAAAACGTAAAGGGTTCAGCGAACTTCGTTCGGAATCTTAACGGCCGGGAGCCCCGCTTCCTTGCCGCAGTAAAACTCTTTACCCTTAACGCTTTACGATTGTATTTTAAAGTATAATATATTTTATATGAAAAACATAATTCTGGCGCTCATTTTCGTTCTTTTTTCAGGCGTCCTTAACTCCCAGGAAAAAACCGACGCCCTCAAGGGCAAACCCAGCCTGGTAAAAAAATATTATCTCCTTTCCTTCAAAAAAAACAAAAAATGGGCGGACGGCAAAATCCAGAGCGAATTCGACACCCACTTCAACCGCGACGGCCGCGTGGTGAAGGAAATAGAAAAAAACGATAAAAACGTGGTAGCGCAGAAAAATTACATCTACAGGAATGAAACGGAAACGGCTAAATTCTGCTCCGAAATCGCCAAAAACATGAACAAAAGCACTTCTTTCACCGATATCCAGACCACCCCCCTGGGGGTTTTCTGCAAAAAAGAACTGAATGCCGGAACTTCCATAAAAATACAGTTCAATCTCACCCCCCAGGAAAAAACCCAGAAGCCTTTTCGCACCTTT
Source organism: Elusimicrobia bacterium CG08_land_8_20_14_0_20_51_18 (assembly GCA_002774685.1). GTDB lineage: Bacteria > Elusimicrobiota > Elusimicrobia > Elusimicrobiales > UBA9959 > 0-14-0-20-51-18. The sequence goes on along the minus strand of PEXN01000075.1, from coordinate 7,132 downwards.
TTCTACGTCAAAAAATCCAAACAAACCGAAGAGACCGTTTTCGACTCTGAAAACAACTTCGAATACAAAACCGTGCGCAAATACGACAAAAAAGGGAACCCCCTGGAAAAAACCAAATACGACATGGATTCGCGGCAGATGGAAAAAGAGGTTTACAAATACTCTTTTTCCCCCCTCAGCGTTACCAGGAAATATTTCGATTCCAACGATATCCTGAAAAAGGAAATTCTGGAAGAATACCGCATGGATAACACTCTCAGGAAAGTGACGGAAACGACATATGACGATTTGGAACAGGTTTTTTCCAGGACCGAAACCGGATACGACACTTCGGGTTTCAAAGCGAAGGAAACCTCTTATTCCCAGGACAACACTCCGCAGCACGAATACCGCTACGAACACGAATACGACTCCGCCGGGAACTGGACAAAGGAAATACGCCGCAAAAAAACGATAATCTACGACAAGGCGGTGGACAGCGAAACCCCTCCCGACGTGATAAAAAGAGAAATAGAGTATTATCCCGGAAAAAACTAAGCGAAAATCCCCAAAAAAAGGTATTACCCTCTGTTCAGCGGCTCAAAGCCGCTCCTTTCAGTATGAATAGGTGGCAGCCGCAGCGGTGAATCCTTCGGCAACTGAAGGATTCAGGCAAAAAAATCGACGCGTTCCCCTTAATTGTCGTTCCATTTTATAAAGAACGGCATGGACATGTGCGGGATATTCTCGTTGTGGGGGATGGCCCTTACCGCGAAGTCGTGCCTTCCGCTCTGAAAACATTTTATTTCGCCCTTATAGATGTGGGCGTCGCCCATTTTCCCCTCGTACGCCATGTCGAAGTTTTTCCCGGATTTAAAAACCGTTTCCCCGTCTATACTCCCGACCACCAGCTGGATCTTCACGTCCTCCGGCTTCAGGGCTCCCAGCCATACTATCGCCCTCACGGGAACGCTGGAACCGCTGTGTATCTCCATGTTCGGCTTGAAGCTGTCTATGACGACCCTTACGTCCTGCCAGTTATTCTCTATGTTTTTCACCCACTGCCTCACTTCGCTTATCTTATTCTCGAGCGCCAGGCGCTTGTAGCTTCTCGACGCTTTAACGTAAAACTTCTCGTAATACTCCTTGAGCATCCTGTCGGTATTGAACTGGGGAACCAGTTTGGACACGGCGCTCTTCATCATTTTTATCCACTGTCTGGGAAGGTCCCCCTCTCTTTTATAATAAAGAGGTATTATGACCTTTTCCAGGAGATTATAAAGCGATTCGGCCTCGACATAGTCCCGCTCCTCTTCGCTCCTGTAATTTTCGCTGCCGCCGATGGCCCAGCCGGTTTCCGGCTTATAGCCTTCCACCCACCACCCGTCCAGTATGGAGAGGTTGAGCGCGCCGTTTATAGCCGCCTTCATGCCGCTGGTGCCGGAAGCCTCCAGGGGCCTTATGGGGTTATTCAGCCAGATGTCGACGCCCTGCACCATATACCTGGCCACGTTCATATTGTAGTCTTCCACAAAGACTATCCTGGATTTGAATTTTTTGTCGAGATTGAGGGAAGCCACCGCTTTTATATACTCTTTCCCGCTGGAATCGGCCTGGTGAGCCTTGCCGGCTATGATGAACTGCACGGGCCTCTCGTCGTTGTTCACTAATTTCATGAGCCTTTCCAGGTTTTTCATGAAAAGAGTAGCCCTCTTGTAGGTGGCGAAACGCCTGGCGAAGCCTATGGTAAGGTAATTCGGATTCAGCACGCCCTTAATATCCTCTATTACCGTGGCGTCCGAACCGAGTTTTTGATGCTGACGGATCAGCCTTTCCCTCACCAGTTTTATCAGCTTTTCTTTTCTGACCAGATGGGTTTCCCACATCTCCTTGTCGTCTATTTCCTGTATCCTGTTCCAGTTGCAGTTGCCGAAGCTGAAATTTTCGTAAGTCCCCTCGTTGTGGATATGCTTCCTGTAAAGGTCGTAATGCTCGTGGCTTATCCAGGAATTGGTATGCACGCCGTTCGTAACGTAATCTATGGGCAGTTCGTATTTGGGCAGTTGGGGCCAGATATTGTACCACATGTTCTTGGTGGTATCCTGGTGCAGTTTGCTCACGGCGTTTATGAAAGCGCAGAGTTTCATCGCCATAACCGTCATACAGAAGCCCAGAGAGTTCTTCGCGTCCTTGCCCAGTTCAAGCAATTCGGGGAGAGTGAGCCCGAGGTCCTTGCAGTAACGCTCGAAATATTTCCTTATCAGCTCGAAATCGAAATATTCGTTGCCGGCCATTACCGGCGTGTGGGTGGTGAAAACCGAGCTGGACCAGACTATTTCCCTGGCCGCGTGGAAATCCAGGTTCTTCTCCCTCATCAGGTCCTTTATTCTTTCCAGCAGGAGAAAAGCGGAATGACCTTCGTTTACGTGAAAAGCCTGGGGATTAAGACCCATAGCCCTGAACGCCCTGTACCCGCCTATTCCCAGCACTATTTCCTGGCTGATCCGGTTCTCCCGGTCGCCGCCGTAAAGCTGTTCCGTTATAACCCTGGCCTTGGGCGAATTCTCGGGAAGATTGGTATCCAGCAGATAAAGGGAAGTCCTGCCCACCGGGACCCGCCAGACTCCCACAAGCACGTCCTCTCCGGCCACGTCCACGTTCACCCTGACCGGCTTCCCGTTGGCGTCCTTCACTATTTCCACGGGCATATTGTACCAGTCGTTCTCCGGATACTTTTCCGTCTGCCAGTTTTCCCTGTTAAGGACCTGCTGCACATAACCCTTCCTGTAAAGGAGTCCGACCCCGACCACGGGCATTCCCATGTCCGAAGCCGATTTCAGGTGATCCCCGCTGAGCATTCCCAGGCCGCCGGAATAAATGGGCAGGCCCTCGCCTATGCCGTATTCCATGGAAAAATAGGCCACAAGAAGGTCTTTTTCGCTGTCCTCCCTGTTCTTATTGAACCAGGTGTCCCCGTAACTCATGTAAGAATCGAATTTATTTTTTATATCCGTCACCTTTTTGAGGAAATTCTCATCCCGGCTCAGGGATTCCAGCCTCTCGTACGGGAGGGAGCCGAGTATCCATTTGGGGTTCCGGTGCGACCTGTGCCACAGGTCCTCGTCCATACCGACGAACATCATAATGGCCTCCCAGTTCCAGGTAAACCACATATTGGTGGAAAGCTCGTCCAGGGGCCTCAGTTTTTCCGGCAAATTGGGCATGACGTTAAAGGAATATGTTTTCATCTGAAATCTCCTCATTATTGTTCAAAGGTGTCAGGCTACTTTTTGCGTTTTAAAAAGTAGCCTGACACCTTTTAAAAAGATGGTGGACGTGACAGGGATCGAACCTGCGACCTCCTCGCTGCCAGCGAGGCGCTCTCCCAGCTGAGCTACACGCCCATTAAGAACCGTAACTCGTAATTCGTGACTCGGAACGGCAAAAACAGAATATACGATTAAGTCACTTCACTAATTCTATAAAAATGGGAGATTTAAATCAATGTTTGCGTTTTCAGCCTTCTTGAACGCTTACCCTTAAATTCATAGAATTTATCTACCTTATGCCGCTAACAATCCTATTTACGGGCAACTACGATCCCGGCTACAACCGCACGGCCGTCATAAGGGCCGGCCTTCTCAAGCTGGGACACAGGGTCGAGGAATTCCCCTTTAAAAAAAGAAACGGGGCGGCCCGGGTAAAACTGCTGAAGTTTTCGAAAAACGCCGATTTTATTTTCATGCCTTCCTTCACCCACAAGGAAGTCCCTTTCGTGAAAAAAAATTCTTCCGGCAAAAAACTTATTTTCGATCCGCTGGTCTCCAGGTATATGACTAAAGCTCTGGATTACAAAAAAGTCTTCAAATACGGCCTGGCGGCCCTCATAAACCGCTATTACGACCGCAAATCCATGTCCGCAGCCGATTCCGTCATAACGGACACGCTGGCGCACCTCGAATATTTTAATTCCGCTTTCGGTATCCCCAAATCCAAAATGGAAGTGATCCGCATAGGCAACGACTTCGGGGAGTTTTTTCCGGAAAACGCGGCGGGAACCGTTGAAAACCGGAAGAGCTACCTGGTCGGCTTCTACGGCGGCTTTATCCCCCTGCAGGGCGTGATGAACATACTTAAAGCCGCGGCCCTGCTGAAAGGGCGGAAAGATATATTTTTCAGGCTCATAGGCAACGGCTTCGATTACAAAAAGGCCCGCTCTTTCGCCGAAAAGGAAAAGCTGGAGCAAGTCTCCTTCCCCGGCTGGATAGGCCGGCCCGGCCTGCGGCTGGAAATACAGGCTTTCGACGCCGCCCTCGGCGTCTTCGGAGAAACCCCGAAAACGGAACTGGTGATACCCAACAAAATCTACCATTACGCCGCCTGCCGGAAACCGATCATAACCAAGGACACCCGTGCCGTAAGGGAGCTCTTCGCCGACAAAAAAGACCTGCTTCTGGTGGACGGCTCCCCCGCCTCCATAGCCGAAGCCGTATTGCGGCTGAAAAACGACCCAGCCGAAGCCGGGGCCCTGGCTCTCAGCGCCTACTCCAAAATAAAGGAAAACTTCGACGAAACAAAAACGGCGGAAAGGCTGATAGACATATTCGTCTCCCTCCGATAACTGCGAATAAAATAGAGGACTGGATGACTGGAAGATCGGCCCTTAACCAAGGAACTCCTTACACTTCTAATCCTCTAATCTTCCAATTCTCTAAATTTACGCTTTACCCTCTACGATTAAAATGCCAGAATAATATCTATGAAGCCTCAGGGAAATTTAACCGCATGAAAAAAATAATTTTCCATCTGGACGACAGCAAAAACTTCAGGGGCGGAGAAAGACAAGTCCTGTATCTCGCCTCCGAACTGGAGAAACTCGGCTGCAGGAACTTCGTAGTCTGCAGGAAAAATTCCCTTCTGGAAAAAGAAGCCGGTGAGCGGAGGCTGGAAAGCTTCGATATCCCCTATTTTTCCGAGTGGGACCCCGTTTCGGCGCTTCTCCTGGCGCTTGAAATAAAACAAAAAATGAAAGCGTTCGACGCGGACGCGCTCCCCATAATTCATTCCCATACCGGCCATACCGCCGCCACCGCCTGGCTGGCCGGCTTTCTTCTCGACGGCGTCCGAATAGCTCACCGGCGCGTTGATTTCCCCGTTTCGGGCCGTTCCGCCGTCCTGAAATACGCCAAAGCGGACGCGGTGATAGCCGTTTCCGAAGCCATAAAAAAAATACTGCTGGCGGGAGGAATCAGCGAAAAGAAAATAGCCGTTATCCCGTCTTCCGTAAACCTCGCCGATTTCGAATCCTCCGCCGGAGAAGATTACAGGAACAGGCTCCTGGCAAACCTGAAACTCGGGGCGGATTCCATGCTTATCGGCTCGCTTATGGCTTTGGTTCCCCATAAAGACCCTTTAAACCTGGTAAAAGCCGCTAAAAGAACCGTTTCCGCCAGACCCGAATGCCACTTTCTGCTGGCCGGAGAGGGGCATCTCCTCGACGAGGCGAAAACGGCCGTGAAAACCCTGTCCTTGGAGAATAATTTCCATTTTTTGGGTTATTGCCGGGAGAACATAGAGTTTCTCAAAGGCCTGGATATCTTTGTTCTCTCCTCGAGAGAGGAAGGCCTGGGGAGCTCCATTATAGAGGCCATGGCGGCGGGCCTGCCGGTAGTGGGCACCGACGCCGGGGGCATACCGGAACTCATCCAAAACAATTTCAACGGCTTCATAACTCCCCGCGAAAGCCCGGAACCCCTGGCTGACGCCCTGCTTAAACTCGCCGGAGACGCCGAACTGAGAAGGCGCTTCTCGGCCAATTCCCTGGCGAGAAGCCGGGATTATTCCTCGGTAAAAATGGCTCAAGAGACCCTCAAACTTTATGAAAAAACGCTTGAAAATTTTAAACCTCGTTGACATCCCCTGGCACAGCGCCCTGGCGGATTACGCGCTGGCGCAGGCGGAAGCTCTGGAAGAAGCCGGTTGCGAAATTTTTTTCGCCTGCGGAGAAAAAAGCCATGTGAGCCTCAAGACCGCGGAAAAAGGCTGGGAAACGCTTAACGTTCCGGACAGAAAAAAATTCTTTACCCCTTTAAGTCTCTTAAGCCTTAAGAAATTCGTCGAGGAAAAAGGAATAGACGCTCTCAACGCCCACACCGGAAGGATGCAGACGGTCTCCTACCTGCTTTCTTTCCTGTCGAAACGCCCCTTCTGGATAATAAGGACCAAATCCGACGCCAAAGGCATAAGGAAAAGCCTGACCTATTCGAGGGTCTCCGGCGTGATAGCCGGTTCGGGTTACATAAAGGAGATGTTCGTGCGGACCGGACTGGGAAAAGGGAAAATAAAAGTGGCCTACAGGTCTCCGGCGCCGGGCCTTTACGCGCCCCCGCCCGCAGTAAAACCCTTCAGGGTGGGCCTGCTCGGCAGGCTGGACCCGGTAAAGGGGCACAAGGATTTCATAGCCGCGGCCCTGCTGCTCCTTGAAAAAGGGAAAGACGCGGAATTCCTCATGGCCGGCCGGGAAGAAAACGTCAAATGGCGGGACCTCGCCGGACTTATTCCGGCTAAATTCGCGGAAAAGTTCAAATACCTGGGATTCGCGGAAGATTCCGCCGGCTTTATCAACTCCTGCCATTTGGGCGTCATCGCTTCCACCGGAAGCGAAGCGGTCTCAAGGGCCGCCATGGAATGGATGAACGCCGGCAGGCTGCTCATTTCCACAGACGTCGGCTCCCTGCCGGAACTGGTCGGGAAGGAATTTCTGGTCCCCCCCTGGAACCCGGAACTCCTGGCGAAAAAAATAAGCGACAACCTCGAACCGGGCAGGCTCGAAAAAGAAGGTCTTAAAAATCTGGAAAAGATGAAAGAAAAATTCGGCCTGGAAAATTTCAGAAAAGGAACCGAAGCGGCTTTTCAGGAATTTTGCCGGATCAGCGCCTCTGGTGCCACAGGTGCCGGCTTGCCCGCCGGGCGCAGCCAGGGAAGCTATGCTGACGGCCGGATCAGCCCCTCTGGCGGATCAGCCCCTCAGGGGCCTCATGTGCCGTAAGTTACACGAACGGCCGACGACCGGTAAGCCTCGAATATCCCCATATAGAAGGTCAGGAAAGACCAGATTATGAAGGTGGAGAAATTAGACTCGAACATTCCCGCG
>PEXN01000068.1 GCA_002774685.1 Elusimicrobia bacterium CG08_land_8_20_14_0_20_51_18 | reverse complement strand
CAACTCAAAACTGCGCCTCCAAATACGCCAGTTGTTTTTTAACGGCTCCTAAGCTCTCTAAACTAAACTACTCTTTACCACTTACCCTTTACTACTTACGCCAAGCGCAGGTTCCGATTGTTTTTCTCCCCGAAATTTGCTAGCATTATAAATTATGACGCAAAAAACATATTTACCCTCCGTAATCGACGTTGAAAAACAGAGAAAATGGCATTTTATAGACGCCACCAACCTTGTTCTTGGCAGATTGTCGACGAAAATAGCAATACTGCTCATGGGGAAACACAAAAAAGAGTTCACACCTCATATGGACTGCGGCGATTTCGTCGTTATAACGAATACCGACAAAATAAGGATCACCGGGAATAAGGCCGAAGACAAGTTTTATTTCAGGCATTCGGGCTACGCCCACGGAGCCAAGGTCATCCCTTACAAGAGACAGATGGAAAACGATTCCACCCATGTGGTCTATCTCGCCGTAAAAAGAATGCTGGACGACAACAAGCTCAGGGACAGAAGGCTCAAGAGGCTGCGCCTCTATAAGGGCGAACAGACCGATTTCAAGCAGAAAACGAACTAAATAAACGAGGTAACATATGACTTCAAACAAATTACTATCCACCGGAAGGAGAAAAACGTCCTCCGCCAAGGTTTTCCTTATCCCCGGAGGAACCGGGAATATCTCGATAAACTCCAAAGACATGGATAAGTTTTTCGGGAACAATCCCAGGCTTAAACACGTAGTTTCCTCTCCTTTCGATTACGTCAAGGACCAGAAATTCGACTGTAAAATAACGGTCAGGGGCGGCGGGTGCGCCTCCCAGGCCGGAGCAATAAGACACGGAATAGCCAGGGCCATAGCCTCCCTCGGAGAGAGCTTTCACCTCTCCATGAAGAGGGCGGGCTTCCTCACCAGGGACCCCAGGATGGTGGAAAGGAAGAAACCCGGAAAACCGAAAGCCAGAAAACGCTTCCAGTTCTCGAAGAGGTAATAAAGTAACCCCTCTCTATGGGGTACAGAATCTCTTCCCTAAAAGGCCCCGATTCGAATCGGGGCCTTTTTTTATTTCCTCCTCCTTGCCCGCGGGCCGGGAAGACGGCTATAATCATATAAGGAAGGAAGAGAGCGCGGTCAGGGAGCCGAAAATGTTTTTTAAGAGTAAAAAAATAGAACACGCGGTAAAAAAAGTCATAAAGATACTGGAGACGGCTCCCGGCTCGGAGCCGGGAGCCAAAATGAAAGCCCTGAACGGGTTGAAGCCCGGACTGGACGAAAAGAACGAAAATTCGCCGGCCTCGGGGAGCATCATGCTTTTTAACCTGGTCTCGGCCCTGAGCGGGGTCTTCGCTCTTATAGAGGCCCATAAAATAAAACCGGACTATTCGGTCAACTTCTCCTTCGCCCGTCTTAAAAGCTCGCTGTCGGCTCTCAGCCGTAAAAAATTACCCGAGTCAAAGGCGGAAAACGCCTCGGCCAGGGAAGAACTCAGACTGGCCTCCAGGCAGATAAATTCGGAAAGGGAAGATTTTATAAACACGGTCAAATTTGATAGTATATATTCAGAGTTAGCCGCCGTTTTCGACCTTCTGGACGGCTTCGGCGAAGCCCTGGAAAAGGAGAAAAAATGAAGACTCTCATAACGCTTATCCTGCTGTTTTCGGCGACCCGCGCCTTTTCAGAAACGATTTCCGTTTATCACACCAGCGACGTGCACGGCTGGTATATGTCGAAACCGGCTAAATGGGACAGGGAAAATTCCACCAGGTCCATAGGCGGTTTCGCGGCTTTTTCCAATCTGCTTAAAATCGAAGGGAATCCCTACATACTCCTCGATTCCGGAGACATGTTCCAGGGCACTCCGGAAGGGAATTTCACCAAAGGCATGGCCTCCGTGGAATACATGAACAAGCTCGGCTATTCGGCGGCAACCGTAGGCAACCACGATTACGACTACGGCGAAGAAAACCTGAAAGCTCTTATCGCGGCCGCTAAATTCCCCCTGCTGGGCGCCAACGTTTATTACAAGAAGGACAAAGAGGATGCGAAAACGGTGGAATACCTGAAACCTTATATCGTCATAGAAAAAGCGGGAAAGAAGATAGCCGTGCTCGGCATAGCCGGCCGGCATACCGCCACCAGCACCCTGCCGGCGAACGTGAAGCACCTTTATTTCAGGGACGAGGCCAAAGAAACGGCCAAATACATGGAAGAAATAAACTCCCTTAAACCGGACGCCGTGATAGTCATGGCCCATATAGGCATCTCGGGGAAAATAGCCACCGGGAAGATGGATATCTCCACCTATACCCTATCCGACGCGGAGGTCAGGAACGGCACGGTAGAAGTGGCGAGATACGCCAAAACGGCCGCCCTGGTTTTCGGCGGGCACAATCATGCCGGCCTGATAAAAGGCTGGAAAGACCCGGTAACGGGAACCATGATCTGCGAAAGCTACTGGGGGCTGACGGATATCACGAAAGCGGACCTTGAATTCGACGACGAGACCGGCAAGCTTAAATCGGTTTCGTGCTCTTTGGTTCCCCTCTGGACGGACGTAACCGGAGAAGACGGGGAAATACTGGCGATAACGGAAAAGATCTCGGCCGAGGTAAACAAAGAAATGGACAAGCTCCTCGGAACCTCAAAAGACGACATAGGCCTTAGTAAAAACGGCCTCGATTCCCCGATAGGGAACTGGATGACGGATGTCATGAGACTTTCCACCAAGTCCGACCTGGCCTTCCAGAACTCGGCTGGCATAAGGAACGTCATAAACAAAGGCGAAATAAAAATACGCGACATTTTCCAGGTCATGCCTTTCGAAAACACCCTGGTCACGGTGACCATGACCGGCAAACAGGTGGAAAAACTCATAAGGGACAATTTCAGGGGCGTCAGGACCGCCATGCAGGTCTCAGGCCTGACGGTAAAGTATGAAATGAACGGGGACAGACTGGGGGAACTCATCCTGGAAAAAAACGGGAAGAAAATAGCGCCCGCCGACAAATTCAGGGTGGTCACCAATAACTATCTTACCACCGGCGGCAGCGGCGGAAAGGCCTTTACCGAAGGCGAAGGGATGACGGACACCATGATCCCCGTCCGGGACGCCCTGCTGGACTGGGTAAAACGGAACGGGGAGATCTCCGCCCCGGCGACCGGCAGATTCGTGAAATTGAACTGACGTAAACAGGTGAATTTGAAACTTGCAACCTGCAACTTGAAACTTGCGAAATGAGAACAAAAAACCTTTACCTATTATTGCTTTGTAGTTTAGCGCTGTTTTCCTGCCAGAAGAAAGAAGGCTTTTCCATTTACGTGGCTTCCGGCTTCCACAAACTCGTCTGGGACAGCGGGGAAAAAGATCTTCTTCTTTTTAAGAGTCTCCGGGACTCGCAGGACCCGGACAAAATTTTCCTGGATGCCGGCGGCTCCTTCTCCCAAAACCACATAGAAAACAGGTATACGGCCGGCGCCGATACCGCCGAAGCGCTGAAGGCCTTCGGGATGGACGCCGTCGTCGTAGACAGCGACGCGCTGAAACTGCCGCCGAAGGAACTTGCCGCCGTCATAGAAAAGCTGGATGGGAAAGCCCTTTCCTCCAACGTCTACTGGAAAAACGGGAAGACCCCGGAGAAACTTAAAAGGCATCTCATAATAAGCGCGGGCAAAACCAGGGTGGGCCTCGTCGCAACCATATTGAAAGACCCCGAAAAACCGGACAAACAATCCTATGATCACGCCTATAAAATAGAAAACCCGATCTACGAAATAAACCGGAACATTGAAAAGATAAAAAGGGACTGCGACCTCAAGGTCCTCGTCCTCAATTCCGGTTTCGAAGACCTTAAAACCCTGAAAAAACATCTTGAAACGGCTTTTTCCCTGATGGTTTCAAAGCCGGATCTCATAATACTTTCAGGCTCCTGGACCTTCGACCCCTTCAAGCTTAAAAACGTCTGGGTAATGCCTTCGGGGCTGAAGGGAGCCCCGGCCTTCAGGGCCCGTCTCAGCGGCAACTCCAATTTTAAAACTAAAGACTTGAAAGTCTTCCCTCTTTCGCCCGCCGAGCTCAAGGGACGGGCGGTACGGGAAGATTTTGTAAAAACCATCTCGGAGATAAGGGAAAGGACCGCGGGCTATTTCGACAAAACTATTTCCAGGGCCTCGGCCGACATCGAAGCCGAAAAAGACGGGTACTCCCCTCTGGGAGACCTTCTGGCCGACTCGATCAAAAGTTATATAAAATGCAACGGGGCCATAATAAACTATTCGCCCATAAAAAGGGGCCTGAAAGCCGGAGAGATAAAAGTAAGAGACCTCTATGAGATACTCGGGCCGGAAGACAACCTTACTTACACCAAGGTCAGGGGCTCGGACATTCCCGGCCTGCTGGGAAAACTGGCCGGGCGGAAAATAAGCGTCTCGGGGCTCAAGGTCGTCAGGAACGGAAAAGAAATAACCAAAATACTCATAAACGGCAGACCCGTAAACGACGGGAAGATCTACAGGTTCCTGATACCGCAAAGCCTGATAAACGACGATTACTCGATTCTTTCCCATTCTACGGAGTTCTCGGTTCTCCCGAGAAAAACGCTGGACGCGGCCCTCTGGTACTTCAGGAATCACAAGGAACTCTCTCCCAAGGCGGAGAGACGGATAATGGAGGAATAAGGAAATGCTTGAAGGCGTGAAAGTTTTTTTTTCCCTTTGGTTCCTGAGATTCAGGCTCTTCGCTTTTTTATTCGCCATCTGGGCCGTGGTGTTCTCCACGAACACCATCATAGGCTCTTCCGTGGCCTTCGAATACGACGACGGGCTGGTCTATTCCGGGGATTTGTTCCGGAAAGCCGAAAATAAAAAACTCCCGCCCGACGGGCAGATATACTGGGAATTCATAAACGAAAATCGCCGGCTGGAAAGGTTAAAGCCGGTCCCGTGCCTCTCCGCCCTCGTTTTCAGGCTGGCCGGCTTCAGGGTGGACGCCGTGGCCGACAGGGGCGAGGCGGCCTCCCCGGCCCTTAAGAGCTCCTGGCGGCGGCTCTGCGCCGGTTTTTATTTCGCCAAAGACCAGAACGAGAAATTCTCGATACTGGAAAAGAACAGGTATTTCATATTTTTTTCAAGCTCCGACGAAGGCATAATACAGGCCAGGAAGGCCGGGACGCACGCCGTAAGAATCAAGAGAAACGCCAAATCCGCCGGCAAACTCGCCTATAATCCGGGAAAATTCCGCGAAAAGATCATGATCCTGTCCGAGTTTTAACTTGAGCGGAACCTCCATATATGGTAAAATGTACCTTATGGACTGTATTTTCTGCAAAATAGCGGCCGGAGAGATAAACGCCAGAAAGGTCTACGAAGACGGCGAGATAACGGCTTTTTGGGATCTTAACCCGCAGGCTCCGACCCATATACTTATAATTCCCAATAAACACATGGAATCCCTTTCGGCGGCGGGAAAAGAACATGCGGAACTTCTGGGTAAAATACAGCTGGCGGCGGCGGAAATAGCCAAAAACCTCAAAGTGGAAGACGCCTTCAGGCTGGTAACGAACAACGGCAGAAAAGCCGGGCAATCCGTAAACCATCTCCATTATCATCTGCTGGCCGGAAGACGTTTCAACTGGCCTCCGGGCTGAAACCGGTTTTTAAGTAAAATTATAGAAACAAAAAGGTGGTGATTAACTTGGTATTCGTAAAAGTAAGAGACGAAGAGTCTATAGAAGAGGCGCTCAGACGCTTCAAGCATGAATGCGAAAAGAACGGCATCCTGAAAGAAATAAAAAAAAGGGAGTTTTATACGGCTCCCAGCGTTGAAAGAAAAGTAAAGACTCAGGAGCTTAAACGCAAACTTCGCAGATTATCTCATAGAAGATAACAATCCTGCCCAACCCGCCCGTCCGCCTCAGGCGGACGGGCTTTTCAACAGCTTTGCCGGAGTTTTCATCGGTCCCAGCGGACATGAAAGCTTGCGGTTTTTATGCATTATAAAGAAATAACCGAAGAGATCAAAAAAAAACTGGACATCGTGGATATAATCCGCGAGTATCTGCCGGGGCTGAAAAAAGCCGGCAGAAACTACAAGACCCTGTGCCCCTTCCACGGGGAAAAGACGCCCTCCTTCAGCGTAAACCAGGATAAGCAGATCTTTTACTGTTTCGGCTGCGGGGAAGGCGGAGACATGTTCTCCTTCGTGATGAAGATCGAAAACATAACCTTTTTCGAAGCCATGAAAAAGCTGGCGCCAAGGGCCGGCATACAGATGGAGAACGTGGACATAAACACGCTTTCCCCGGCGGACAGGGAAAAGATAGCCCTAAAAAAAACCATGGAAACGGCGTCTTTCCATTACCAGAAGCTGTTCAAGTCCGCGGCCGCGAAAAAGGCGGCCGACTATCTCAAGGGCAGGAACATAAAGGACGAAACCGTCAGGAACTTCGGCATAGGCTTCGCCCCCGATTCCGATTCGCTCATAATCCCGGAACTCGAAAAGACCGGTTTTCACAAGAACCTTATCCTCAAGGCCGGGCTTGCCAACGTCAAGGAAAACGGCAGGGTTACCGACTATTTCAGGAACAGGATAATATTCCCCATAAAGAACACCAACGGGGACGTGATAGCTTTCGGCGGGAGAATAGTGGAAGACGGAATGCCGAAATACCTGAATTCGCCGGAAACGCCTCTTTTCTCCAAGAGAAAGACTCTTTTCGGGCTGTTCGAATCGCTTCCCCGGATAAGAAAGGATAAAAAGATACTGATAGTCGAAGGCTACATGGACGTGGTGACGCTGCACCAGTTCGGCGTGAATTTCGCCGTCTCTCCCCTGGGTACGTCCCTCACCCCGGAACATGCCCAGACCATAAAAAGGTACTGCGACGAGGCCCTGCTTCTTTTCGATCCCGACGCAGCCGGAATAAACGCCGCGGTCAAGGCCGCGGACATTCTGGTGGAAAACGGCGTTTACCCCAGGATAGGCCTGCTCCGGCAGGGACTGGACCCGGACGAATTCCTGATAAAAGAAGGGATAGAAGCCTTCTACGACCTCCTGACCTCGGCCACGGACGCGATAGATTTCAAGATACGGCTTATCCTCGAAAAGAAAACCGAGATCAAGGCGATGGAGAAATCCAGGATCATCTCCTATCTGGCCTCCACACTGCAGAAACAGGGCGACGAAATAATAAGGAATGAATGGATAAAGAAGATCTCCGAAAACTTCAAGCTCAGCGAAGAATCCATTATGAACCGCATGAGAAAAAATCCGGCGGGCGCCAAAGAGCCCGGCCCGCGCCAGGAAAAGCAGGCCGAAGCCGCCCCGCCGCTGGAACTGGGCCTTATTCACATGCTCCTTAAAGATCCCGCCCTGGTCAGGGGGATTCCCGGCTTCAGGCATGAAATGCTGCAAAGCGAGTTTTCCAAGCTTCTCTTCGCCGAGATCCGGGACGGCGGGGACGCGGACAAAGAGCATCTTACCACTTCCCTCTGCGAAAAGTTCCCTCAATACTCCAGGAACATACTTAAAATTTCAATGGAAGAGCTTGACAGCGACATAGATCCGGGACTGAACGTGAAAAGGACCGCGCAGATGATAGAACTGTCCTATAACGAAAAAAAGTGGAAACAGCTTAAATCCAGGATTTCCCAACTGGACGCGCAGGAACTTAAAGAATTTGCCGAATTGACGAAAACGATAAAGACGAGAAGCAAAGGAGACTGATATGGTATTTTCCAAAAAAGCCCTTAGAGATCTGGTGGAACTGGGGAAGGAACACGGCTACATCACCCTCGAAGAGGTCAACAGGTCCATGACCAACGCTTCAATGTCCAGCGACGACATCGACAACCTGATGAGCACGCTCGAAGACCTCGGCATAGACGTGGTGGACAGGAAAAAATACAGGATGGTCTCCGCCTCCGAAAAGGAAGCCTACACGGAAGAATGGGGGGCGGCGCCGGACGTCTCGAATTCCATAAAAATGTATCTTTCGGAGATGGGCAGGGTCCCGCTCCTCTCCAGGGACGAGGAGATAACCCTGGCCAGAAACATCCGCGAAAGGGAAAGGGAACTGAGGATGATAGTCCTGGAATCTCCCATAACGATGCGCGAAATAAGGAACTGGGAAACCCTTATCGAACAGGACGAGATGACCACCAAAGAACTGATGCCCAGGGGAAGGAAGACGGAAGGCGAGCTGGATACCATGAAGAAAAAAATGAAAAAAATATCCAGGCTTATCACCAAGAACGAAAGGGACATAATGACCCTGATGGCCAGGGCCCAGAAAAAACATCTTCCCAATGAAGTAAGAAAGAAGCTTCAGGCCATGATAGACAAAAAAAGAAAGGACATGGTAAAGAACATCATAGACCTGGACCTGAACCAGGAAAAAATAAAGAGGCTCACCAACAAGATAAAAAACCTGGCTTACAGGATAAAGGAATACCGGCTGGAAGCCGAAAAATACAGGAAGACCTACGGCAACCTCGAAAAGATGATAAAGGATTTCAAGCTGTTCGAGAAAGGCAGGCTGGTCAAGAAGGAGTTCAAGAGTAAATGGGGCTACAATCCCCTGGAACTCAACACGGTGGTGATAAACATAAAGAACCTTTTCGAAAAAGAGAGCCACCTGACGAAGAACCTGCCCATAGACACCAATGAGTTCCTCTCGCTCAACGAGAAGATCTCCTTTCTCGAGGACCAGATACTGCAGGATAAGCTTAAGCTCATAAAAGCGAACCTGAGGCTGGTCGTTTCCATAGCGAAAAAGCACGTGAATTCGAACCTGGAACTTTCCGATCTCATACAGGAAGGCGGCCTCGGCCTTATGAAAGCGGTGGAAAAATTCGAGTACAAAAGGGGCTTCAAGTTCTCGACCTACGCCACCTGGTGGATACGACAGTCCATAAACAGGGCCATAGCCGACCAGGCCAGGACAATCAGAATACCCGTGCATATGAAAGAGCTGGTCTCCAAGCTCATGAAAGTGGCTAAAAAATACAGACAGGACCACGGCCGGGACCCCGACGTGGAAGAATACGCGAAACACCTGCACATTTCCATAGACAAGGTGAAGAACGCCATAAAGATAATGCAGGAGCCCATCTCCCTGTCCACTCCGATAGGGGAGGACGAGGACTCTCACCTCGAGGATTTCATCGAGGACAAGGGCGGCATCCCCCCCTCCAACTCCGCCGTGGACCTTTTAAGGAAAAGGGAGGTCGGCAAGATACTTTCGACTTTGAGCGAGAGGGAAGCCAAGATAATAAAGCTGCGGTTCGGCATAGACACCGGCTATCCCAGGACGCTGGAGGAAGTGGGCAAGATCTTCAGGGTCACGCGCGAAAGGGTCCGTCAGATAGAGGCCAAGGCCATAAGAAAACTCAGGCATCCCTCGAGAAGCAAACTGATAAAGGATTACATGGAGTGAGTCCGGGCGGGAAAAGCCGTTGAAATCCAGATGCGTGAATGAATTAAGCCTGCACATTACCCAATGTTTGCACCGCCATTTATCCCGGTTTTATTGACATTTGGTTTTCCTTTTTGATTTAATAGGCTTAGGGGGGTTCATAAAAGCATTAAAAATAATATTTCTTGCCATCTCAATAACTCCTTGTTTAACTTTTGCAGATAATACGGTTATTGATTTTGACGGCAAAAATCCGGTAAAACCCGCTCTTTTTCACGATGACGCACAAAATGAATCCAGAGAAACCCCTCAACCTTCAAAAGAAGAAGCTTACTGCGTAAAAAAAGCCTTTATTTTAGACGAAAATGGAGTTTTAAAAGAGCTGAAACCGGATAGAAGCTGGATAGATGAAAGAGGGCGGCGAGCCAATGAATACAACAAATTACCCCAATCTTCAATGAGCTGGTCCCTTTACTGCCAAAACCAGACAGGACAACAATGGGCTGCGAAGGAAACCTATTCGTATGCTTATCCTTCCGGAGGGCATTCACATTTCGACCCGCCAGGACCGGCTTTAAAAGTTACCGATATACAACTAGGCTCTACCGAACCACCGTCATCGGCGTACAAAGAAAAACCAAGTCCTTTTGGGCTCCCCACTATGTTATCAAATACCACCTATTATTATTGGGAATTGATACCTGAATTTTCAACAAAGATAATGGAAGTATTTGAACCATATGGCGGATGTGAAAAAAGCCAAGTGGATTATCTAAATGTCATGGTTTCCGGACTTGCAAAAATGGCACCAGGCCGGAATTACATACTTTACAATTCCGAAGAAGCGGCGGAACATCATCCCGAATCACATTATGGGACACAATCTCTTATCGATGTTTTAGTGGGAATATCCGATGAATACAAATCAGCGATACCGGACGCGTCGCCTATTGAGATAAACGACATGAGCCTGCCTTGGGGAGGGTTATTCGATTTGGATATGACCTGGGTTACTTCCCCGGCAAATCATGAAATGCATAGATGCGGCAATCAGGCGGATATACGGAAAATAAAAATTCCCGATGAGAATAGAAGGAAGTTTATAGAAATCGCATGCAAAAAAACAAAATTCCTCCTGTCCGAAGAGCCTCCTTATTACCACATTGCCACAAGTAGACAAATAAATTACATAGAAATGAGCAGGCTATTTTATTGCCGTCCCCCAAAATTAGAAGAAGGAAAATATATTCAGTGCTGTAAAGATGACGGCACAATAGACGAGGCAACCATTGAATCATGCGTAAAATAAAGAAAAGCCTCTTTTTTCTGCCGGTTTTCGCGCTTTTTGGGCTTCCACCACATGATTCGACAACCGGTCAGGGAACGGCTGTCGACACAACAACAATAAGGGCATCTGCAGGGGATGGGAAGACTGAAGAAGTAATATTCAAAAGAGGCGATAAAACTATCCTTGTTTACCGGGACGGTTCCGGCTATACCGACTCTTATGAATATTTAAAAACGCCGGCTTTCTTCAATATAAAAATTTCCACAGGAATGCAAGCCGCCCTAAAAACTTTTGACCCGGATTTTAAAATATGGAATTCTACGGATTATCCAAGGCAGGCTTGGGCTGAGGAAGGGTTCGCATTCTCCACCTCGCCCAAAACGTCATTAAGCGTGGGTTTGGGCGATTTCAACGGCGACAAAAAAGAAGACGCCATGGTGATTGGGCACAATAACAAATACGAGATGCTGTTGGCGTTTTTATCTAGCGAGACCGCGTCCGGGGTTTCATACAAAGTATTACCGGTCTGTGTTGGCTATTATGACAGCGAGTTTTATAAAAAATATGGACGAAAATTCTCCAATTACTGCTCTTCGTTAGCCTCCACGAAATCTGCTTCAAAACCGACTGCTTTTATTTATAAAATTTTTAAAAAGGGCGTTTATTTTAAAGAAGGATACAATTATGAAAAGTATCCCGCTTTTCAGCTTAAAACAGATGCTTTCAGCATAATGTCGATAAGATATGACAAAGACAAGGCATTTATTGCTGGATTTGACGAATTCTTCAGATGGGATTTCAGATTGGATGAGATATGGGAAACCTCTTCATGGAAGAGGCAGAAAGATTATTATAAAGATTTGCCCGATTATTTTTACAGATACGGCTTACATTAAATTTCGCTTCAATATCCGATTCTCCTATCAGGTTATAAGTTCTTAACAAAGAGGGCCGGCTTTAAGCCGGCCCTCTTGCTTTTAAGGCGTAAAATTACTCTTTATTCTCTTCCTTTTTCTCGGAGAACATCGCGGTAAGGATATCTTTGGCGATATCCTTCGCCCCAAGGCCCACCGCTATGGCGAAAGCCAGGCCGAGGGAAGCGGCGAGGATATTCAGGCTGGAGCGTATAAGCTTCATCTCGAGCCCCAGCTGCTCTATGGCTATAATGCCGGTGAACACCAGGATGACGAAGTTTATTATTTTGGAAAAAGACCGGCCGCCTTTCAAATTATTGGAAATAGCCGCGTTATAAACCACGTTCTCCATGAATCTGGAGAAAAGCAGTCCGGCGAAACCTATAATAATCGCCGCCATCACCTTCGGCAGGAACTGCAGTATGAAGACCTGGAGTATTCTGGAAACGAAATCCAGGTCCAGCACGTTGGCCGCGGAAACGATAAAAACTATCATAACCACCCAGTAAACCAGAGAAGCGAGGATATAGGTGGGAGATTTTCCCAGCCCCACCCTGGTCATAACCTCGTTCATGCCTATCCTGCTGGTCCAGGTGTCCAGCTTGATCTTTTTGAAAATGTGTTCCATCAATGAGCTGAGAACCCTGGAAAAGAAAAAACCTATAAGTATGAAAACCAGAGCCCCGACCACGTTTGGCAGGTAAGCCACGAATTTTTCCCAGATACTGAAGACGGGTTCGAGAAATAGCACCATAAGGTCTTTTACCATAAAATCTCCTGTTTTTAAGGCTTTTTAAGCCGTCACTTACTATTACATTATAACAAATGTCGACCGTTTTTTTTGAAAGCCGGATTTGGTTTGCTAAAAGCCCGTTTTTTTTGCTACCATAGTATTACTATGTACGCTATAATAGAAACAGGCGGTAAACAGTACTGGGTTATCCCAGGCGAGATTTTGCAGGTTGAAAAACTGTGCGCGAAAGAAGGCGAGGACATCACTTTCAAGGCTCTCTGGTCGGCTTCAAAAACCGAAGAAACCGCTCCGAAAGCGGATAAAAACGCGAAAGTAGTCGCTACGGTTTTAAAACACCTCAAAGGTCCCAAGATAATAGTTTTCAAGAAGAGAACTAAAAAAGCATACGAAAAGTCCAGGGGCCACAGACAGGAATTAAGCGAAATAAAGATAAAAGACATACAGCTTTCTTAATTCCCCTTTAAAAACAACCAGACGGAGTGTAGTTTATGGCTCATACAAAATCGCAGGGGTCGTCAACGAACGGAAGGGACAGCCACGGCCAAAGATTGGGCGTGAAAAGGTACGGCGAGCATCTGGTAAAAGCCGGAGAAGTGCTGGTAAGGCAGAGAGGCACCAAGTTTCTGCCCGGTTTAAACGTGAGAAAAGGCTCGGACGACACACTTTTCGCCACGGAAGCCGGCAGGGTCAAGTTCGAATGGGCGAAAAAAGGCAAGAAGCAGATAAGCGTTTACCCTCAGAATTAAATCTAAGACACCTTAAATTAAGGGCTCGTTAAGAAATACCTGATACAATTTGGCCGGGCGATTTATGAGCGAAACAAGGAGCATTGAGCGCGGTGTAGCATCGCTACATAAGCGAAAATGCGACGCAGTTGCAGCCGGAAAGCGCTCGGCCCCCAGGGGGAGGCCAGCCTTTGGCCGATTCCTTCGTTGCTCCTCGCTCACAGACTCCCGGTATGCTCGTTCGTCGCGCCGCGGACTCGTCTCAAATCCTGACCTCCAAATTCGGTCAGTTATTTCTTAGCGAGCCCTAACCTCCTGCTCGATTCGGGAGGTTTATTTTTTATCCATATGAAACCTAAAACCATAGAATTCATCGATTTCGCGAAAGTCTACGTCAAGGCAGGCGACGGCGGCAACGGCTGCATGTCCATGCGCAGGGAAAAATACATCCCTTTCGGCGGTCCGGACGGCGGCAACGGCGGCAAGGGCGGGGACATCTTTTTCACGGCTAAAAGCGACATAAACACTCTGACCGACGTGGCTCTGCATCCCCACATAAAAGCCGAGAGGGGCGAGCATGGCAAGGGCTCCAGTCTCTACGGACACAAAGGCGGGGACACTTTCATTTACATCCCCTGCGGCACCATAATCAAGGAGAACGGAAAGGTCGTCTGCGACCTCCAGAAACCCGGAGACGTCTTTCTCGCGGCCAAGGGAGGCAGGGGTGGGCGCGGCAACCAGGCCTTTAAAAGCCATTACAACACGGCCCCTAAATTCTGCGAGAACGGGGAACAGGGCGAGGAAAAGACGCTCACGCTGGAACTCACGCTTTTAGCGGACGTCGGGCTCGTAGGGTTCCCTAACGCGGGCAAATCGACTTTTTTAGCCAGGACCACCCTCGCCAGGCCCAAGATAGCCGATTATCCGTTCACCACGCTCAGCCCCAACCTCGGAGTGGTTCAGCACAAAATGCAAACCTTCCTGATGGCGGACATCCCCGGATTGATAGAAGACGCGCATAAAGGCAAAGGCCTTGGAGACATATTTCTGAAGCACATTTTAAGAACGAAGCTTATCCTTCATCTCGTAGATCCCTACGGTTTCGGCGGCGGGGAGCCGGTCGAAGGCGTAAAGATTATAGAAAAAGAACTTAAAAGCTTTTCCCCTCTGATGGCGAAAAAAGAGACTTTCCTCGTAGTCAACAAATCGGATTCCGGGATAGCGGAAGAGATTTACCTTAAAGTAAAGAAAAAATTTCCCCGGAAAAAAGTTTTTCTCATCTCCTCGGTCAGCGGGGAAGGCGTTAAAAAGCTCCTTGACGCCGTAATACAGACTCTTCCCGGACTCCAGGCTCCCGTCCTCTACGAAAAAGAAGACTCGGCGGGGCTGGAAATAAAACTCGAAAAAGGCTTCGTCATAGAAAAGGAAAACGAGAACCTTTACCTGGTGAAAGGCAGGGAACTGGAAACTCTGGCCGAAATGACCAACTTCGCCCAGGAAGAGGGCCTGCAGAGAATGATGAACATCCTGAAAAAAATAGGCGTAATGAAAGCGCTTAAAAAGATGGGGATCAAAGAAGAGGACACCGTAAGACTCGCCGGATACGAATTCGACTGGAAGGACGAAGAAACCAAAATTTTCAGACGCCGGAAAACTCACCCGAAACGGCCTGCCCGTTAGCAGTCTGCTGAAAAAATCTTCTTGGATGTATTTCCAGCGGATTTTGAGGCGAGCCGAAGCGACACGAAGCGAGGCCGGTCGGTGTAACTCCCGGCACCTGCGGCCTCAGAGAGGCTGTTCCGCATTCTCCGATGGGTGGACTTTGCCGCCGTTTTGCTTTGCTGTGGACACAATTCAACTGTATCCGACGGGACTGTAAGCTGATGTGTCGCAAGGGCGCAGCCCAAAAGCGGCGAAAAGACGCCCCATAAAGAGGGGCTGTCCCGTCTATTTGGACTATGGGGAATGGGACGCCATATGGGGGGGTTTCAGCAGACTGTTAGTAAACCGTGGCCCAATCCCTGGTAGTTATCCTGAATTCCACCCTTCTGTTAAGGGCCCTGGCTTCTTCCGTTTTTTCGGCGAGGACCGGCACGCTTTCACCGTAACCGTATATCCTCACCGAATCCGGATGTATCCCCCGCCTTACCAGATAAGTTTTTATGGCGTCCGCTCTCATAAGCGAGAGTTTTTTATTGTAGGCGTCGCCGCCCACGTCGTCGGTATGCCCTTCGACTATCAGTTTCAGCTTGGGATATTTGTCTAGTATCTCGAAAACTTTATCCAGCAGCTCGTAGGAAGAGGCCTTAAGCTCCGCCGAATTGAACTCAAAATCTATGGGCGGGACGTTCTTGGTCATGACCATCTGCATTACCGATTGCAGTTCCAGGTCCGCTCTTTTCTGTTGTTCCCTTTCCGCCTCGGTAGTATGCGAGCAGGAAAGAAAAAACGCCGACAACGAAATCGATATTATAATGTTTTTCATAGGCTGTTGTTCAGGGAAACTATCAGCGTTTCCCGCCTGAACCTGTACCCCCTTTGGAATACCCCGTTCGAGAGAAGAAGCGACGGGGTTCCTGCTATAGTGGAATAAATCTTCATCCTGCTTATCTTGCTCCTCTTCGCGAGAGGGTTGGACTGCGTTATTTCATAAAGGCTGTCCATGGCCCAGTAAACCGGCCACACCACGGCGGCCCGCATCCGGAACTGGGATTTGCTTATTTCGGAAAGGAACTTTTCGGAGCTGTCCAGGAGGTCCACGGCCAGGATGGCCCATTTCGCCAGCACGGGCCGGAGCCTGGAGATATTCTCCTTTTCGTTCAGCTGTTCCGGAGAGAGCCCGGCCGCTTTCAGGTCCTCCAGGGGCAGGTAACATCTCCCGTTCTTAAGGTCGGCGCTCAGATCTTTGAGGACATTGGTTATCTGCAGGGCGGCGCCTATATGGTAGGCGAGGCGCCTCATGCCGGCGGCGCGCATGAAATTGTTCGTATAAAGGTTGTAAACGCCGTACCAGTAAATTCCCGGGACTCCGCCTATCAGGCGGCAGTAGTTCAAAAGTTCTTTTTCCGTCCTGAAAGCCTTGAGGCCTCCGGAAAAGACGTCTAGATCCGTTTCCATCCCCCTGGAAACCCCTTTCACCAGGATGGAAAGGAGGGCCTTTTCGGCGCCGTTAAAATTTTTGACGAATTCGGCCACGGCCGGGAACTTTTCAAGAAGTTCCTTCTCCCCCTTGTCCTTCAGTCCCGAAGCCGGCCCGCGCAGGCCTTTTTCAAATTCCTCTTTGTTTACTTCGGTTATTTTCCTGAAAAGGGCCAGCAGTTCCTTCTTTTTCGAGGCGGGTATATCGGAAGAATCCACCACGGTGTCCATGGCCCGGCAGACGAGGTAGCCGATACCGAGCATGGCCTGCATCTGCTCCGGAAGAATGGAAATACTGAGATAGAGCGTCCTGGAAACTTTTTTAAGGAGCGAACGCAGTTCTTTTCCCAGCTTCAGTTTTACCATACTAATATTTTACCAGATATGGCGGCATAAGTTTAAGCTCCCAGGGTCCTTTCCGGAAAAGGGGAGATAATTTTACCCATTACCCTGAAGCCAGACGCGCCCGTTACGCCCGGACAGTTATTCGGCAGCCCGGAGAGGCTCGCAGCCGCCAGCAGGGCGAAGGCCATGGCCTCTTTTGCGAGGGGGTCGTAACCGTAAGCCGCTATAGATTCCACCTTGAGCCCGGGGAGAAGCGCGGTCAGATTGGCAAGCAACGTTTTATTCAACGCCCCGCCTCCGCTCACTATAAGCCGTTCCGGCCTTTCCTTTACGTGTTTTTCCAGGGACCGGGCTATGGAAAGGGCGGTAAAATAATTCAGCGTGGCCAGGACGTCGAAACGGCTTTCCTTTTTTAAATCGAAATTTTTGAGGAGAAAACTCTCTCCGAACTCCTCCCTGTCCAGGGACTTAGGCGGTTTTCGCGAGAAAAAAGGGGCCTTCAGGAATTTCCCGGCTTTTTTAAAATCTATCTTCCCCCTGGAAGCCCAGTTCCCGTCCCTGTCATAGGAGGCCCTCCCGCCGGTCAGGAGGTGGACCGCCCAGTCCATGAGCGAATTTCCCGGGCCGGTGTCGAAACCTCCCGTTTTCACGCCTTCGCCCACTATGGAAACGTTCCCGACCCCCCCGACGTTCTGGAGAGCCGCCGGAGCGGAATCCCCGAAGATGAATTCGTCGAAATAAGGCACTAAAGGAGCCCCCTCCCCGCCGGCCGCCAGGTCCTGATGCCTGAAATCGCAAACCACCGGCCTTTTAAGGATTTCCGAGAGGAACGAGGCCTCTCCTATCTGAAAAGTGTTTTTAAGCCGGGAATTATGATAAACGGTCTGGCCATGCGAGCCTATCACGTCTATCTCCCCCGGCTTTATCCCGGACTTTTTTACGAAATCCAGGAGCAGCGTCGCCCATAGACGGCCCAATTCGTAATTGAGCAGGGAAAGCCGTTCGACGCTCAGGGAGCGCGCCCTCATTATTTTTTCGCGCAGGGCCTTCCCGTAGGGGTAATTGCGGAAAGCCAGCTGTTTTACCTTTCTTTTTTCGAAGTTTACGGAGCAATAAGCCGCGCCGAGCCCGTCCGCCGAAGTTCCGGACATCAGGCCTATGGCGTTCATTTCGTTTTTCATAGTTTTACGTTCCTTATAAGGAAAAGTTCGGTTATCTGTTCCGCCGTTTTCAGGGAATTCCTGATGAAAACGTAGACCAGATCCGGCAGGCCGGACACGAAGCCGGCGGGGCCGGGTCTCGCGCTGCGGTAAAAATAAAAGATCTCTTCAGCCTCATATTTTATTTTCTTAAAGGCGCACAAAACAAGAGAAAATCTTATCCCGGCGTTACGCATTTTCCATTTTTCGAAAAAATAAAGAAAATCCCCCATGGAGAAATTGTCGGAAAAAAAATTGACGAGACAGTTGAAGACGTAAAAATGCGCCCACATGAGGACGGAGGCCGAGGCCCTGACCGAAGAATAGGGGAACGACAGAAATTCCGCGTCCGGGCTCCCAAGAAAAGGCAGGGCAAAAATAAAAACCGAGGGAAAAATCCAGAACTTTATTCCTCCGGCGAACCTGAGGGAAGAAGGGTTTCTGAAACAAACCGCGGCCGGGATTAAAAAGAAGAAAAAAACGGAAAGAACGGCCGAACCCGAAAAAGCCGTCAGCAGAAAAAAACCGGAAAGAAGGATACCGGCGAAGAACCAGCCGGAAGAGGATCCCGGGAACCGTCTATCTTTCATTTTTAAGTTTCCTCATCACGGAGAGCGCGGCCAGGCCCGCGAGAGAGCCTATCAAAAGATGGGCCGAAACCCATAAAAAAATTATTTTCCAATAGAACTCAGTTTTAATTCCGAAAATGGCGGAGATCTTTTTCAGGACGTCCAGATAGGCGCCGAAAATGTCTCCGCCGTAAATTATCCAGTTGGTCGCGAAAAAATGCGGCACGCCTTCCAGGCAGGCCAGGAGACAGGCGGAGAAAACGGAAAAAAGGTTAAGCCGGAAGACGGTAAGCACGATCTCCACTATGAGGCTTTCTATTATTATCCCGCCTACCGGACCCAGTTTGAAAGCGCCGAAAGAAAGCATCTTTACCGCCGCGGCCACCATTCCCATAGCCAGAGTAGCTCCGGGTTTGTCGACGTAAAAACGGCTCACGCAGAGGATCACCGAGCCGGCCCCGGCCATGAAAGCCCCCCTCAGGGGCACGTTAAGCAGATGGAGATAGGTCCCTATGAACATTTCAAAAACGCCCCAAAGGACGCCGAAAACCGTGGTGTAAACAAGGAATTTAATTTCCGAGATCTTCTTCATTTCCATTTTCCAGATCGTAAATTTCGTCGCAAAAACCGCGAACCAACTCCTCCCTGTGCGAAATAAGGAGCACCGAGCCCCCGCCGGCGGCGTAGGCGTCCAAAATCTCAAAGACGCTCCTTTCGCTTTCGGGGTCCAGGCTGAGCAGGGGTTCGTCCACTATTATCAGGGGCGTTTTTTTTGAAACGGCGCAAAGGATGAGCAGTTTCTGCATTTCCCCGTAACTGAGCCGCGAGACGGGGATTTCGAGCTTTTCCCAGAGTTTAAGCTCCTCCAGTCTTTTTTTAAGGATTTCCGGCTCCATTCCCAGATCCTTTATATTGTCGCGGACCGTGGGATGTAAAAGCTGGTTAAAGGGATTCGCCAGTATTATAAAAGAGCTGCGGCGCAGCGCTCCGGTACCGGCTTTTTCATCCTTTAAAAAAATTTCGCCGGAATGCCCCTCCTTTATCCCCGCCAGGAACTTCGCGAGAGTGGTTTTCCCGCAGCCGTTGCCTCCGCACAGGGCTTTTATGCGGCCGGAATAAAGGTTAAGATTCACCCCTTTCAGTATCTCCGTTCCCCCGGATATAAAACCGAGATCCGCCGTTTTCAGGAACAGATCTCCGCGCTTTCTTTTCCCGAACCTGAGCCCGGCGCGCGGGAGAGGCGCGCCACCCTTTTGCAATTTACCTTTTTCTATGCGGTAAAAATCGTCTATCGCGCTTTCAAGCCCCTTGAAAACATGTCCGAAGATCAGGACGGAATACCCTTCTTTTTTTATTCTGAGCAGAAGTTTTTCCAGACCCGCCACGGCTTCGGCGTCCAAAAACGCCGTAGGCTCGTCCATTACGAGTATTCTGTCGCCTGAAAAAGCGGAAGAAACTGAAATTATATAACGCTGTTTTTCCCCATTGGAAAGGTGCTGGCTCTTTTTCCCCAGCAGGTCCGTAAAACCGTAGATTTCGGCCAGGCTTTCCGGGGTTCCGGAAGGGGAGCCGTCCGAATATTTGAGGAAAAATTCCAGTTCTTCCCTCGTGTTTTCATAAAGGAGCTGGGCGTTGAGGTCCTGGAAAACCGCCGCCGGACGAAATCCCTCCCGTCCTTCGAAACTGACGCTGGAACCTTCTTTGGCGGATAAAACGCCCGAAATTATTCTGGAAAGGGTGGTTTTCCCTGACCCGTTGGGACCGGAAACGGCCGCTATCGAACCTCCCGGGATATCGAGCGAAAGATCTTCAAAAACAGGACCGGAAGTTTCATAGGAAAATGACAGGTTTTTAACGGCCAGCCCGGTCATAATCCGGCCTTCTTAAGGAATTCCCCGGGAGAAAGCTTTTTTACCACCACGGACTTTTTTATCCCGAATTTGCGAAGCACGGCCTTCACCAGCTCCTTTCTTACCGCGACTATCAGCGTTCCCCTGAAACTCTTTAAAAGTTTTTTCAAAAGGCGGCAATGCCCTTTTCCTTTCAATTCGAGCGGTCCTGCCTCGTCTATCATTATAAGATCGCTTTTCCCCGCCTCCCGGAACACTTTTTTTTCGGCGAACCTGAACGCGGCGGGAAAAGCCTTCGGCCTGGAAAGACCGGTTTCCACCGCCTTAAGCCTTCTTCCCCCTCCCAACGGCTCTATATAATAGGTCCTTCCGGACCCGGCCTTTTTTTTTGGCGCCAGAAAACCGGAAACGCGCAACTTCCTCGCCCTGAGAACCTTTACGAGCCGCCTCAGGAAAGAAGTTTTTCCCCCGTTTATTTCCGATTTTATTATTATGATATGGGCCATGGAGGATCAGCACACCCCGTTAGAAATCTCCCTTGATATTTAGACTCGGCCTGAATTCCCGGCACACTTCCGCGCCCGACTGTAATTTCTAACGGGGCAAGAATTAGCCCCTCTTTATGGGGCAAGAATTAGCCCCTCTTTATGGGGTAAAGCAAAAATTTATACTTCAAAAGCTTCCCCTTTTTGTAATGAAATTTTCCGGAAAAAAATCTTTTGGAATCCAGATGCCCCAGAAAAACCGGGTCCCCCTCCCAAAGGTTCAGCTTCGTGAGGTCCCGGTCAGCCACCCATTCCAGGTCTCCCTCGCAGGACTCCGTCAGACGGCCGGTAAACTTTTTCGCGGTAAAGACAAACACCACCCAGTCGTTTTCTCCGTCGAATTCGGGAAAAGTCAGAACGCCCCTTAAAGAAGGAGCCTTCAGCTCCAGCCCGGATTCTTCGCGCACTTCGCGTATCACGCAATCCTCGGGACTTTCTCCCGGCTCGAACTTTCCTCCAAGGCCGTTATACTTTCCCTTATGCATATCCCTGTCTTTTTTCACCCTGTGAAGCATGAGCGTTTTCCCGTTCTTGCGGACGTAGCAGAGCGTGGCCAGAATTTTCTTCACCCCACCACCTCTTTAGGCGCAAATTCGGACGCTAATACAAGTCCGAATACGGCATATCGCTTATAATTCCAGTCGTTCATAAACGCTCTCCATCCTGTACCAGCCGAATTTCGGCGCTTTTTGCGCCATACGCTGATTAATTTTTACGTTCTTTGCCAAAACCGCCGATACTTGCGCAAATTATTCGAATCTTACGTCAGTTATCCTTTTTATTTTAAATCAGCGTCCACTTAAAAAAGTGGTGGGGTCATCTCAATCTCCAAAAAGCCAGGAGCTTATATATCTCTCCCCGGTATCCGGGAACAGCGCGACTATACTCTTGCCCCTCTCCCTCAAAGAAACGTCCCGCGCGGCTTTCATGGCCGCCCCGGAACTTATCCCCGCCAATATCCCCTCTTCCATGGCCAGGGCACGGGAGGTTTCCCCGGCTTCTTCGTCCGAGATTTTGATTATTTCGTCTATCAATCCCAGGTCCAGAACGGCGGGAACGAAGCCGGCCCCTATACCCTGTATCTTATGCCGGCCTTTGGTATCCCCCGAAAGCACGGCCGAAGACGCAGGCTCCACGGCGACAAGTTTTATGCCGGGATTTTTTTCTTTCAGATACCTGCCCGCTCCGGTTATTGTCCCGCCGGTACCCACCCCGCAGACCAGAAAATCTATTTTCCCCTCCAGGTCCCGCCAAAGCTCCGGTCCGGTACCGGAATAATGGGATTCCGGATTGGCCGGATTATCGAACTGAGAGGGCATAAAAGCCCCGGGATTTGCGGCAAATATTTTACCGGCCTCGCAGACGGCTCCGGCCATGCCGGTCTCGGCCGGTGTAAGAAGTACCTCGGCGCCGAAAAATTCCAGTATTTTTTTTCTCTCAGCGCTCATGTTCTCCGGCATAACTATGATAAGCCTCATGCCGTAAACCGAACAGAGCCAGGCGAGGCCTATTCCCATATTCCCGCTGGTGGCCTCCACTATCAGGCTGCCCTTCCCGATCTTCCCCTCTTTTTCGGCGGACCTGAGCATCCGGAAAGCGGGCCGGTCCTTTACGCTATGAGCGGGATTAAAGAACTCCAGCTTGGCGAAAATATTATTGGAAAGTTCGGGGTTAAGCCGGTTTATTTTAACCAGCGGAGTTTCCCCTATCAATTCCGACATGTTCTCCGCGTATTTCATCCGGCCACCCGCTTGCGAATCAAAGATTCGCCGTTTAAAATAAGAAAAAACGCTCCCTCTGAAAGGGTCACAAAAAAAAGCATGTTTTTATCCTGACAATCCAGGTCCCCGCTTCGGGCGAAATCCACGCTTTCAGCGATTAAGCGGGGAACCGGATAAGCGGGGGGCCGGATCATTTCTTCAACCCTTCTTTTATCTTATGGAGCTCGCTCCAGAGATTGTTTATTTCCTCTTCGTAATAACTGTCCACGTGATTGTGGTCCAGTATTTCCCCGCCCTTTATGCCGCCGCTATGCGGTTTCGCCTCCACACCGAAAACCGTGCAGTCGGGACAAACGCTTTTGAGGACCACCGAGCCGGCCCCTATACGGGCACTGTCTCCTATCCTTATATTACCCAGGATTATGGCGCCGGCGCCTATCACCGCGCCGTTCCCTATCGTAGGATGCCTTTTTTTCTTTTCGAGCGTGGTACCGCCCAGGACCACCCCCTGGTACATGAGGACGTCGTCGCCTATTTCGGCCGTTTCGCCTATGACCACCCCCATCCCGTGATCTATGAAAAACCTTCTCCCTATTTTGGCGCCGGGATGTATCTCTATGCCGGTAAAATGCCTCGAGACATGAGCCAGGAGCCTGGCCGGCAAAAGAAGGCCGTTTCTCCAGAGGAAATGCGCGAACCTGTGCAGCCACAGGGCGTGAAGCCCGGGGTAGCAGAACAGAACCTCGACGAAACTTCTTGCCGCCGGATCTTTCTTAAAAACATTCCGTATGTCCTCTATCATCAAAAACTCCTCCCGGTATTCTTCCCTTCCATAGTAATTATATAATTTTAGAAAATCTTCATCACTCAAAAAAACGAAAAAAGGGAGAAATTAAAAGACCCCGTCGTTGCGCAACGGCGGGGTCTTTTTTCTCAGCCCGAAATCAAAGCTTGGAGATCTGGAGTTTCCCTTCGTCGAGCTTGAAGCTGTAACCGGGTTCCATAGAAGGGAAAGCCGTGCCGGCGGGCTTTATATCATCGGCCTTTATGAGGAAATAGCTGGAGGAGTCCACCACCGGAAAAGGGATGAGCAATAGCAGCTTGCTTTCCGTGAATTTGGCGTTTCCCTTGCCGGTCTGCATAATTTCGTTGCCGTAAGCCAGCTTATAGGCTTTGGAAAGCTTCACGTCCACGCCTTTTGCCGCAAGCGCCTCTCCCAGCTTGTCGAGCGAGGAGCTTATGACCGCGCCGCGGGGGCCTTTTATCTCCAGTTTGCTCTTTTCGGGATCGGAAGCGTTGGCATGCACTTTAGCGACGTATTTCTCGCCGTCTATGACCACGGTCTTCGAGCCGTTCATAAAAATGGACCAGTTTATTATTTCCATGGCCCTTATGAAAAAAGTCTGGCCGCCGGAAGTGGTAAGGACCATGAAGAATTTTTCCTTATCCTTGCAACTGTTGGAAAGGTCCGGGCAGTTGGAGGATTTGGAACCGCTGACGTAAACCACGGTACCTTTGGAGGTCTTGAACGTTATGGGGCTTTTAAGGTACTCGTTGCGTATCGCCTCGAGGTCTATGTTGTAAAGGACGGAAGCCTTGGTCATTTCCCCCGATTTGTCGAAATCGAAATCGGCTTCGCCGGACACTTCCCGGGTTTTCATCATGTTATCGAAATATTCGTAAAAGGCGGCCAGGTCTTTTTCGGAAGCTTCGGAGGCGTTCTCCATCCGGGGCTGGGGTACGACGACTTCCTGCGACCCGTTGGCGGAATTTATGTCTTCCTCGAAAGAGTTTGCGTAGGAAAAGCCGCAAAGGGCCGCGATGGCCGCCGAAATCATAATTATCTTCTTCATATTGACCTCCGTAAAATTCATCACGGATATGTTATAGCTCCCCCCGCCCAGGATATCAAGTCCTTAATGCTTCCAAAAAGCGCTTTTTGGGCCCCGCCTTTTATAGGCCCAAAGGCCCATACCCGAATCCTCTACCTTACTAGATGTTTTTTCACGGAATAGAAGTGCAGAAGCGCGGCGAAGCGGCCGGCCGTGGAAAGGCCGAGAACTATGAAAAAAGGATGGTCGTAAACGCCTGAAAAATGGTCGTAAAGGAAACCGCCCAGCAGGGAACCCCCGAACTGGGCCAGGGACATGAGGAAAATGAGATGGGAATTATATCTGGTCCTGAGCGGGGGTTCCAGGTACTCGTAGACCAAATTGGTAACCCCCAGGCCGAAAGCGCTCCAGGCCACGCCGGAAAAGATCTCCACGGCGGTGAGATAGTAAAAATTCCCGCTACAAAGCCAAAGCAGCGAAACCACAGGGATGAACCAGAAAGCGTATTTAAGGACCGAGATACAGCCTTTCCTATCGAGAAGAATACCCCAGTATTTCATCAGCATCCAGGTCAGGAACTGTCCTATGCTCATAACTATCATATACCTGACATAATCGAAACCCAGGTCCTTGAGCACGTAAACGCTGAAATAGGGCGCGGCTATGTAGGTGGAGAAAAGAAGGATAAAGAGCGAGATGAAGATTTTATGCACTCCCGGGTGGCCTTCATCCCCCCTTACCGGGAAAATAAGACCCGAAAAAGTCCTGGGGATATGGAACCGGTTGGGGGACTCGTACATCAGGGAGATATAATGTACGGAACAAAAACGGAAAAGGGACGCCGTAAAAAAAAGCACAAAAAAGCTGACGAGGTGTTTGCCGTAAACGTTAAGCAGGAGGGAAGCCAGGAAACTGGCCGAAAAATAGGACACGGCTATAAGCCTGTTCCGGAAACCGAAGAACTCTCCCCTCTTATCCGCGGGCAGATATTCACCCACAAGAGTAAGCCAGGGCGCCGTGGCGATGCCTCCGCCTATCGAGTAAAAAACCATGAAAAATATGAAAAGATATATCGCCGGGCCGGCCGGCGCGAAAACGCAGAGCGAGGCAAAAAAAAGGCTGAGGGCTTGGGCGAAAACCGTCCAGAAAACGACTTTTTTGCAGCTTTTGAAGTAATAGACGAAAAATTCGGCGAAGACCTGGGCGAAAGACGCCATCAACACCGGTAGTGAGCGCACTATCCCTATCACCAGATTGGAGGCGCCCAAGCCGAGAGCGAAAGGCACTATGTAAGGTTCCACGAAGCCGAACATGGCCGCCCAACAAACCCCGTCCTTTATGGAACTTTTAACGCTGTTTTTTACCCTGTGAAGCATAGGACAATTTCCTTTACAAGCAGGCAGTCAAAAATTATATAATTTATAGAAATGTTTTGGAAACGGGCCTTTTGACAGGGGAAAAGCGGGGAAATAATGAAACTGGAACTCGTGAAGGAACTGCAGGGACATAAAGATGGCATACTCTGCCTGGATGTTTTTGAAGACACGCTGGTCTCCGCCGGGGAAGACAATGCCATAAAGACCTGGAAGCTCCCGGAATTAGAAAATCTTAAGACCATAGAAGCCCACAAGGGCGACGTAGCGCGCGTGCTTTTTTCCCCGGACAAAAGATCCCTTCTCTCCTGCGGCAACGACGGGAGCGTCAAGACCTGGAACAACCCGGATTTTTCCCCGGCACGCGTGTTCGCGGAACATAAATCCAGGGTGAACGCGCTGGCTTTTCTGGACGGAGAAAATTTCATAAGCGCCAGCGACGACCAGACCCTGAAGCTCTGGAATTTGAAAGACTCCGTTTCGAAGAGAACGGTCTCTCCCGGGATAGGCGACATAAAGGCGCTCGCCGCCTCAAAGGACAGGATAGCGGTCGGCGGTTCCGAACTCCGCATCTACGACAGGGATATGAAACTGGTCAAAAGCTGCGCCGATTACATTTACGGCGTGAACTTCCTGGACTTTTCCGCGGACCTGAAATTTATTTTCGTTTCCACCTCGATGGAAAAAACGCTGGAGATCTGGGACGCCGCGAACCTGGACCTGGTAAAAAAGATGAAGAACTCCACCTGGGTAAATCACATAAATTTCTACAAGGACCGCGCGGTGATGGCCGAAGGCGAGTATATAAAGGTCTTGAGCAAGGACTTCGAACCGGAAGCGGAAATAGAGGCCCATTCGGATGAAATTTACTGTATAGCCGTATACAAGGATTTCCTCGTTTCCGCCGGGAACGACAAAATGCTGAAGCTCTGGAAAATTTCGGACTAAATGCGGGGCGCGCGTCAGGACCGGGGCAGCCCTCAAGGAGACAAACGATGAAAACATTGTTAAAGGCATTAATGCTGACGCTTCTGACCGCGAATTCCTACGGCGCCGGCTTCAGATTATCGGAACAGAGCGCCAAAGCCAACGGCATGGGGAATTCCTTCGTAGCCGTGGCCGACGACGCTTCCGCCGTATGGTATAACCCGGCCGCTATGACGGAGCTCGAGAAAACCCAGTTCTCTCTCGGCACCGTTATGATATACCCGCTTATGAAACACGAATATACCGGCGGAGACGACACCATAGCCAAAAGACTGCACACTCCACCCCAGTTTTATGCTACTCATAAATACAGCGACAAGTTTGCCTTCGGTTTCGGAGTAAACGCCCCCTTCGGCCTCCAAACCAACTGGGGCGTTAACGCCCAAGCCGATGCGGTGGCCACTCTTTCGGATATAAAGG
Organism: Elusimicrobia bacterium CG08_land_8_20_14_0_20_51_18; assembly: GCA_002774685.1. Lineage (GTDB taxonomy): Bacteria > Elusimicrobiota > Elusimicrobia > Elusimicrobiales > UBA9959 > 0-14-0-20-51-18. The sequence goes on along the minus strand of PEXN01000068.1, from coordinate 5,282 downwards.
CCTTTAACTATAACCTCAACGCCGCTTATAAAGCCAGCGAAAAACTGTCTTTAGGAGCCGGCATAGATTATATGTCCGTGGAAGCCACGTTAAACAGCTATCCCGGCATGGCGGTTGAAATGACAGGGGACGGCGCCGGTTACGGCTACAATCTCGCCGCTTTCTACAAACTCAGCGAAAAATGGAATCTCGGCGCCAATTACAGAAGCCAGGTTAAAATAGACATGGACGGAGAACTCCTTTTAATAACCAGGAAAGCCGCTTCGACCACACTGACGCTTCCCGACACCTTCCAGTTGGGCGCGGCTTACAAGCATAACGATAAATGGCTTTATTCCTTCACCATGGATTATACCAACTGGACCACTTATCGCACGCTGGCCATAAAAACCGCCACAAGCACTACCTATAACAAAAAGAACTGGAAAAGCGTCTGGGCTTACAGGCTGGGTACGGAATATAAATATTCCGACAACCTCAAGCTCAGGGGCGGCATATTCTACGACAAAAACCCGGTTGAAGAAAAATATTTTGAGAACAGGGTTCCCGATTCCGACAGACTGGCTTTTTCGATAGGCACCGGATACGCCAAAGGCAGTTGGGTATTCGACTTTTCATATACCTATCTGCATTTCATGAAAAGGGAAATCGACAGCAGCGTCCAGGACGATTCCTACGGCAACGTTCTTAACGGCACTTACACCGCCGCGGCGCATCTGCCGGCCTTCAGCGTGAGCTATAAGTTCTAAGGATCAAAGCGTTAAATAAAAAAAGCCCCGGGCAATCGGGGCTTTTTTATTTGCGCTTCCTCTTTATATCATTTGGAGGAATTCCCTTGCGATATTTTCCCAGTAATAATGTTCCAATCCTTCTTTAAGAACCGGTCTTTTTAGGTTTCCCCTTTCGGCGTGAACTTTTTTCAGTATTTCCGCGGCGCCGGCCGTGTCAGGGCGGGCGATATATTGTTTTCGGGCCGTTCTCTCGTATTCTTCGCCGGAAGTTTCCGCCATCCCGTAAGGCGCGAAATAAGCGTTCTCCCCGTCCAGAAAATCCCGCTGGCCCGAGTAATCGAGACAAACCGACGGTTTGCCGCAGGCGAGGGCCTCGAGAAAAGGGAGCCCGAAAGATTCCGCCCTGGAAAGAGAAAAATAAACGTCGCTTTTCCCGTAAAGCTCCCCCATTTCCTTCTCCGAAAGTCTTTTTTTCACGATCTCCAGCCTGTCGCCCAGCTTGCGGGAATATTTTTCCAGCATACCGGCGAAACCGCTTATTTCGAAGCTTTTCGGCCCGGCGGTATTGTAAGAAAGCTTGAGAATCAGTTTCACATCCGCTTTATCCGGAAAAGCCCTGGCAAAGCTTTCCAGCGCCAGGTCCGCCGCCTCCCTTTTCTGGGGCGAACCCACGCAAAGGAAAGTCAGTTTTTCGTTTTTCACGAAAGAAGGCCGGTAATATTCCGGGTTGATCCCGTATCTTAAAATCCTGAGTTTCCCTTTTTCCACGCCGGAATTCAGGAACACTTCGGCCGTAAACCGGGAAGGCACAAAAACCAGGTCCAGGTATTCGTTCACGTTTTCCACCCACTCCCCGGGCAGAGAAGTGAACTCGTAGACCAGAAAACCCATTTTCCGCTTCCCGGCGGGGAGGCGGGGGTAATTTTTCGGATGTTCGAAGGTGAAAACCAGGTCGCCGGAAAATTCATTGTTAATTTTCCCGGATAATTCGCCCAGATCGAAAGCCTCTTCGTAAAGAAAGCCTTTTCTCTCGTAGATATTGGTTTCGACGCCGAGTTTGGACAGCGCTTTAATCATTTCCCTGGCCACTTTCGACCAGCTGGAAATACTCTTCACTATTCCGAAATATGTTATTCTCTTATTATATGGAGCCATTTAAGAAGCCCGCGCGCTGCATCATCGAAACAGACTATAAATGCAATCTAAAGTGCCAGAGCTGCTCGCTCTGGAAAGAAGATTATAGAAAACTTAGAGGCGAGGGGAAAGGAGCTTTAAAGACGGAGGAACTGGAGGTATTGCACGAAAAACTGGCCGCCTTCGGCGTAAAAAGAACTACATATATAGGTGGAGAGCCTTTCCTGAACGAAGATATTTTAAAGCTCGCGCTGGACGCTAAAGCGAAAGGGATAATCCCCAATACCGTGACCAACGGGAACGCCCTGACGCGGGAAGCCATAAAGGAAATAACCGGAAAAGGCCTCTTCAACACCATGATATTCTCGCTGGACGGGCCGAAAAACATACACAATTTCATAAGGGGAAGCAACGACGCCTTCCAGAAGGTTTTCGAGGCGCTTAAAACCCTGCGCGGAATAAAAGCCCAAAAAAAACTTAAATATCCGAAGCTCTTCGTTTATGTCACGGTCTCTAAACTGAATTATAAATATCTGGAAGAAGCGTACAGGCTGGCCAAAAGCGTGAACGCCAACAGGATAAGGTTTCAGCTGGCCAGCGCCTTGACTCCGGAAATACTGGCCGAAACCAATAAAATACTCGGCTTCGAGGCCGTAAAGACCCACTCCTACCTGAACGCCCTGGGCCTGGCGCCTGAAGAACTGGAAAAGGCGAAAAAAACTCTCAGGAAAATAAAAGCGGTTTCAAAAAACGGCCTCAAAATAGAGACGGAAAGCGTTTTAGACGGAACGGAAAACAAAAACTGCAGATTCATCGGCCGGGATTTCGTGATAACCCCTTCCGGGAACGTCCTGCTCTGCCCGATGCTGACGAATTTCACGGCCGGTAACGTCAAAACAGAAAACCTTCAGGAGATTTTCAGCAAAAACATGAAAAAGACCGGGATGATACTGGCCCTGGCTGATTCCGGCAAATTGCCAGTCTGCCGCCAATGCTGCGTTGAAAAAATAATTTAATTATAACCACGTTTTTGGACGACCGTCTATTTTTGTGGTTATCTCAGGACAGGTCTTTAAGAGAAGTGGAAGGCTCGCGGTAGCGGCGGAAAAATTTAGTGGGCGTGGTCCAGGTCAGAAGGGAATTCAAAGGCCTTATTTTGGCCCCGAAGAACAAAAACAGGTAGCCGAACCAGATCCAGACCAGAGAATAGAAGATATAAAAAAGATTAAAACCCAGCCAGGACCCCAGACCGAAAGAACGCTCGAAAATCATAACGGGTAAAAAGCCGAAAACTCCGAGAAAAACCCAGTAAAAACCCGCGAGGTACAGGAACCCCGTCTGTATGGCTCCTTGGGGGCAGTAGGCGATGCAGCGCTGGCAGCTTTCGCATTTCAGGGTCCAGTAAGGCCTGCCTAGAACCGGTTTCAGCGCCCCGAAAGGGCAGTTCTTCCAGCATATCCCGCAGGAATCGCAGTTAAAGTCCGCGAACATTATCTTGGCCAGAAAAAATCTGCCGAGAACCAGATACATAAGGCTCACGTAAGAAAGCATAAAACCGGCGAAAATAAAGAACCAGCCTCTGTAAATCCTTTCCCCCGAAAAGATCCGGCCGGCGAAATCCTCCGTCTTTACTTTAGCCCTGGCTATGAACCATTTCGCGTTGTCCGCCCGCAGGCCCCAGTGCACGGCCTGCCAATTGCTCGGCATATCCAGTCCCTGAAAACCCCTGACGTCATACCCTTTGAGCAGCAGTATCAAAGAGATCAAAACAGTACCCGTTCCTTCGATGCCCGGTAAATGCCAGGAACCCGCCATCCAGCCGGCGCGGCAGGCGCTTATAAGGACTTTCGTCCCCTTGCCGCGCGGAAGCCTTAAGGCCAGTTTTATGACCGGCCAGGGAGCGGTAAAGGCGTGAGTCGGATAAAAAACGCCGAGCCAGGAGTTCTCCCCCGGCGAAAGCTCCTTTCCGGGAAGGGCCCTGCCGAGAGGGAGTAGCTTAACCGCGAAGTTTTTAGTTTTGGCCGTTTCGGCCGACCAGGAGGCGGCTCGGTAGGAATTTCCCGTACCGGACATAAAATAGATAAGCAGTTCTTTTTCCATTAAGCCTTTATTTTATCTAATTTTTCCGGTATTGAGAATTATTTTTTTGCGGTTACGAAAAGGTCGGCGAAAAAAAGCTGTTTAAAAGGCAAAAAACGGTAGAGCCTATTCAGTATCATTATGAATCTGTCGTCCTTCAGGAAGTAATAGACGTAGTGGGGATTTTTCCAGAACCCCGTCTTTATTCCGGAGAAACCGCTCTTTTTCAGGGCTTTTTCCAGCGAAGAAGCGGTCTGCTCGTTCACGTGAAAGCCGTCCCTGAGCCCCTCGGGCAGCGCCGCCTTCATGTTCCACCCCAGCCTCACCCCGTTAAAAAAACCCACGAACCAGTAAAGGCGCAGGCCCCAGTTGAGAAAGATCCTGTTCGGCGAGGTATGGACGGCGATATGGCCGCCAGTTTTGAGAACCCTGAAAGCCTCGGCGAGCCAGTTCGCCAGCTCCCCGGTCTCCAGATGCTCAGCTATGTCCGAAAATATCACGACGTCGAAAATACCGCTTTCAAAGGGAAGCCTCTCTTCCTCCAGTTTCAGAAACTCCAGCCGCATCTGCGGAGAATTTTTCAGCCAATGCGCCTTTATTTCGTTAGAAAGCTCCAGAGCGGCGGCCGAAACGTCCACGCCATACGTTTCGGCGCCGCCGAGCGCGAAATTCAGGGCCAGTTCCCCCCTGCCGCAGCCGAAATCCAGTACCTTTCCCGGCCTGAATCCGAAAACTTCCTTATGTATCCTGCGCAGTCTTGGAGAAAGCTTCAATCCCTTGGAGGAAAGGAAGGTGTTAAAACCTTCGCATTCGGTCAAAAAATATTTCCTGTCGTAATTTAAAGGCATTTTTTGAAAGGAGTCATGCACCTGTATCTTTCGAGAAAATGATACGAACCCGCGATGAAGGAGATGAAACCGCCCCAGAGATGCAACCTGAAGAGAAAATTTTTATATTCCGGGAAAAATCCGAAATAAAGGAAAATGCCGCCCAGCGCGCAGGAGAAAAAGGACAGGAAAAGAAGCCAGTTCCAGATATCCCTGTGAAAAAGGAGGTATTTCGGAATTTTGGCCTTAAGGATCTCGGAAAGGACGACGAGCAGCAAAACCGCGGAAAGCAGCGGGATAAGCGAAAATTTCCGGAGCTTTTCGTAAAAACTTTCAGGGATCTTAGGGGCGGGAGATTTTATTTCCCCTTTGTCCGGGGCGGAGGCAAGGGACGGCGCGATCGTCCCACTCCTTAAACCATCCGGAGCGACCGGCTTTTTTTTAGCCTCTTCAGCGGCCTTCCTGGCCTCTTCTTCCCAGGTGTCGCAAATTCCGTCCCCGTTGCGGTCGA